>NZ_JBDNGU010000187.1:0-35508 GCF_041689105.1 Polaromonas sp. | reverse complement strand
CTTTTGGCGCGGATACTGCTTGCGCAGACCGAACCGGCCAAGCCACATTGGCTTATTTGGCTTTTGGCTTTTTCGCGCCGTACTTGGAGCGCGACTGCTTGCGGTCTTTCACGCCCTGCAAGTCGAGCGAACCACGCACGATGGGGTAACGCACACCCGGCAAGTCTTTGACACGACCACCGCGAACCAGCACCACGCCGTTTTCCTGCAGGTTGTGGCCTTCGCCGCCGATGTAGGAAATGATTTCAAACCCGTTGGTCAGACGCACTTTGGCGACTTTACGCAGAGCAGAGTTTGGCTTCTTGGGGGTCGTGGTGTACACACGGGTGCACACACCGCGGCGCTGCGGAGAATTTTCCATCGCAGGGCTCTTGGACTTGATCTTTTCGACCTCGCGCCCCTGACGGACTAGCTGATTAATGGTTGGCATGTAAAACGTCCCTAAACGTCTGGTGTCTGACTGACTTAAATACGTGAATATTTATGTGAAAACGAAAATCTCCCCGGAATTCCGGAAAAGCCTTCGAGTGTAGCAGTTTGGGCGGCCAGCTGCAAATCCGGCGGGATCAGGTGATGGTTCCGGCCTGCCCCCACCCACTGAAAACAGCCCGGAACGGTCTGAAAACCGCGCCGGCAGGCTTATTTGATCCAGAGCCGGATCGAATCCCAGGCGCGGCCCAGGATGCCGGCCTCCTCAACCGCCTCCAGCGCCATCAGCGGGATGTCTGCCACGGGCTGACCGCCGTCTGTCGTGACTTTCAACGTCCCGACGGCCTGGCCCTTGACAAAAGGCGCGACCAGCGGGTCGGGCCGGGCGACCTGGGTCTGGACCTTGGCGGAGCTGCCGGCGGGAATGGCAATCACGATGGCCTGTGGCCGGCCGAGCTTGACGGTGCTGGATTTGCCCTTCCAGACGCTGGGCGATGCCACCGCCTGGCCGGCGTCGAACAGCTTGACCGCTTCAAACGCGGTGTAGCCCCAATTGAGCAGTTTTTGAGACTCGTTGGCCCGGTCGCTGTCGCTGGCGGCGCCCAGCACGATGGCCATCAGGCGCCGACTGCCCGGAGCGCCGGCGGCGCCCAGATTGGGGAAATCGCGTTTCGCGGTGGCGATCATGCAGTAACCCGCGGCATTGGTGTAGCCGGTTTTCAGGCCATCCACGGTCGGGTCGCGAAACAGCAGGGTGTTGCGGTTGGTGTCGTTGGCGGCGGGCGTACCGGGGTAGCGGTACTTCTTGATGGCCGAGAAACCCATGTAGTCGGGGAAGTCCTGCATCAGTCGGGTTGACAGGATGCTCAGGTCTCGCGCCGTCGTGGTGTGGCCAGGCTCGGTCAGGCCCTCCGGGTTTTTGTAGCTGGTCGATGTCATGCCCAGCGCCTTCGCCTGTTCGTTCATGAGCTTGACGAAGTTTTCGGCGGTCCCGCCCACGCCCTCAGCCAGCGCCATGGTGGCGTCATTGCCCGACTGGACGATCATGCCCTTGATCAGGTCTTCCACAGGCACCTTCATCTTGGGGTCGATGAACATGCGGGAGCCAGGCATCTTCCAGGCGCGCTCGCTGACGCTGAAGGTCTGCTTGAGATCGATTTTTTTCGACTTCAGTGCGTCAAACACCAGGTATTCGGTCATCAGTTTGGTCAGCGAAGCCGGTTCAACCGGGGAGTCGATGTCCTTGGCTGCCAGGATCTGGTTAGCCGTGATGTCGAGCAGCAAGTAGGAGCGGGCAGCCACTTCGGGCGGCTGCGGCATCTGGGCTTGCACCACCGACAGAAAACACGTGGTGGCAACAAAAACCAGGGGAGCGGCCAGGCCGCGGAAAGCTGTCAGAAAACCATGCATGAAAAATGAGGACCTGAAGTGGGAGGGGTTGGGGAAACGGCAAGAGGGGGCAGGAAACCGGTCAGCGCAGATGGCGCGCGACCAGACTTTTCAGCAGCGGCAATTGTCCATGAAAGAAATGACTGCCACCGGGAACAACCGTAACAGGCAGTAGCTGGGGTCGCGCCCAGTCCATCACCGCCTGTAGCGGCACGGTGTCGTCCTGCTCCCCATGGATCACCAGGGTCTGCGCATGCACCGCCTCAGGGATATCCGCCACGGCAAAACGGCTGACCGCCGGCGCCACCAACACCAGCGCATCGATCGCGCGAGCCGGTTGCAGCCGCGCAAATACCTGCGAAGTGACAAAGCCGCCAAACGAAAATCCGGCCAGCGCCAGCGCGCCTTCCGGTGCGGCGTGCCGCACGACGGCCAGCATGTCGTCGATCTCGCCGCGACCTTCGTCCCACCCGCCCTCGCTGGCACCGACACCGCGGAAGTTGAAGCGTACAGCCGTCCAGCCGCGTTGGGTGAAAGCGCGCGCCAGCGTCTGCACCACCTTGTTGTCCAGCGTGCCGCCGAACTGGGGATGCGGGTGGGCGATCACAGCCACGCCACGCGACGCGCCTGCAGGTGCGTCGAGAGCCATTTCGATGGCGCCGGCGGGGCCGGCAAAACTTGTTTTTTGGGTCTGGGCGTTCACGGCTTGCTTTCGTGCGGTCTCAGTTTGCTATTGAATCAATAGCTGCTTGCGCGCGCCCAGCAAGGGCTGACGGCACAAATCGTTCAGAATTCTGCGACGCCGGGTCAACGCCCGAGGTGGCTGGGGATGAGCAGGCGCTCAACCACCTGGCCGCGTTGAAGGTGCGACTCGACGATTTCATCAATGTCATGCGCGTCCACATAGGTGTACCAAACCGCCTCGGGATAGACCACGGCCACAGGTCCGGCCGCGCAACGGTCCAGGCAGCCGGCCTTGTTGACGCGCACCTTGCCCGGTCCGGCCAGCCCTGCGGCCTTGACCTGCGACTTGCAGCGGTCAAACCCTTCCTGGGCCCTGTGGTTGGCACAGCAGCCCTCGCCACCGTCACGCTGGTTCAGGCAAAAGAAAATGTGCCGTTCGTAGTAGGAGTGAGGTGTTGCGGCCTGGGCCGCGCTTGGGGCGCTGAGGGGGTTCATGCCCCTATTTTACTTTCGACCGCCTCGCCTGGCTTGCGCATGGACAAACGCACCAGCACGTAACTCAGCGCGGCAAACGGCCAGAGCCAGCCCAGCCACTGCGCCAGCCCGTTGAAACGCACAAAGCGCCCTTGCTCCCAAATTTGCAGGGTCTCGGCAAAGTAAGGGCCGACCGGCGCCTGGTTCAGCAAAGACAGGTGCGCGGACAGCGCCAGCAGCAGCACCGCGGCGCTCACGCGGCGCGGCACCGGCAGCAGCAGCAGCGCCAGCACGCCGCCCCCGACCAGGCCCACCTGCACCGGCAAGTCCAGCCAGGCCCATGCATGGTCGGGGCCATAACTGAGCGCGGCCGACAAGGCCGTCAAGGCGATGCCGGTGCCCAGCACAGCCACCAGAAACGCCGCGCGCTGCGGCAGGGTGCGCACCACGCCGTAAGCGAGCAGGCACGGAATCAGCGCACCCAGCGCCACGCAAATCACCTCCGCGCCGGGCACCAGAGGTTGCAGCTCGATGTCGCGCACCGGGAGCCACTCCAGAAAAGGCGTATCGGTCAGCAGGTCGGCCAACCAATACTCCAGCCGCTCTACCACCTGGCCCAGTCCCAACGGTACGGATGCCGGAAACAGCAGCGCCACCGGCCACAGCGCCAGCAGCACCAGTGCGCCACGCGCATCGCGCACAAACCAGCGCGCCCGCACGCGGCTCCAGCGGGCAATCGCGCCGGCTTTTTCCAGCAACCAGGCGCTGCAGGCCCCGAGCCAGGCCCCGGCGGCATTGAGTGCAAAGTCCACGTTGGACGGCACGCGCGAGGGCAGATAACTCTGAAGGGTTTCCATCAGCAGCGACAGCGCGGCCGCGCTGAGCACCGCGACGCTGACAGCCCAACGCACGCGGCCGCTGCGCAGCGCGGTCAGTGCCAGCAGGAAGCCCAGCGGCGCGTAGCCGGCAAGATTGACGCCGACATCAAAGCCGGTCCAGTAGCGCGGCAGGGATGCGGTCAGAAACTTCAGCGGCGAGATGCCCTGGTTGCGCCAGTCGGCAAACGGGTAGAGGCTGGCATAGATGATCAGGCAGACTGTGGCCAGCGCCAGGGGCCAGGAACTGGTGGGCACACCCCCATCGTTCTCACTGCGCTGCATGGCTTGTTGCACACCCCTGACGTCTTCACTCCGCTTCGCTGCGTGTAATTCCGCCTCCCCTTGCAGGGGAGGTTTTTGCACACCCCCATCGTTCTCACTACGCTGCGCTGCGTGTAGTTCCTTTCCCCCTTGCAGGGGGCGACGCATCGCGCCCGGCGGAGCCGGTTCGTCCGCGTCTGCTGGTGAGTTCGGGTTGGGCACGTCGCGTGTCACTGCATGTGCAGCGCTCAGAACGGCTTGACGACGACGAGAACCACCGCGGCGAGCAACAGCAACACCGGCACTTCGTTGAACCAGCGCCACCACACGTGGCTGCGGGTGTTGCGCCTTTCAACAAAAGTCGACAACATGCGGCCGCAGGCATGGTGGTAGCCAATGGCCAGCGCGACCACCAAGAGCTTGGCGTGCATCCAGCCATTGCCGGGGCCGCGCCCTATGCCGTAACCGAGCCACAGCCACAGGCCGAAGACCAACGCGGGCACGGCCAGAATCGTGGTGAAACGCAGCAACTTGCGCGCCATCAGGATCAGGCGCTCATGCTCGGCCACGCTCTCGGGCGGCACCATCGCGAGGTTCACAAAAATGCGCGGCAAGTAGAGCAGGCCTGCAAACCAGCTGGCGACAAAAACAATGTGAAGTGACTTGACCCAGAGCATGGGCGAAGTGTAGCCCGCATGGCCAGTGCCGGAGAAGCGAGCGGCGCTTTATGGAAAGCCCTTTCCCGACACTGTCCAGAACGCCCCTTGTCACATCCGGTCCGTGTGGCTAGAATTACTTGGTGTTGTCACCTCTTGGTGGCAGCATCCCCGCTTTTCCTCCCTGAGCGGGTGCCTTTACGTGTCACAGCAAAAAGGCTTCCAGGCCCGGCTGACCTCGCGTCATCCGGGCATTTTTTTGCCCACGCGTCCTGTCCCGCGCGCGCAGCGCAAACAGGTCTTCAAATTTTTCCGCGGCGCAACCCCAAAGCTTTGGCACAATTTGCCGATGACAGTCCACGCCCCCTATCCTTCCGGCCGGCCGCGCCGCCTGCGCCGCGACAGCTTTACCCGCAACCTGGTGCGTGAAAACGCTCTGAGCCCGCACGACCTGATTTACCCGGTGTTTGTCACCGAGGACAGCCAGCGCCGCGAGCCCATCGCGTCCATGCCCGGCGTGGAACGGCTGAGCCTGGACTTGCTGCTGCCAGTGGCCGAAGAGTGCGTACAGCTCGGCATCCCGGTGATGGCGCTGTTTCCGGTGATCGACGCTTCGCTCAAGACCTGGGACGGCAAGGAAGCACTGAACCCCGACGGCCTGGTGCCGCGTGTCGTGCGCGAGCTGAAAAAGCGTTTCCCCGAACTCGGCGTGATGACCGACGTGGCGCTGGACCCTTTCACCAGCCATGGGCAGGACGGCCTGCCTGACAAAGAGACCGGCTACATCCTCAATGACGAGACCATTGAGCTGCTGGTCGGCCAGGCACTGGTGCAGGCCGAGGCTGGCGTGGACATCGTCGCGCCCAGCGACATGATGGACGGCCGCATCGGCGCGATCCGCAACGCGCTCGAATCACGCAAGCTGATCCACACGCGCATCATGGCCTACAGCGCCAAATATGCGAGCGCGTTTTATGGTCCTTTCCGCGACGCGGTGGGCTCGGCCGGCAACCTCGGCAAGGCCGACAAAAAGGTCTACCAGATGGACCCCGGCAACAGCAACGAAGCCTTGCGCGAGGTAGCGATGGACATCGCCGAAGGTGCCGATATGGTGATGGTCAAACCCGGCATGCCCTACCTGGACGTGGTGCGCCGCGTCAAAGACGAGTTTGGCGTGCCAACCTTCGCCTACCAGGTCAGCGGCGAATACGCGATGCTGAAAGCTGCCGCGCAAAACGGCTGGCTGGACCACGATGCGGTCATGATGGAGAGTCTGCTGGCCTTCAAGCGCGCCGGGGCCGACGGCGTGCTGACCTACTTTGCCATGGCCGCCGCGCGCCTGCTAAAAAATAAATAGCTGTCTGCGAAGACTGGGTAAGGGTTGTGGCCCGATTTAACCTAAAACCGGACGGACACCGTGCAAATTGTTGAATTCACCGCCGACAGCCTGCGCTTCTCGGACGCCCTGCCTGACAGGGCGCCGTCCGACGGTTTTGTCTGGATATTTTTCGACCGCGACGAATTCGAAACCCACCAGCCGCTGCTGCAGCAGGCGGCCCAGCAACTGGGCGGCTCCGCCCTGCTGGACCTGCACCGCCAGGATCTGGGCAACGCCGTCCATCCCTCGCATTACGACTTCACCTCGATCTACGACCTGATCATCTTCCGGCGGCTCGCCACCCAGGCCGAAACAAGCGCCGAAGTGGAGCACGAAGCCGCCGTCGCGGCCTACCACGGCCCGGGGGGCCAGCCGCGCAACAAGCCGCGCGGCGGCCTGCCAGCCTTCAACCGCATCAGTTCCCGGGCCGTGGGTTTTGTGGTGTTCGACCGGCTGCTGGTCAGCGTGCACCCGCGTGGCTGCTATACCGCCAAAAGTTTCATCGAGCGCTCGCTGACCGACGCCCGCTTCAGCGTGGACGCCACTTCGGCGCGCAGCCGTGTTCCATCGAGCCCGGCCGACCTGGTGCTGCGCATGGTCAACGCCATGGTGGACAGCTACCTCGACGTGCGCAAAGAGCTCACGACCCAGCTTGAGCACTGGCAGGCCGAGCTGCTCAAGCCTAATTCGCGCTTCACCAACTGGGGTTCGCTGATGGGCGCGCGCAGCCAGCTGCATGTGCTGGAAGACCTGTGCGACGAGCAGCACGACGCGATGCAGGAATGGCTCGATTCATTGCGCGAGCAGCCGATGTCGTCGTTTGCCGTCGATGCCCAGCTCGCGCAGAGCCGGCGCGACCAGCTGGTGGCGCGCGCGCGCGACGTGATCGAACACATCGAACGCGTGGTGCACCACGCGCGCCGGCTCGAGCAGTCCGCCGAAACCGTGGTGCAGATCCACTTCAGCGCGCAAAGCAACCGCACCAACGACATCATGCGCACGCTGACAGCGCTGACTGCCGTGTTTCTGCCCCTGAACCTGATCACCGGCTTTTTTGGCATGAACTTCGAGTTCATGCCCATCATCCACACCTCCACCGGGTTCTGGTGGACCGTTGGCTTCATGGTGCTGCTGGTACTTGTGGTGGTGGCGATCTTCTGGCGCAAGCGCTACCTGGCCAGAACCGCGCGCTGAACGCCGCGATCAGCACCTGGCCCTGATACTCCATTGCGTACAAGCCTCCATCACCGTTCGGGCTGAGCCTGTCGAAGCCCAGGCTGGCAGGTCACCCCTCCGGCAAGCTCGAGACAGGCCAGGCTCAGTGCAAACGGTCTTGTAATTTTGAACGCGAAGCGGCATCAGACAAATGGCGGTGCCAGCGCCTCGGCCGCCAACACGCGCTGCACCGCCGGCCTTGCCAGCATGCGTTGCAGATAGGGCCCGAGCTGCGGCCGGGTGCGGGCCGCGGGCGACGCGAAATTGCGTGTCCAGCGACACAGCGTGAATACATAGGCGTCGAGCGCGCTGTAGCGCTCCCCGGCAAACCACGGCCCGCCGTGGCGCGCCAGCTCGGCATCCAGCTGGTCGAGCATCGCGCCCATTCTGGCTTCGGCCTGCGCCTTGACCTCGGCCGCGCCCGCTGTGTTGCCGGGTAACACCGAGCGATCAGGATAGAAATAGGTGATCAGCGTGGCCTGCAGGGTGTTGGTCAGCCACATCAGCCACTTGTAGAAATGCGCGCGTTCTGCCGTGCCCATTGGCGGTGCCAGATGGGCCTCGGGGTGGGTATCGCACAGGTGCAGGCAAATCGCGGCCGTCTCGTACAGCACCAGATCGCCGTCGATCAGCACAGGAATGAGACCGTTAGACCAACGGAAAAAGCCGATTTGCCGCCTTTTTTCAAGCATCAAATCGGCCTTTAGCCCAAAAAATACGGGCGCAAGCAGCTATTTAATCAATAGCATCCCGGTCACCCGAAATACAATTACTTGGGCATGATCACGGTGTCAATCGCGTGGATCACGCCATTGCTGGCAGCCACGTCGGCGGCAACTACTTTGGCGCCATTGACGGTCACGCCGCCTGCGGTGGCCAGAGTGATGTCCTGGCCTTGTACGGTTTTGACCATGCCTGGCTTGACGTCCTTGGCCATGACTTTGCCGGCCACGACGTGGTACGTCAGGATTTTGGACAGGGCAGCTTTGTCTTTGAGCAAACCGTCAAGGGTCGCTTTGGGGATTTTGGCGAAAGCTTCGTCCGTCGGTGCAAACACGGTGAACGGGCCAGGGCCTTTGAGGGTTTCTACCAAACCGGCGGCTTGAACAGCGGCAACCAGAGTTTTGAAGTTACCTGCCTTGATGGCGGTGTCAACGATGTCAGCCGCGTGTGCAGAAATTGCAACGCCAACAGTCAATGCCAATGCAACGAGTGATTTTTTCATGATGTATTCCTATTTGGGTGAGGTTTGCAAACACACCAAAAGCTGGTGTCAGCGGACTGTAGAGGCCAACGAGTATCTTTGTGAACTGTAGGGTCTTTGTTTGTACTGATTGGTAGCATTTTAAGGCAATTGAGACCTTCAGCCCCAAATCACTTACTCGGTGATGCAGCTTAGAGGCTTGAAAAACAGCTGCTCGTTTTTGCGCGCGTCGCCCAGCGGATGGGCCACCACACGGCGGGCGCCCACTGTGTCGTCAAGCGGGCAATGCAAATGGCCATGCAGCCGAAAAGCGTCCTCAAGAGCAGTGCTTTTCCTTGGTGTGGAGATCTGAATTCACAAGGTTTTCCGTCCACCGGCACAAACGACATGGAACGCTGGGCTGCGGGCACAGCCCTACCCTGGCGCAGTCGTCGCGATCCATTGCCCATTGCTGCAAATTCACCAAGTAGTACGCTGATCGTCGGGGTAGTCTGCTTGCCCGGGCGCGTGAAGGCCTCGCAGCCATTTGCGCCTGATTTAATCGGTCAGCACGAAATCATGGCGCTGGATCATGGCACCTTGACGCCGAACAGGCTGGCACCGTTGTCCCAGCCGATCTTGCGCGCCACATCGGGTGGCAGGTCGCCGAGCCAGACGCGGTAGCCTTTCATGAGCTCGTCGTAATACTGCCAGCGCTGGTTGACCCAGGTGTCGGAGCCGATCATGAAACGCCCCGGGTACTTGAGCAGCAGAGCGCGCCACTCCGGACACAGCTTGCCCGCATCGCAGGTCAGGCCCGGCCGGTACGACAGCTCACCCATCAGCGTCGGGTATCTGGCGAACAGCGCATCCACCCGCGCCACGGGCACGCCGCCTATGCCGGTATGCGCCCAGATCAGCCGGGCGTTGGGTGCGTGCGCCATCAGCAGGTCAATGGCAACGTCGTCCACATGCGACAGCACCGCGAGTTTGTTTTTCTCCGCGAACTGCATCAGCTTTTTCGCGACCGGTCCGTTGGCGTTGGCGCTGTCGTACAAATGAAATTCGCCAATGCCTTTGTACGGCCCGGCCTGGGCGCCGCTGACCCCGCGCGCAAACTCGGTCTGCACCATCTCGTAAATCGTCTCATCTCGAAACCAGTTGTCGTAGTCGGCGCGATTGCGGTACAGGCGGATGAAAGGCACCACAGTCACACCGGCGCGCGCCGTCAGCTCGGAAGCCACCAGCGCCTTGGTGCCGTCGTTGGGGCGCGAGTTGGCAATGATGGCCTTGACGCCGCTACGCTGCATGCGCGCCAACACATCGGCCAGCGGATGCGCTTGCTGGGCTTCGTCGTTGTAGTGCAGGTGGGCGTCGAACAGCGGGCCGCTGTAGTCGGTGGCTTGGGCGCAGGCGGAAGCTACTATCAAAACAATAGCTGCTTGCGCCCGCCACACAAGGGCTGGAGGCCAAAAAGGCTTGAAACTCCGGCCGCAAGCCATGATCAGGTCAGGTGTTGGGCAAAAAAGGCCAGCGTGCGCTCTTTGGCAAGCTTGGCCGCAGCTTCGTCGTACGAGCCGCGCTGGTCGCAGTTGAAGCCGTGGTTGGCTTCATAGACAAACACCTGCACACCGGGCTGGGCCTTTTTGAAGGTTTCAATCGTGTCCATCGGGATCCAGTGGTCCTGGTCGCCAAAATGGACCATCACCGGGCAGGCCGGCTGGCGCGCAGGCTCCTCGCCCACGGTCATGCCGCCGCCGTAATAAGGCACAGCCGCCGACAGGCCCGACAGGCCAGCGGCCGCGCGCCAGGTCAGCAGGCCGCCCCAGCAATAACCAACGATGCCGACCTTGCCGCCTGTGCTTTGTGCCGCATGGTTGATGGCCGCCTGCACATCCTGCAACACACCGGGCTCAGGCAGGGCTTCGACCGCGGTTTTCAGCGCAAAACCGGCGTTCATGTCGGCCTCGGTGTAGCCCAGGTCTACGTCCGGCTTGACGCGGTGGAAGGTGGCTGGCGCCACCGCCAGGTAACCGGCCGCTGCGTAGCCGTCGGCGACCGAGCGGATGTGTGAATTGACGCCGAAAATTTCCTGCAGCACCACTACGGCGGCTTTCGGCGTGCCGGCCGGTTCAGCCACGTAGGCCGGAAAAACAAAACCGTCGGCGGAAGTGAGGTTGATGAATTTGCCCATGGCGGAAGTCTCCTGTTGTGTTGCTGGTTAACGCATCAAAATTTACTTGGCTGCGAGTTTTTTCTCAAGCAGGTCCAGCCGGTCCTGGCCCCAGAAAATCTCGCCACCGACGACGTAACTGGGCGCGCCGAACACCCCGGCGTCGATCGCCTGCTGGGTCTGCGCCTCGTAACGCTGCTGCACGGCGGCGTCGCGCGACTGCGCCAGCCGCGCGGCATCCAGCCCGCCTTCCCGCAGCAGGTCGGCCAGTGTCTGGTCATCGGCAATGTTGCGATCTTCGGCCCAGACCGCCGTAAAAATGGCACCCGCCAGGCCCAGGGCCGCAGCGTTGCCGTCGGCCTGGTCTACCGCGGTGATCAGGCGCGCGGCCGGATCACCCGCGACGGGAAAAAACTTGGGATGGAGATTAAGCGGCACGCCATGGTGTTCGCTGAAGCGTTTCAGCTCCACCAGGCGGTAGGCTTGCCGCTGCGGCGCGCGCTGGCCCAGCGGCAAGCCACCGGAAATCGGGAAAATCTTGCCAAAGTCCACCGGAAACACGCGCACGGTGGCCCCAGCGCGTTGCGCGATGTCCAGGAAACGCTCGTGGCCGAGATAGGTCCAGGGGCTTTGCGCAGTGAAGTAGTAATCGATGTTCGCGCCCAAGGCCGGCTCCTGTTGTGGCCGTTGCGGCCGATTGATGTAGATTCGAGGTCAACCCGGTTTGTAACCGGGATTGCTTTTTTTTGCTGGAGACCGGCTTTGTCCAACATTGTTTTGATTACCGGGGGTTCACGCGGCATAGGCGCGGCGACTGCCCTGCTGGCCGCCCGCGCCGGCTACGCCGTAGCAGTCAATTACAGCGCCAACTCACTGGCCGCCGACGAGGTGGTGCGGCAGATTCGCCAGGGCGGCGGCACGGCCATCACGGTGCAGGCCGACGTGGCCGAGGAAAGCCAGGTGCTGGCGATGTTTGAAAAAGTCGATGCCAAGCTCGGCCGGCTCACCGCACTGGTCAACAACGCCGGCGTGGTGGACCGCACCGAGCGCGTGGACGCCATGAGCGTGGCGCGCCTCAAACGCATGTTCGACATCAACGTGATCGGCACCATGGTCTGCGCGCGCGAAGCGGTCAAACGCATGAGCACGCGTTATGGCGGCGATGGTGGCGCGATTGTCAACGTCTCCAGCGCGGCGGCGCGGCTCGGCGCACCCGGCCAGTATGTGGACTATGCGGCCTCCAAGGGCGCCGTGGATACCTTCACCATCGGCCTGGCCAAGGAAGTCGCCGCCGAAGGCATCCGTGTCAACGCCGTGCGCCCGGGCATCATCGAAACCGAGATCCACGCCTCGGGCGGCTTGCCGGATCGTGCGCGCGACTTGGCGCCGCAGGTGCCCATGCAGCGCGCCGGCACCGCCGAAGAAGTGGCGCGCGCCATTGTGTGGCTGATGTCGGAAGAATCCAGCTACACCACGGGGGCGATGCTGGATGTGGCGGGTGGCAGGTAGGCGAGCGTTTATGGGCAGAAAGTGACGGCTGTAGCCGCGTGGCCATCCTGTCTTGACTGCTTTTTCGAGAATATCACCTCCTGTAGGTTCGAGTCCTGGTTGGCTCCCCAACATGATCGATGCTGAGCACTGGGAAGCGGAGTGGAGCTGACTATTAAAGGTTGTGCGCGGCGGTAGGAGGCGCTTTTCGCGTACCGAGCGCGGCGGTCGCCGACCGACGACTGACCAGCAAAACGCAAAAGTGCCGATTCAAAACTTCTTACACTCCCGTTATCCATGTTGCATGGTGCGCGTCAGGTATGAAACGTGGTCTGAATGAGAGGTGGGTGACGCAGCGTATGCTGAACCACACAGCATCTTTCTGCAGCAATGCAGAGTTTTTCCAGCATTTCGGGGGGCGTACCATCCTTGGCCTTGATATCAATATCGCACGTCATGGATTGGAAGCCGACGGGGACATCTTTTTGCATGCCCATCGCTCCGCGCACGTCGACGATTGCTTTGACTCGAACTTTCAAAGCGATCAATTCGATCCCAAGCAGATTGGCCACCATCCTGACAGACGAATCCTGGCATGCCGCCAAGGCGGCGCACAGCATGTCACCAGGGCACGGCGCGTCATAGGGGCCACCAACGGCCCGATGCACGCCAATAGGCACAGAAACCCCGCCCCCGTCCATCGGCGTTACCTGCGCATGAAACGGGTCAGACGGATCGATTCCGCCCGTCATCGCATAGTCTGTGACCATGGCCAATTCTGGTGTCTCCTTGTATTGGGCTCGCAAGGCCACCTGGGCTTCGTAGACACTGATTTTTTTCATGGTAACTCTCCAAATTAAGGGGTGCCGACGGCATTTAGGTCTCTGCGGCGATGTTGCTTGGGCTCCGTGATCCACTGCGCGTGACACCGATTTCAAGGTATTTCGAGGAAGGCCTGTAGCTCACACCTCGGCCGTAGTTGGATCGATGGTTGTCACTACGCGCGCCACGCTGTCTGCCGGAAACCCTCCCAGTCGGGCGTGTTCGCGTACCAATTCTTCACTGGTAGCGTTGTAGACGCAGTAAATCTTGTCCCCCGTCACGTAGCTATGAACCCATTGCACTTCTGGCCCCATGTCGCGCAGCACGCCGCACGACTTCTGGGAAATGGCCTGAAGATCACCGGCACTGACTGCGCCAATATTGGGGATGGCGCGCTCAATTACGTATTTGGGCATAAGGATTTCTTTTGAAAAGTGGATTGAGACTCCACGGTACAGGGCAAGCCCGTCCCCGTCCTTTAAACTTCTTAAGAATCTGCTAAATCTTCCTAAGCAAGCGTTCGTCCAGAAGGGCTCATGCAAAACCACTACCACTTTGATCGCTGTGAAGTCAGACCGGCCGAGCGGCTGTTGCTGGTGGAGGGTGTGCCGGCGGTGGTGGGTGCCCGTGCTTTCGATCTGCTCTTGTGCCTGCTGGCTCACCGGGACCGGGTGATCTCCAAGCTTGAGGTGCTTGAAATCGTCTGGCCTGGCCTGGTGGTTGAGGAAAACAATTTGTCGGTTCAGGTGTCGGCTCTGCGCAAGCTGTTGGGCCCCAAGGCAATCACCACGATTCGAGGACGGGGTTATCGGTTTGCTCTGGACGTCAGGCATGGCGGCGCGTCACTTCAAAGTGGGATGCATCAGCCCCGCGAGCCCCGCGCAGCAGCGATCGACAAGCCCACGATTGCGGTGCTGCCCTTCAACGTGCTGTCCGATGACGCCGGTATCCACTTTCTGGCCAATGGCTTGGCTGAGGACGTCATCGCCCTGTTGGCGCGTGTCCCGGGCTTTTTGCTGATCTCGCGCGCGTCGTCTTTCGCCTTTCGTGGACAGGGTGTCAGTCTGCCGGAAGTCGCCCTTCAGCTCGGCGTTCGTTTTGTGGTCGAGGGCAGCGTACGTCTGAAGGGTGATGTCCTTCGGATTTCGACACAGCTCACCGACGCAGCATCGGGGCGCGTCCTGTGGAGCGGTCGCTTCGATAGCCGTCGTGACGAGGCTGTCGATTTGCAGGAAGATATCGTGCGAGGCATTATTTCGGAGCTTGAACCTGAACTGACCCGCGCAGAAATTGCCCACATACGCCGTCAGCGCCCGGAAAACCAGGATGCATGGGCCCACTACCATCAGGCTGTTGGGGCAATTGCGATGCAGGGTTGGGGGAAGGACGCCATGGCCGAGGCGCGGTCGCAGCTTCAAAAGAGCGTGGCCCTTGACCCCGCATTTGGTCTGGGGCATGCCCACTACGCTTTGTTGACCGCATTGGCCAGGAATATCGGATTGCTGCCTGACTCTGCGAGTCTGGTGAACGATGCGCTGGTCGCCGCCAACCACGCGATTGGACTGGATGACGGAAGCTCCGAGGTATTGGGCTACGCCGGTTGCGCCCTGTGCGACCTGGGGCATCACGCCCGGGGCATTGAAATTCTTCACCAGGCGCTGGAGATCGACCCCAGCAATGCCCAGGCGCATGTCGCGTTGGGAGCCGCGTTGGCCCTGACGGGAAAATTCGAGGCAGGCATCGAGAAAATGCGATTTGGAATGAAGATCAGCCCACGAGATCGGCGTCTTGGTTTTTGGGGCTGGGCACTGGGTCTCTTCCTGTTAAGGGCTGACCTTTTGGACGAAGCCCTGGCAGAGGCACGCACTTCGAGTCGGCGTGATTCAAGGTTCCATCTGGCGCGCGTTCTCGAAGCTGTGGTTTTAGACCGCCAAGGATGCCTTGTCGAAGCCGGTGCTGCACTTGCCATCGCTCGCCAGTTGTGTCCTCAACTCACGTTGAATCAGATAACCCTGATCCATGGCCGCCGCGTTGGCGAGAGGATGTCTCTGCTTTGGGTTCCGGTCACCTAGGCACGCGTGCAATTCGGGCTGCGATGACCAGGCGGTGATGTTCGGCCCGAGTTGGGTCGCTCCCGCAGGTAACCCGGTGATTCACTTCGACTTTCTCCGCCGGAATCCCGCTGCCGACCCCGCTCGGGATAACCCCCCCATACGAGAATCGAAACGAGGGCCAAAACCAGCTCTGGCAAGCCCACCGACTTCTATGCTGCGGTTACCGACGTTCAACGAATCACCGTCAAATTACACCATGGGCCATGAGCGGCCATTCACCACGGTCCATTTCTTCGATCGCCTGTGTCAACTTTGCGTAAGCGTCAACAATGGGGAAATCGCAGTTCTGAGCCCAATTATTCCGGTGGAAATATGGAGCGCAGTTCGGAAAAGTCACCATTACACCGCGCAGCCACCTCGGACCACGCTCTTGCGAATGCGGGGCGCTTGAGGTTCGAACCGATACCATCTTTCCAAAACTCCCAAGTCTTGTCCGACACGCGGCCTGACTGCCTCAGAAAGACCTGCTGGTTGCATAAGTCAAAGTAGCGGTAAAACTCATCGAACTTGTCTCTGTGGTCAGAGTCACTGAGTGGCTCCCCAAGAAGTGCCTCAACCGGGAGCGTCGCGGCGATGTCACGGTACTCCTTTGCAAGAGAATCCTCAAAAGTGGTAACAGACTGCTTTTGAGACAGCAGGAGCTGCCACGCGGCAACAATTACAGCTACAGCGGTTGCTAAGTTTGAAAGTGCAGACAGATTTTCGATCATCATTGATATTTGCTTTGGTTGCTAAAGTTATAAATGAGTGGCCGGATCCAGTACGCTAGGAAACGACCGATCAAAAATGTCAGGATTCATCGGCGGGCTTGAGGTGCCATTTGCTGCCCATACCGAACATGGCCGTGCACTTAGAACAAGTTTCCGAGGACAGCGGGACGATTGCGGTGCAATTCGGGCAGATCCCCTTGGGAAGTAGCGCATAGGCACGTTCCGACTCGGACAGAAGCGCTAGCTCACCAAGCTTAGTTAGCTGTGCTGCCTCGCGCGCACATTCAGCAAGTTGCTCTTGATTTTCGTGCTCAAGTTCTGAGGCGCGATATCGCAAATAGTTGGCCTTTGCCAGCGTTTCATTTCCTTGAGCTTCGGCGAATGATCTTGCCCAGAGACCACTGCGCCGTGACGCGCTATCGAACTCTGCAAGTGCGTCTGACCAAAACTCTTCTGCAGGTACTGTTGTCAGCGCTTCGACTAATGCGGGACCCTTGCTGAGTGCAGCAGCAGGGGCCATACTGGTTGGACTAACCACTGGTGTCGGCACCGACGCTGATGCGGCGGCTGGCATGGGGCGTTGAATCTCTTCCTTCAACAGCGCTGGTCTATTGGGTTTCTTTCGGAGTAACGCAAAAAACATAAAAGAAAATGTGAAGGCGCCGATTATGTCAACCGCCCCCTTTGGTCTGATTTGGAGGCCCAAGTCCTGCGAAATCACCTGATAGCGAAGATGTTGCAGAACGGTCATTGCGACTAGATTGATGAAGAAGATGACGATTGTGAGTACCCAAGCGGTCGGGCGGTTTGCCGGCTGCTGCTTGAATGCCATAGCATTGATTAGAGCCACTACTCCCCACACGAAAATGCCGTAAATCAACCAATCGATAATCATAGTTTGAAGCCTAAAGTTTGAGGCAACTGGCGTTAAAAAGCAGAGCGAGCAGCCACTTGCGATCGCCGGTGTTTCGCGATTTGCTAACGGAATACATTAATACTGCACCGAGCGTCTTACTCGCTCCAGTATTGGCTGCCAAACAATGGAATCCGACTGCCTATACGACAGAGTTATCTCAATCAGGCGAGTGGAAACAGGTATCTTGTACTGGGTAACTTGCCAAGGTGAAGGCCCATTCACACTGGCACGAATGTACGGCATAACCAATACTCGATAAGTATCAAACTTATCAATTCGAAAAGTTTGCATTTCAATAATTTTCGGGCCACCAGATGCCTCAAGTTTCTTGAACATACTCTGCATTTCGACGCCAAGCTCTTTGAGCTCTGCAGGCGTTGCAGACGCAAGATCAGCCTGGGTGTAATCGGATGGCGATGTAACACTTACACGAATCATTGCTCCAGTCGGGCTGGGTGAGGCGTTCACTGCGAGGAGCGACTCTTTTCGACCGCTCGGGCCCTCGATGCCCGCGTTGTCAGCCATTGCTTGGCCAGCTGCACTGAGATTTCTACGACTATCCTGTGACAGTATTGTCCAATGTGACGGGATATCGAGCGAGATACCGTGAGCCAATTGAACCCTACGAAATGATGTTTCTTGTGCAAACGCCGGATGACCGAGCAATATAAAAGCAATGAAAGCGCAGAGATTGCGCTTTGCTGCAACTGCGCGCCACGAGGGGGAGGGTAGGCTTTTCATCAACTCTTTCATAAGGTGAATTTAACAGCCATTGTTACCCTAGGGAAGCTCTGATCAAGTCCAGACCCGAGAGCTCGCAAGTCGAAAACACGGTCTGGCTCCCTCTGAAGCTTGTTCAGAATCAAGGGCATTATTTGTTGCTGACCGACTTATTCAGACCTTCCCTAGGATCGAACTTACCAAAAACCTCTTTACTGGACATGGCGCGTATAGGGCAGGCATGTCATTGCGGGCTTATCTCGCAAATGCGTTTTTACCCTAAGCTGCCGAGTTTTGCCATTGGTAAGGCCACATCGGCATGGTGCATCTATTTGGCATCGGCTGCCACACGCTTCCCCCCACTATGGGCTACGTTCGTTTTAGGCGCGTTACTGACTTTCACGGCGAAACCGGGAGCGTCCGCTTTTCTGCCAGAAGGGGGGACGCCCTGAATTTCCCCGACTGCCAATTTGTGACCGGATGCGGGCACAGATAACGCCGGGCCATGCAGCCGCTTCCTGCCATTTCCAGCCAGTGACTTCGTGCGCTGTGCGGCCAGAGATTGATGGAATTCGTTACCAGATAGCCCGGCTGCGATACGTCACACAAAATTCGCCTACGCGCATCCCCTGCGCGCCCACGATGGCTCTGAAACGCCGTCAACGATCACGCTGAAACAGGTGGCCACGATCACTGAAATGCGCACGACGGGAAGCTTGGCGTGTCGTTAGCCTGTCGAGGGGCTTCGACTGGCTCAGCCCGAACGGTGCGGTGTCATGAATTGCGAAAACACCAATCGCCGCAGCAGCACAAACGGCTGGGCTCGCAGCAGGTTGATGTATAACGACCTCGGTTACCCCCGTCATTCGACGAACCAACCGCAAAAGAACGTTCATGGACTTCAAACCGCTCGTCGCCTTGCTGGCCATCGTCAATCCGCTGGCCATCGTTCCGTTTTTCATCCACTACACCCAGGGCTTTTCGCATGCGCAGCGGCGCCGCACCATCGTTACCGCGTCGTTCAGTGCTTTTCTGGTGATTGCCACCAGCGCGCTGCTGGGGCTGCAGATTCTGGACTTCTTCAGCATCTCGCTGGCGAGTTTTCAGGTGGGTGGCGGCATGCTGCTGCTGCTCAGCTCGATGAACATGCTGAATGCCCAGCCGGCCGAAGCCAAGGCGCAGACCAACGAATACGAGGACGGTGCAGAAAAAGCCGCCATGGGCGCCAGCATTGCCGTGGTGCCACTGACGATCCCCCTGCTGACCGGCCCGGCCACCATGTCGACCGTGGTGATCTACGCGGAGAAGGCGCAGAATTTTCTCCAGCTCAGCATGCTGGTCGGTTACGGCGTGGTGATCGGCCTGGCCACGGCCGTCTGTTTTGCGCTGGCCGACCCGATTGCCCGCGTGCTGGGCAAGACCGGCATCAACGTGATGACCCGGTTGATGGGCCTGATCCTGGCAGCGCTGGCCATCGAGGTCATGGCTGGCGGCTTGCTCAAGCTGTTTCCGATTCTGGGCCGGTCTTTGTAGTCGAATCGGGCACTAGCCCTTATGGAGTGTGCGCGGGCAGCTATATTTTCAATAGCAGACCAACCAGCGGCGGCGGCCTCACCCATGCCGGTGCAGATGATGCGCATCGGGCACATGCGGGTGCGCGTGGTCCTGCGCTTCGTGGTGGTGCGGGTGGCTGTGTGAGCCTTCGGGCATGGGACTGTGTGTGTGCTGGTGGTGCCCGTCGGCGTGGTTGTGCGCGTGTTCGTGGTCAAGGGCTGCATGGTCATGCGCGTGGCCGTGTGACTCCATCAGGTGCAGCAACACGCCGCCCAGCATCAGCAGGCCGCCAGCGCCTGCCCAGGCGCTGACCGAGCGGTCGCCCATGGCAAGAGCCAGCACCGCGCCAATAAACGGTGCAAAAGCGAAGACCGAGCCGGTGCGTGCCACGCCAAAGGCGCGTTGCGCCAGCAGGTAAAAACGCAGGCTCAAGCCGTAGCCGGTGGCGCCCACGGCCAGCAAACCAGCGACGGCGCCCCAGCGCGGCGCAGACTCTGAAAACACCAGCGCCAGCAGCGCCGTGACTGCTGCGCCCAACGCCGCCTTGACCATCACCACCTGCCCGGGGTCGCGCTCGGCCAGGGCGCGCGACAAAGTGTTATCGATGCCCCAAGCGGCCGTCGCCACCAGAACGGCCAGCATGCCCACCAGTTGGGTGCCGCCAAGCCGGCCCTGGCCCAGTATCAGCAGCACACCGCCGGCCAGCAGCAGCGCCATGGCGACCCAGACCCGGGCGTCCATGGTTTCGCGGTACAGCCGCCAGGCGAGTACGGCGGTGAACAAGGCCTCCAGGGTGAGCATCAGCGAGGCACTGGCGCCGCTGGTGCGCTGCAGGCCCCAGGCCAGCGCCACCGGGCCAATCACCGCGCCAAACGCGACCACCGCCAGCAGGCGCGGCAGATCGCTGCGGCGTAGCGCGGCCTCCTGATGGGCCGGGCGGCGCAGCAGCGCCCCAGCTACCGCAGCGCCCGCATACAGCAGGGCTGCGGTGCTCAGCGCGCCAAGCCCCGTGCCGAAGTACTGGACCAGCGGGGTGCTGACGCCAAACAGCGTTGCCGCCAGCAAGGCCAACAGGCCGCCACGCAGGGCCGGTGCAATCATGAAAGCCCCTTACTGGCCTGTGAAGTTGGCAGCAATAAAGTTACCGGGTACCGTGAAGAACATGTACAGCGTTTCCTTGGCCTTGTCCCTGGCTGCCGGGTCTTTGAAGCTCACCTTCCATTCCTTGCCCTTCTTGCCGTCCACCTGCTCCACCTTGTCTTGCTTGACGGCCTTCCATGCGCCGTCGATTTTCCCGCTGGTGACCAGGGCGTCTTTGCGCTGGGCGGCGCAGCTCGCCACGGTGGCCTCGGCGGCTGGTTTGGTGCCGTGAAAGTGGCAACTGCCACCCGCAGAGCTGAACGCGGGGGCGGAGATGCCCAAGGCAGTGACGGATGCGATGGCGACGATCAGTTGTTTCATTTGGATTTCCTCAGTGAATTAAAAAAACAGGCGATGCTAAAAATCAAAGTTTGTCCCGGCTGGGGTCAGCCGCTTTTTCGATGTCCATGTCCTCATGGGCATGGCGGTGCTCCTGGCTGGGGAACCTGAAGCTGTCAGGGTCCGCGTCGTGCTGGTAGCCATGCAGTTGCATCAGCAGCAGCAAAGCGCCGGCATAGACCAGCGCCAGGTTCGCCGCGTAGCTGAAACGCTTGAACGACGGGCGTCGGCGCCAGAGCGCCAGCAAGCCGACCATCACGCACAGCGCGAGGATCTGACCAATTTCAACGCCGACGTTAAAGCTCAGGATACGCCCCAGGATGGCGGCGCTGTCATCGCCCAGCGGCAACTGCTGCAGCCGGGTGGACAGGCCGAAGCCGTGCAAGAGGCCAAAGCCAAAGACCGCAGCCAGCAGGTTGGGCGACTTCATGTCGAAGTACTTCTGGAACCCGCCGTTGTTGTCAAAGCCCTTGTAGATCACGCTGATGGCGATGATGGCGTCCACCAGATAGAAATTCCAGGTGATCTGGAGAAACGTGGCCAAGATCAGCGTGATGCTGTGCCCCAGGGTGAACACGGTCACAAACTTGGCGATGTCCCGGAACCCGGTGAGGAAAAAGACCACGCCGAAGAGGAACAACAGGTGGTCATACCCCGTGAGCATGTGGGTGGCGCCCAGCATGATGTACATGAGGTAGCCACCGTCCAGCATGCGCTGCTGGTCGGCCTCAGAAATGCCATGGGCCAGGGCCAGCAGCGGCGCGCCAAGCGCCAGCGCAGCCGCAAGGCCTGGAAACAGACGTTTGTACATAAACGGGCTTTCAATCAGGGTTTCAATACATGTATGGAATGGATTCAACGCTCCATGGCAACAGCCAGGGCTCAGGGCAATGGGGAGACCGGCGTTGCATGTCGCCCTCAGGCGATGGAGACTCAGGACGCAGTAGCGCGGCGCGGGTTTGGCCGCGCCGGGGGAATCAAGCCGCTTGAGGAGGCCGCAACAGACCTCTCGGATGAGGCGAAGGGTGCGGCGGGCTGGCCAATGCCCTCGGCGCCGCAGGGCGTTGCATGACAAGGTCGCGCCAGCCCAGACTCACCAGGCCGGTGGTGTTGGCGCCGCTTTCGGCATGCATGTGCTGCGCCGTGCCGTCGGAGTCATCTGCGTGCAGACTGCCATCGTCGTGGTGGTGATGCTCTGCATCCTGCCAGTGCTGGACGGTATGGCTAGATGCTTCCACGCTGCCCAGTGCGGCGGCGGAGCCCGCCATTCCTGCCGATTGCCAGAAAACGGACAGCAGCAACAGCAGAGCGAAGAACTTGCGGGCCATGTCGTGATTGTACGTGTCGCTCCTGCGCCGACTATCGACAAACTGTGTCTTCACCCGACCTGTGCGCTGGACCGGTCTGACCATCGAGTCGGCCCCGGCGCATGCCGGGCTGGGGCGGGCAGCTATCGTTTTTCCAGCATCTTGACCAGCCGGTTGCTGGTGTTGCGCAGGCGCTGGGCCAGCAGCTGGGTGATCTTGACCATGAGCTTGGCGCCGACACCCGGGTGCTGGCGGATCAGCTGGCCGATGGCGGCGCGGCTGAGCACCGCGGCTTCCACCGTGTCAATCGCGGTGCAGGTGGCGTAACGCACGTCGCGGTCGAACATCGACATCTCGCCCAGGGCCGCGCCTTCGGTGGCCACGCCCAGGCGCGACATCGTCTCCGGCGCATCGGTGTCATCGCCGGTCGGCGGTGTGGCCTTGGTCACATCGACCGTGCCGCTGAGCAGCAGCAGCATCCAGTCGCCGCCATCGCCTTCGCTCATCAGCACCTGCCCCGGTTGTGCGCGGATCAGCAGCATGGCCTCGCCCAGGGTGTCGAGCTCCTGAGGTGTGAAGTCTTCCAGCATCGCCGAGTGCTCAAGCAGGCCCGGCCCGCGCCCGGACATCTTCTGGCAGTTGCCGAGCAGCGCCAGCCCGGCCTGCTGAAGCTTGTCTTCAATGGGGATGGCCCCCACGGTCCCCACTTCGTGTGGGTCCCTGCCCCCCGAGTGGGCTGAGCTTGCTTGGGGCGGCCCTGCGCTGCGCTCGTCGCGCTTCCCGCCCGCATCGCGTGGATTCAGGGGGTCTGTTGCAGCCATGTCGCTATCTCGTCAATCGCGGCGTCGGTCGCCGCCGTCAGCGCGCGCACGCCGCCGGGCGCATCGGCACTGGGCGCGGGGCGCTGCACCGTGATGCTGCGCTGGGCCAGCAGCTTCTCGCCGCTGGACGTGGTTTCGACCAGCGTGGCGCGCAGGCGCACCAGGCCCACGCTGCGCTCCGGCGTCTCGAAAAAGTGGCTGAACTCTTCGAGCTCGAGCTGCAGCACACGCGGCAGCACGCCCTGGTTGACGCCGCGGTTGAGCGCCGGGCCCTCGCCCGCATTGAGCACAGCCCGATTGCGGCTCAGGGTATCGCGCAAGCGCTGGCGCACCAGTTGCGCGGGGGGCATGCTCCAGCGCGCCTGTGAATAGGGCCGCAGCTGCTGCGCATCGGCGTAAGCCAGCCGGTACAGCACGGCCTGGTTGTCCAGTACGCCGCCGGGCGTGGAAATGTCGGCCAGCGCCAACGGTGGCAGCGGCGCCTGGCGTGTGGCAGGAACAGGCGACAGCGCGCCTGGACCGAAGTCGTAGAGCGCGGCGCGCACCGGCTTGTCGGGCAAGGCCGAGCAGGCACCCAGCAGCAACGCCACCGACAACATGAAGCCAAATCGGCCTCCAGCCCTTGTGCAGCATGCATAACCAGCTAGTTTATTGATAGCAACTGAGTAAGTCATGGTTTTCCTCCTGGAGCGGTGAAGCCTTTTTCACCCGGTCCGGGGGTGGGCGGGCCGTTGCCAAAAATCAGCGACTGCGGGTTGTCGTCCACCGCGTTGACGGTACGCCTGAGCTGGCGCATGGCGCGCGCAGTTTCCTCGGCCACCTCGCCCAGGCGCGGCAGCGTCGCCGCGCTGAAGGTCTCGACCGTGGCGGCCAATGCCGCGCCGCCTTCGGCGATCTTGTCGATGGGGCCGCCCTTGGCGTTCAGGCGCTGCGCCGTGATGGTGACCTCGTTGGCGGTTTTGGACACATCGTCGGCGGCCGTCTTCAGCGAGTTCATGGTCGTGCTGGCTTCCTGACTGAGTTTGGGCAGACTGGCCACCACCGGGTCCAGTTTGAGCACCACCTTGTTGAGGCTGTCGGCGGCCTGGCTGAAATTGCTGACTGCGCCCATCAGCGCCTTCTGGTTGCCGTCGCCGAGCAACTTGTTCAGCTGGGTGCTGGCCGCTTCGACCTGGTCCATGATGATCTCGCCTTTGCCCAGCAGCTTGTCCAGCAGACCAGGCTTGAGCGGGATGCGCGGCGGATCGTCGTCATTGGGCACCAGCGCCACCGTGGAAGGGCCGTCGTCCTCAAGCTGGATGAAGCCCAGCCCGGTCACGCCTTGCGAGCTGATGGTGGCGAAGGTCGATTGGGTCAACGGCGTACCAATCTCCACCGAGATGCGGATCAGCACATTGCCCGCCGTCTTGTGGTCAAAGCCGATGAACTCGACCTTGCCGACCGGAACACCACGAAACCGCACCTGCGCCTGCGGCTGCAGGCCGGAGATGGTCTCGCGTGTGGACAGCTCGTAGAGATGGCGCTCGCCGCTGTCGCGGGTCAGCCAGACGGCCAGCAGCGCCAGCAAGGCGGCAATCACCAGCACAAAAGCGCCGGCGGCCAGGGCATGGGCTTTGTTTTCCATATTTCAAGTCCTTCATACCTCTTCGAGGCAGCTCATACAGTAAACGGGTATTCGCGCAGCAGCTCCATCGCACGCTGGCCGCGTTCACCCAGAAAAAAGTTGCGGATAAAGGGATGCGGGAAGGCGATCACGTCCCTGGGCGGTCCGCTGACTATGACCTTCTGGTCGGCCAGCACGGCTATGCGCGTACTGAGTTCGAACAGCGTATCCAGGTCGTGCGTGACCATCACCACCGTGAGCTCCATCTCGCGGTGCAGCGAGCGCAGCAACGCGCAAAAGCTGTCAGAACTCTCCGGGTCCAGCCCGGCGGTCGGCTCGTCGAGCAACAGCAGGGGCGGGTCCATGATCAGCGCGCGCGCCAGCGACACACGCTTGACCATGCCGCCGGACAAATCGCTGGGCATCTTGTCGGCGTGTTCGGGCGCCAGCCCAACCATCTGCAGCTTGACGAGGGCCGCTTCGAGGATCAGTGCGTTCGGCAGGGTCTTGAGTTCGCGCAGCGGAAAGGCGATGTTCTCCAGCACCGTGAAGGCTGAAAACAGCGCACCCTGCTGGAACAACATGCCCACGCGTTGCGCCGCGCCGCGTTTGCCAAGTTCGGCCGCCGGTTTGCCGAGTACCTTGATCTCTCCCGCCGTGGGCTGCTCCAGCCCCAGCATCTGCCGCAGCAGCACGGTTTTGCCGGTGCCCGAACCACCGACCAGCGACAGAAACTCGCCACGCTGTATGGTCAGGTCCAGGTCCTTGTGGACCACGGACTGCTTGTCACCGTTGGTGAACACCGTGGACAGGCCGCTGATGTCGACGATGGCATCGTCGACATCAGCGGTGCCAGGCGGAAAGCGTGTCGTATCGCTGGTGGCCATGGTCAGATTCCTATGCCCTTGAACAACACGGCGAACAAGGCATCCACCAGAATCACCACCGTGATCGACGTCACGACAGAAGCTGTGGTGCCCTGGCCCAGGCTTTCTGTGTTGGGCTTGACGCGCAGGCCGAAATGGCAGCCGATCAGCGCGATCAGCACGCCAAACACCACCGACTTGGCAGTCGCCAGCGTCAGGTTGGCGGCGTCCACCGCAGCCGGCAGGGCATTGATGAAAAAGGACGGCGTGATGCCCATGGCCAGGTCTGCCGCCAGCATGCCGCCCACCAGTGCGGCAACGGTTGTCCAGACACTGATCAGCGGCATCACCACGGCCAGCGCCAGCGCGCGTGGCATCACCAGCCGGTAACTGTGGGCAATACCCATGACACGCATGGCGTCGAGTTCTTCCGTCACACGCATCACGCCGATCTGCGCGGTGATCGCGGAACCGGAGCGCCCGGCAATCAGGATGGCGGCCAGCACCGGGCCGAGCTCGCGGATCAGCGAGATGCCCAGGATGTCGACGATGAAGGCGTCCGCGCCGAACTGCTTGAGTTGCTGCGAGATCAGGTAAGCCAGCACCACACCAATCAGAAAGCCCACCAGCGCGGTGATCGGCAGGGCGGTGGCGCCTATGTGGTACAGGTGGCCCGAGATGTCGCGCCACGGGCCTTCACCCGGGCGTTTGGCCAGCTTGACAAGGTTGATCGCGAGTCGGCCCACCAGCGCCACCACGTCGGTGAAGTGGTGCACCACTTCGAGCAGGCCTTCGCCCAGCTTCAGAAAGGACTGGCTGAAACCGGGGGCAGGCACGGCGGGCCGGTCCACGCTGAATTGGGCCACCCGCTCCAGCACGGCGCGATGCGCAGGCTCGACTTCAATCTTCTGCGGCCACTGGCGGCCCCAGTGGTTCCACAGCACCTGCGCGCCGAGGTGGTCGAGCTGGCTGATCTGGCGCAAGTCCCATAAAGTGCCGCCCGCGCTGCCGCTGGTATCGCCGGTCCCCAGGGCCTGCAGGCGGGCTGACAGCGCCTCCCAAACCGGACGCGCCGTCAGCTCGCCGGCCGTCCACACGCCCAACACGGCATAAGACGCACCTTCGGGGGCGTCCTGCTGGTCGATATGCGGAGCGGATTCGCTGGCAGCGGGCTCCGCTGGGGATGGCGTGTTTTTGATAATGGCAGCGGCGTGGATGGGTCGGAGAGACGGGCCGCATCAACGTGCAGTCGCACAGCGTGCAGCCATCGGGCTGAACCATGTTAATCCAGCGTGCGCAAAAATGACTACAGCATTTGTCCCCAAAAGAGCCCCGCCCCTGTCCTACAGCGCAGATGGAAAGTGAATGCACTCCTCTTCCAGTGCGCGCAACCAGGGGATAGTCAACCCACGGCCTGAGCGCGGGTGGTCAGTCCAGCCGCCACACGGTCTCCAGCGCCCGCCAGGCGCTGGCCACCACGGGCGCGTGGCGCTGCGTGTGCAGGCAAACAAAGACCAGCACACTTTGCAGCTGGACCTGGTCGGCGATCACCAGCCCGGCAGACTGGGACTCACGCATGGCGATGGAGTCACGCACCAGGCTCAAACCCACGCCGGACTTGACCAGGTCCAGCATGGACGCCTCCTGGTCCACCAACGCAACGCGCCGCGGTTCAACACCGAGCGGTTCAAACACGCTGGCCAGCAGGCGGTGGTGGGCAGACGCTGGGGGCGTGGCGATCCAGGGCAAGGCCGCCAGCGCCTTCCAGTCCTTGCCCAGCACCCGCGGCCCCCATCCGGCGGGTGCCAGCACGCGGTAGGTGAAGTGCATCAGCTCCCGAACGGCGAATCGGGGCGGTGAGGCTTGCGCCTCATTAGCTCCTGAATTGATAGCTGATTGCGCCCGATTGGCAAGGGCTGAAGGCCGATTTGGCTTTGAAGTTGCCGTGGCGGCCGACAAAGGGTTGGGGCTGCCGAGGTAAAAGCCCACATCCAGTTCGCCGCGGTCAATCTGCGCCAGCACTTCACCACTCATGGCCTGGCGCAACTCAGTCTCGACTTGCGGCGCGGTTTCGACCAGCACCCGCAAAAAGGCGCCCAGCCGGGTGAACGCCGGGTCCAGGATGGTGCCAATGCGCAGCTTGCCGCGCACCTGGGTGTGCAGCCCGGCAGCGGCGTTTTTGAAGTCTCCCTGCGCTGCGAGCACTTTCTCGGCCAGCGGCAACAACGCCGCGCCGTCGCGCGTGAGGTTCATGCCTTGCGCACTGCGCGTGAAAAGTGTCAGCCCCGTGGCAGCTTGCAGGCCTTTCATCTGCAGGCTGACGGCAGGCTGCGTCAGGGCCAGCTTGTCGGCAGCGCGCGAGAGGTTTCCTTCGCGCGCCACGGCGGCAAAAATCCGGAGTGTCTGGATGTCCATTATTAGTAATATTTATATCACTACTGAGAAATTCAAAGTAGACCCGACCCCTTTAGTCCGTTACTCTTGCTGATTGCCCATGGAGAACCCCCAATGAATGATATGAGCCGCCCAAATATGAACCCGCCCGTAACAGCCATCGACCACGCCATCAACGGCCACAGCGTCCCCGGCAACTCCGGGCGAACGCAAGACGTCTTCAACCCGGCCACCGGGGCCGTGACAGGGCGCGTGGCGCTGGCCGATGCTGCTGAAGTCGATGCCGCCGTCGTCGCAGGTGTTGCCGCCTTCCCCGCCTGGTCCGACACCCCGCCGATTCGCCGCGCCCGGGTGATGTTCAAGTTCCTCGAACTGCTCAATGTGCACAAAGACAAGCTGGCCCAGCTGATCACCGCCGAGCACGGCAAAGTGTTCACCGACGCCCAGGGCGAGGTCTCGCGCGGCATTGATATTGTGGAGTTTGCCTGCGGCATCCCCCAGTTGCTCAAAGGCGACTTCACCGACCAGGTCTCCACCGGTATTGACAACTGGACCCTGCGCCAGCCGCTCGGTGTGGTCGCCGGCATCACGCCCTTCAACTTCCCCGTGATGGTGCCGATGTGGATGTTTCCGGTGGCGATTGCCGCTGGCAACTGCTTTGTGCTCAAACCCAGCCCGATCGACCCCAGCGCCAGTTTGCTGATGGCCGAGCTGCTCAAACAGGCCGGCCTGCCCGATGGTGTCTTCAACGTGGTGCAGGGTGACAAGGAGGCGGTCGATGCGCTACTGGTACACCCGGACGTCAAAGCCATCTCGTTTGTGGGTTCGACCCCGATTGCCAACTACATCTATGAGACCGGCGCCCACCACGGCAAACGCGTGCAGGCGCTGGGCGGGGCGAAGAACCACATGGTGGTGATGCCCGACGCCGACATCGACCAGGCGGTGGACGCCCTGATCGGCGCCG
The DNA here is from genome assembly GCF_041689105.1 of Polaromonas sp. Taxonomy (GTDB): domain Bacteria; phylum Pseudomonadota; class Gammaproteobacteria; order Burkholderiales; family Burkholderiaceae_C; genus Polaromonas. The sequence goes on along the minus strand of NZ_JBDNGU010000187.1, from coordinate 7,027 downwards.
GCTACGGCTCGGCCGGCGAGCGCTGCATGGCGATTTCGGTGGCGGTGCTGGTCGGCGACGCGGCGGACAAGCTGATCCCCAAGCTGGTCGAGCGCGCCAAAACCCTCAAAGTGCTCAACGGCACCAACCTGGACGCCGAGATGGGCCCCATCGTGACGGCGGCGGCGCACAGCCGCATCACCGGCTACATCGAGCAGGGTGTCAAAGAGGGCGCAAAAATGCTGGTCGACGGCCGTGGCTTCACGGGCAAAACTGCGGGCGCTGGTTGCGACAACGGTTTCTGGATGGGCGGCACGCTGTTTGACCATGTCACGGCGGAGATGAAGATCTACAAGGAGGAGATCTTCGGGCCGGTGCTGGGCTGTGTGCGGGTCAAGGACTTTGCCGAAGCGGTCAACCTGATCAACGCGCACGAGTTTGGCAACGGGGTGAGCTGCTTTACGCGGGACGGCCATGTGGCGCGTGAGTTCAGCCGGCGCATCCAGGTGGGCATGGTGGGCATCAATGTGCCGATTCCGGTGCCTATGGCCTGGCACGGCTTTGGGGGCTGGAAGAAAAGCCTGTTTGGCGACATGCATGCCTATGGGGAGGAAGGGGTGCGTTTCTACACCAAGCAAAAATCCATCATGCAGCGCTGGCCGGAGAGCATTGGCAAGGGCGCTGAGTTTGTGATGCCAACAGCGAAATAAGCTCCCCCCCCAAAGCGGCCTTTGGCCGCCTCCCCCTCAGGGGGCGCCAGCTGCGGACTGGCAGAGCCAGATCCGCGCTGGCCTGAGGCGCACTGAGGCCAGACGGCGCCGCGCAAATCTGACCAAACCACAAGAACAACGAGGCAAGACGCATGAACAACACCTTCGACTACATCATCGTCGGCGGCGGAACCGCCGGCTGCCTGCTGGCCAACCGTCTGAGCGCTGATGCGTCCAAACGTGTGTTGCTGATCGAGGCCGGCCGCAAGGACGATTACCACTGGATCCACATCCCGGTCGGCTACCTGTACTGCATCGGCAACCCGCGCACCGACTGGCTGTACAACACCGAGCCAGACGCCGGCCTGAACGGGCGCACGCTGCGTTACCCGCGCGGCAAGACATTGGGCGGCTGCTCCAGCATCAACGGCATGATCTACATGCGCGGCCAGGCGCGCGACTACGACCAGTGGGCGCAACTGACGGGCGACGATGCCTGGCGCTGGGACAACGCCCTGCCCCACTTCAAACTCCACGAAGACCATTACAAAGGCGCCGATGCGACGCATGGTGCGCGCGGTACCGCGCCGGCGCTGATGCAGGACAAGCTCAACCCCTACCAGCAAACCCTGCGCCATCGCAATGCTGGCGGTGAGTGGCGGGTCGACAAGCAGCGGCTTCACTGGAAAATCCTCGACGCCTTTGCCGAGGCCGCGCAGCAGGCAGGCATACCTGCCACCGATGACTTCAACCGTGGCGACAACGAAGGCGTGGGCTATTTTGAGGTGAACCAGAAAAACGGCTGGCGCTGGAACACCGCGAAGGCGTTTTTGCGCCCTGCCTGCTTTGGTCGCCCCAACTTCGAGATGTGGACCAGCGCGCAGGTCTGCAAACTTGTCATTGAACGCCAGGACGACGGCAGCCAGCGCTGCACAGGCGTCGAGGTCTGGACCGGCCAGGAACGTGTCACGGCGTTTGCCACGCGCGAATCGGGCAAGGAGCAAGGCCAAATTGGTGAAGTCATCCTGAGCGCCGGCAGCATAGGTTCGCCACAAATCCTGCAGCTCTCGGGCATAGGCCCCGCCGCGCTGTTGCAGCAGCACGGCATCCCGGTCGTGCTGGATCTTCCGGGCGTGGGCGCCAACCTGCAGGACCACCTGCAGATCCGCTCGGTGTACAAGGTCAACCATCCGGCGGGAAGCCGGGCTAAAAACTTCACGCTCAACACGCTGGGCAGCTCGCTTTGGGGCAAGGCCAAGATCGGCCTGGAATACGCGCTCAAGCAAACCGGCCCGATGAGCATGGCCCCATCGCAGCTGGGTGCCTTCACGCGCAGTTCACCCGACCAGCCCTGGCCCAACATCGAATACCACGTGCAGCCCCTGTCGCTCGACGCCTTTGGCGAACCCCTGCACACCTTCAACGCGTTCACGGCCAGCGTCTGCAACCTCAACCCGACCAGCCGGGGAACGGTCCTCATCAAGTCCAACCGTTTTGAAGACGCACCGGCGATTGCTCCCAACTACCTCAGCACACAGCAGGACCGGCAGGTCGCAGCCGACTCGCTTCGCGTCACGCGCCGCATCGTCAGCCAGAGCGCGCTGGCTGGCTACCAGCCTGAAGAGTTCCGTCCCGGCGTGCAGTTTCAAAGCGATGAAGACCTGGCACGGCTGGCCGGTGACATTGCGACTACGATTTTCCATCCGGTTGGCACCACAAAAATGGGCAAGGCCGACGATGTGATGGCCGTGGTGGACCCGCACCTGCGGGTGCGCGGGATCAAGGGCCTGCGTGTGGTTGATGCCGGTGTGATGCCACTGATCACCAGCGGCAACACCAATTCGCCAACATTGATGATTGCGGAAAAAGCCGCACAGTGGATACGCGACGGGGTCTAAGGTCTGCAGGTTTTCCCTGGCGCCCGTGTCTGACGCGTCAGCGCCTGGTATCTGACGCGGCAATCAGCGCGGCAATGCTCACCCCGTCGAGTTTCTGGCTGCTGGCGCGCAGCTCATCCGCGCAGCCTATCCAGCGCTTGACCACCTCGACCCAGCGCTGCGCCTCCTCCTCGCTCATGGGCGCGGAGTCTTTGAGCGCGGCAGCGTAGGGCTCAGGCCCGCACTGCGCTTGCGCAGCATCGATAAAACCTCCGCGGTAAGAAACAACCGTCAGCAAGCGCTGCTCTGCCAGCCAGCGCTGGCTGATGACAAACATGCTCGCGGAGGCGGTGGCATTCATCTTGTCCAGAATGGTGCGAGGCGTGCCCAGGCTTGCCATGTAGTCCTCCACCCGGCGCGCAATGCTGGCATAACTCTCTGAAGCGGGGTCCATCGACTCGCCGTCGACCTTGACGCTGATCCTGTGGACCCCCAGGGCCGCGCCAGCGAACACATTGCGGCTGACGCCGCTCATCCACAAGATAAAACAGGCGCTGTAGCAACGGGCGCCGGAACCGACGTGTGTTGCCGCATAACTTTTTTCGAGCAGGTGGGCGATACGGATGGTCTCACCCAGATCACCGCCAGGAGAATCCAGAAAGACAGATCGGGCAAAACGCCCATAGTTGTCGGGATGGCGGACAAACTGGATGATTTTGGCGTAGTCGCCTTTCTGGATGGTGCCCTGAATCAACACACCTTGTCGAAAGGCAAAAATGTCGGCCGCCACGACTGGCACCAGTGCATTGAAAAGTACACTCGCGAAAAGGACAAAAGCGGCTCGTGACATGTCGGACTCCTGCGCTCCGGGGAGGACCCCCGATACAAGCTCATGGTAGGCTGTAACGCTGGGCGTATCAGTTATCAATTACCGATGCAGCAGTAACTTATTACCTTGGAACCGGTCCCTCCATAATCGCCATTCCCGCCCGCTTGTCAAGGCATGTGACGGGCTTTGGGCTACTTTTCACGCAGAGTCATGGTGTCGCCGGACAGCAGCACCTCAAACCTGGACAAAAAACTCTGCCCCAACAAAGCCATCGCTGGATCCGGGCCTACCAGCCCCACGCCCACCCGGGCACCCGATACGCTGGCTGGCCCGACAGACACGGTCAGGCCGGAGACAATGCGGCCGCGCAGCTCACCACTGGCCGTCCTGAAGGTGGTGGGCTCACCAGGCGCCAGGCTGGCATCCCGGGCAAACGCCTCGCTGACGACAACCAGCGAGGCGCCGGTGTCCACCAGAAAGGTTACCGGCTTGCCCTGGATCTGGCCCTGCGCATAAAAATGGCCGTCCCGCGCCCGGGGGATGGTCAACTCACCCGTGATTGAAACCTGCATGGGAGGCGGTTTGAGTACCTGGGTCATCAAGGCATACAACACGCCCATGACCGCCAGCCAGAACAGCACAATAGCCAGCGGCCCCCAAGCCAGGCCTGCGCCGGCTCGTCCGGCTTCGTTTGAACTGCGGTTGCCCATCCATTCCTTCGGTTTTCCGGCGCGTATGCACCGCGCTTGCGGCCATGATACGTTGCGACACGAGCGCATGGGCCAACGCGGCACATGATTGCACGGCGTACAAGACCGCCAACAAGCCCCTCCCGATGTCATCCACCAGTCTCGCCCTGTACATGCAAGCGCAGCGCGAGCTTTACCTGGCGGGACTGCCGGCAAAGATCGCCGAGCTGGACACGGCGCTGCAGCGCTACCAGCAAACGCGCGAGGAGAACTCGGCGCTGACCGCGCTGGCTCAAGCCCACAAACTGGCGGGCTCGGGGGGCACTTTCGGGGTTTCGGCCATCAGCGAAGCGGCAGCGGCCATCGAAAAAATTCTCTCTGGCACAGTGGGCGCCCGGCAGACGATGAGCGCTGACGGTCGGGTTGCACTGCTGTCTGGCCATGCAGCGCCGAAGCAGGCGCTGGAGCAAGCGCTGGAGCCGACCCAGCGGCCCGGCCCGCTCGCACGGCCGGGGTGCTGGCACGCCCCAGAAGCGGGCGGCTGGTACTCATCGTGGAAGCCCACGCGCACACCGCCAGGCAACTGGCCGCACAGCTCAAAAGTTTTGCTTATCAGAGCCTGGTCGTTGAACACCCGACGCAGATTCCGGTGCCCCTGCCTGGACAAGTTGGGCCGGCGGCCATCGTGGCCGCCACCACTTTTTGCGGTGACCCCGTGCTGACGCAGCACGCTGACACCACTGCCCCACTGATTTTCATTTCGGGCAGCAATGATTTTGCGGACCGGCTGAAGGCCGTGCAGGCAGGCGCCAGCGCCTATTGCCCTGCACCGCTCGATATCAACGCGCTGGCAGGCCTGCTGGATCGGGTGACTTCTGCGGAGCCGGCCCGGCCCTACCGGATACTGATCGTGGATGACGATGAGGCCCTGGCCGCCTTTTTGCAGGTGTGCTGCAAGCGGGGGGCATGCAAACCTGCACCCTCTCGGACCCGCGCGAGGTGATGGCTCCGCTGGCCAATTTCAAGCCGGACCTGATCACCTGCGACCTCCACATGCCCCAGTGCAACAGGGCAGAACTGGCGGCGGTGATCCGCCAGCAGCAGGAACTGGTGCGCATTCCGATTGTTTTCCTGTCAACCGAAACCAGCCTGGACAGGCAAGCGCAGGCGCTGAGGCAGGGCGGCGACGACTTCATCCTCAAGCCGGTGGACCCTGCCGCCCTGGTGGCTGCGGCACAAAGCCGCGCCCGCCGCTACCGCAGCCTGCTGAAGGCGGAAGACACACTGCGCATCAGCGAAGAACGTTTCCGCCTGGTGGTGCAAACCAGCCTGGACGGCCTCATCCAGACCCTGGCGGACGGCTCCGTGATTTCTGCGAACCCGGCGGCCTGTGCGATGTTCGGCATGACTGAGCAGCAAATGCAGGGCGCCGGCATTGCCGGGCTGGTGGACGCGGGCGACAAACGCGTGGCGCGCATGCTCCAGCAGCGAAGTCGCACGGGCGAGTTCAGCGGCTAGCTGACCTGTGTGCATGGCGACGGCAGGCGTTTCCCGGTCGAGGTTTCTTCTTCACAACATCTGAGCAGCCAGGGCGAGCTGCAGATCAGTGTGATCCTGCGCGACATCACAGAGCGCAAACTGGCCGAGCAGCAAATCATGCAGCTCAATGCCGAGCTGGAAACCCGCGTGACGCAGCGTACCGCCGAGCTCACTGCGGCGAACCAGGAGTTGCAGTCGTTCTCGCACTCGCTGGCGCACGACCTGCGGCAGCCGTACATCGCCATCAATGGCCTGACCAGGCTGCTGGAAAGGGAGATGAGCGGCGGCGTGAGCGAACGCGGCAAACACTACCTGCAGCGCATCCGTGCCGGCGTCGGCCAGATGAACGAGCGCACCGACAGCCTGCTGGCGCTGGCCCAACTGTCCCGCGCCCACATCCGGCGCGAGCAGCTGGACCTGGGAACCATGGCCAAAAAGCTGCTGGCAGCATTACAGACGCAAACCAGCGACCGGCAGCTCCTGACAAATTTGCAGCAACCTCTGGCCGCATTCGCCGATGCCACGCTGGTGCGCCATCTGCTGAAAATCCTGTTGGGCAATGCCTGGAAGTTCAGCGCGCAACAGGCGGTGGCTCACATCAGCGTGCGCGCTGAACCCGGCTCGGCCAGTGAGACGGTTTTTGTCGTTGGCGACAACGGGGCAGGCTTTGACATGGCGTGCGCCGACAAGCTGTTTGGCGCCTTCCAGCGCCTGCATGCGCCGGAAGATTTTCCCGGCGCCGGCATTGGACTGGCCACCGCGCGGCGCATCGTCACGCGCCACGACGGAAAAATCTGGGCCCAATCGGCACCCGGGGAGGGTGCGCGCTTTTACTTCACGCTGGAGCCAACACCCCGGCAAGCGCCGACCATCACGCGGCCCTGACGCAGTCCCTACCGCAAGCCTTTCACGTAACGTGGCGCGTCCGGGTCCCGCGCCTTGCGTTCACGGTGCGCCTCGCTGTCGCCAAACATCGGGCCAAAGGTCGATTCGATGAAGCCGGATTCGGGGTACGGCTCTTCGGTGCTGACCGAGCGGGCACCTTGCTGGTCGGCCACCGGGCGGGTGGGCACGACAGCGCTGTGCGCGCCGACCGCACGTTCCTTGACCGCGTCTGCCATCAGTTTGACCAGCGGCACGCGATGTTTGGCGTCCGGCGTGGCCATGATTTCCTCCAGCCTGTCGGCCCACACGCCCAGGTCGATGTGCCCGTCTTCTACCGCCTTTTCGCGGGAGAATCGGACAATTTCAGCGGCGTATTGCGCATTGGTGGCCATCCATTCCGTGTCTGTCACACGCCCGGTCTTGCGTCGCAGCAGCACATGCAGATGGGCGGCAATGGCAATTTTTTCGGTGGTGGACATGGCTTCTCCTTGCCAATCAGGCAATCCGCTCGGCATGCTG
>NZ_JBDNGU010000186.1:0-10785 GCF_041689105.1 Polaromonas sp. | reverse complement strand
TCAGAACCAAGGCCAGATTACGCGAGGCCGCCAACGAGCACATGGCGATGCTGAAGCAAAACCCCCAGCGCGTTATGAGCTACTTTCAGGATAGTCGGGTTCGATATGCGGCTTAAGACTTCACAGGGCCGGAGCAATAGTAAGCGGTGGGGCCGCAAATTGAAGTAGAAAGTCTCTAACTGACCTCATTGCGCAGTACTACTCAAGTCAGCAACGCTACCGCCCCAGAAAAGGTAAAAAACGCCAGCACGGTCGATAGCAGGATGATGCGCGCAATCCGCCCGTTGTTGGCGCCAAAACGCTCGGCCAGCAGTGACACATTGCTGGCACTTGGCAAAGCGGCTACCAGCACGATCACTGTCAAGGCGAAAGGCTGCAGCGGCACACCCAGTTGAATCGCGCCCAGGCCTACCAGCCCGACCAGCAGCGGGTGCAACACCAGCTTGATCAGCGCAACCGGCAGATAGTCTTGTACGGGGATTTTCTCGACGCTGTTCATTTGCGAGCGCGCCAGCACCGCGCCTATGGTGAACAGCGCCACCGGCGACGCGGCATCGGCCAGCAAGGCGACGGTCTGCATCACCGGCGCAGGCAAGGTGATCGCCAGCCCTGAGGACACCGCGCCCAGCACAATCGCCCAGGGCATGGGGTTCAGCGCCACGCCTTTGAGCGCGTTTTTGGCCGCCACTTCGGCGCCGTGGCTGTCGGCTGAATCCAGTCGCGACAGGGCAATACACAACGAGCTGGTCACCAGCAGGTCCACCACAATGGTTACGATGGCTGGCCCGGCCGCCTGCGCACCCAGCAAGGCCACCAGCAGCGGCACCCCCATGAAGCCGGTATTGGGAAAAGCCGCGACCAGCGCGCCAAAAGAGGCGTCGTTCCATCCGATCCGCTGGTTGCGCGTGACTGCAATCGTGAAGCCCACCACGACCAGCGCGCACAGCAGGTACACCGCCACCAGGCCGCCGTCGAGCAGTTGCGCTACAGGCGTGTTGGCGCCAAAGCGGTACAACATGCAGGGCAGCGCGAAATACAGCACAAAGCTGTTCAGGCCGGGAATCGCCGCCTGCGGCAGCAGACCCCGGCGCGCAGCCACGTAGCCACACAGCACCAATGCGAAGAAGGGGAAGGTGATCAGGAGGATGCTTAGCACAAAGCATATTGTCACCTGCTGGGTTTGCAGCTGGCTGACTGGCTATGATGACCCGCTGCTTGCCCCATATCGTCTTGTCGCGTCCGCCTTCTTACTGCATGTCGTCCCACCCGTCCCCAGCCTCTTCCCAAGTCACCGGTCTCAATCTCGCCCAGCAGGAAGCCGTCAATTACATGCACGGCCCCTGCCTGGTGCTGGCCGGCGCCGGCTCGGGCAAGACGCGGGTGATCACGCACAAGATTGGCCGCCTGATCCTGGCCGGGCTCAAGCCCGAACAGGTGGCGGCCATCACCTTCACCAACAAGGCTGCGGCCGAAATGCGCGAACGCGCCAAGACCCTGATCGGCAAGGCCGCCAAAGGCGTGCTGATCTGCACCTTCCACGCGCTGGGCGTGCGCATGTTGCGCCAGGACGGTGAAGCACTGGGGCTGAAGAAACAGTTTTCCATTCTTGACACCGACGACGTGAACAGCATTCTGAAAGACGCTGGTGGCAGCACCGACGCGGCCATGGCGCGCCAGTGGCAGTGGACCATCAGCGCCTGGAAAAACAGCGGGTTCAATGCGGCCCAGGCCGAGGCGCAGGCCAGCGGCGACGAGGAACGCCTGATCGCGCGCATCATGGCGCGGTATGAAGAGCGGCTCACCGCCTACCAGAGCGTGGACTTTGACGACCTGATCGGCCTGCCGCTCAAGCTGCTGCGCGAGCATGACGCGGTGCGCGACAAATGGCAGGCTTCGCTCGGCCATGTGCTGGTCGATGAGTACCAGGACACCAATGCCACGCAGTACGAAGTGCTCAAGCTGCTGGTGGGCCCCAGGGGCCGTTTTACGGCGGTGGGCGACGACGACCAGTCGATTTATGGCTGGCGCGGCGCCACGCTGGACAACCTGAAAAAACTGCCGGTCGATTACCCGAACCTGCGCGTGATCAAACTGGAGCAGAACTACCGCTCGACCGGCGCCATCCTGCGCGCCGCCAACAACGTGATTGCGCCCAACCCCAAGCTGTTCCCCAAAACGCTGTTCAGCGAACTTGGCGAAGGCGAGCCGGTACGCGTGGTTGATTGCGACAGCGAGGAACACGAGGCCGAACGCGTGGTGGCGCGCATCCAGAGCCTGCGCGCCGAAGGCTCACTGCAGGCCGAGGGCGGCCAGCACAGGGACTGGCAGGACTTTTGCGTGCTTTACCGCGCCAACCACATGGCCAAGCCGTTTGAAAAGGCCTTTCGCAAGGCCAACATTCCCTACAAGGTCTCGGGCGGGCAAAGCTTTTTTGACCGGGCGGAGATCAAGGACCTGTGCTGCTGGCTGCGGCTGCTGGTCAACAACAATGACGACCCGGCCTTCATGCGCGCGGTGACCACGCCCAAGCGCGGCATTGGCCACACCACCCTGGGCACACTGGGCACCTTTGCCAGCAGCGCCCGGCTCAGCCTTTTCGAGGCGCTGTTCAGCAACTCGCTGGGATCGGTCCTGCCGGCCAAGGCGGTGGCATCGCTGCAGGAGTTCGGGCGTTATGTGAACGAGCTTGAATACCGCGCCAGGCACACCGTAGGTGCTGAAAACGCGCGCACGTTTTTGACCGACTGGCTCAAGGACATTGGCTACGAACAGCACCTCTACGACGGCGAAGACAGTGAAAAGCTGGCTGCCGCGCGCTGGACCAACGTGATGGATTTCTGCGACTGGATGGCGCAGCGCTGCGGCGGGCAGATCGACGACACCTCAGGGGCAGTCATCGCTGCCGAAACCAAAACCATGCTGGAAGTGGTGCAGACCATTGCCCTGCTGTCCACCATCAGTGAACGCGAAGGCGACCAGAACGTGGTGACGCTGTCCACGCTACATGCGGCCAAGGGACTGGAGTGGCCGCATGTGGTGCTGGCCGGCTGCTGCGAAGGCCTGCTGCCCTTCAAGCTCGACGACGACGATGGCACCGATGCGGCCAAGACCGAAAACATCGCGCAGCGCCTGCAGGAAGAGCGCCGCCTGATGTATGTCGGCATCACACGCGCACAACACACGCTGGCGGTGAACTGGCTGCGCCGGCGCAAGAAGGGCCGCGACACGGTGGCGGGCGTTCCCAGCCGCTTCATTGCCGATATGGCGCTTGAAAAAACGACCGTCAGGGAAGACCCGCGCGAAAAGATCAAGGCCTTGCGCGCCGAGTTTGCCAAGCGCGCGGCGGACAGCGCTGAAGCCAATAGCCTGGCCGAGGCGGCCAGAAACGCCGGATAGGGAGGCCACGGCATGAAAACCACCACCTCACCTTTGTTTGCTATTATTTTAATAGCTATTTGCACCCTGCCCATAAGGGCTGATGCCCAAAATTATGCCAAAAAACCAGCGCCCGCGGCTTCGGCCACTGCGGCCTGTCCCGCGGCCAAAGAACTCACGTCGCCGCAGATTCACGGCCGTTGGCGTGCCCGGTTCAACCCTGCGCCGGCAGGCCTGCCGGCCGATGCAACAATGCTGATCGAGCGGCATGCGGAGTTCAGCGAGAGCGTGGCCGGCGCCGTCATCCGCGTCATCCGGGCGCCAAAGTCCGGCGGCCATGCGCCGAGAGCCCAACTGGCAGGCGATCTGGAGAACGGCTTGCTGACGCTCGACGAGTCCTCCAACGGCATCAGCATCACCGGCACCTGGAACGGTGAAATGGTAGAGGGATCATGCGGAAAAAAATTCAGCGGTATGTGGAAAGACACCAGCAACAACGCGCCGCCCGACGCACCGGACGTTCCGTTCACGCTGGAGAAACTGCCGGGATGGTGAGCGCGGCCACTCCCCGGGGTTGGGGCGCGCCGCTGGTCTTGCTGCTCGCCAGTGGTCTGGCCCAGGCCCAATCCGGCGGCGGCGCGCCGGTTCTGCCGGACCGCAGCAGCCGGCTCGGGTGGCAGGTTTGCCAGGCCATGGGTGCCGACGCCACAGCCCAGCTGGCCTGCTTTCGGAGCTGGGCCTAGTCGCAACTGCCTGCCGGTTCGCCGGCGCCCAGCCTGGCCACTGCGCCAGCCAACCCCGAGTCTGGCCAGAAAGCCGCCCAAATCCTGCTGCTGCCTGCCATCAACACGGAAGCGCCAGATGGCAAGAGGGTAGGCTGCGGGAACGACAAGTACTCCGAGCTTTCGCGTTTTTGGGAGCTGCAGCGCGGCACCGATTGCGACACTTTCGGCATCCGGGGCTATCGCCCGATCAGCGTGGCCGGTGTGGTCGCGGACAGCGTGAACAACCAGCCGTCCTCGCCCTCGCCAGGCCACACGGTGACCACCCCCTTCAGCTACAAGCGCTCCGAGGTGCGGTTGCAGCTGTCGGTGCGCACCAAGATCGCCAAGGGCTTGCTCGCCTCTTCTGCCGGTGATGATGCTGGCAGCGACTCAGTGTGGCTGGGCTACACCCAGCAGAGTTACTGGCAACCGTTCAACAGCGACATCTCGCGGCCGTTTCGCACCACTGACCACGAACCGGAGGTGGTCTACATCTATCCGCACATGATCGACCTGCCTAGCGGCTGGAAGTACCGCCTGAGCGGCCTGGGCCTGAACCACCAGTCCAACGGCCAGAGCCTGCCTCAGTCGCGCAGCTGGAACCGTGTCTACCTGATGGGCGCAGCCGAAAAAGACCTGGGCGGCGAGGCCAGCCTGACCTTGCAGGGCAGGGTGTGGCAGCGCATCCGTGAGTCTTCAGGCAGAGACTACAACCGCCGCCGCAATGTGTTCAGCGTCGGTCTGAGCCTGGTGGACTGGTAGCCAGGTCAGGGACTACCAGCGGCAGCCCCCCGGCCTGAGATGGGGCAAGGTGGCACCGGCAACTTGCAACATCGTCCCGCATATCGTTGGGCTTGGCCCCGTTGGCCTCCGCGAACGCTTGGCGATTCAGCGGAGTGTTTGACAGTTGTTTTCAGGAATCCCATCCCGGCCTGTTCCATCCCCTTGCGAGGGCAAAAGCGACACTGGCACGCGCAAGTTCCAGCGAACTGTCTATCAGCACCATGCCCGATACGTCGGCACCCCTGCGGACAATGGTAATTTCAGTGCAGCCCATGATGAGTGTGGTTGCCCCCTGGCGGACAACCTCCTGGCAAGCCTGCGTGAGGTGCTGTGCGCTGATGTCAAGACGGCCCGCCTTGACTTCGCGAATACACGCGTCGATATGGATTTGCGCGCCTTGCGGGTCAGGCAACAGGAAGTCAATGCCACGCGCCAGCAATTCACGCTGGTAGAAACCAGACGCCAGCGCACCCCGCGTCGCGAGAACGGCCACCCGAGCGCCGCTGCCCGGCGCTATGGCCGCCACGCAGGCTTTGGCAATATGCAGCAAAGGCGCTTTGCTGCTCCTGCTCATTTCATCAAACCAGTGATGCGCAGAGTTGCACGGGATGACAATCACCCCGACCTCCGCCTTGTTGAGCATTTCTATACCCGCGAGCAATTGAGGCAAGGGATCTTTGCCCTGACCCAGAATGGCACTTGATCGGTCGTGAATATGCGGCAGGCTTGCCACAATCACCGGCAGATGGTCCTGATCTCGCGAGGCGGGGGTCAGTTTGACCAGCTTGTCGAGGAAGTCAACGCTTGCCGATGGCCCCATGCCTCCAAAAACGCCAATGCGGGTCATGGATGTTGTCCTAGAGCTTCAGGGGCCGGGAAGTCTCAGCATAGACCACGGAAACAGACTTCCGGGCAAATTCTGGCAGGCGCCTGGAAGTTGCCGGCAAGGACTGAAAGCTACCCATGATCTGCAAAAACCTTCATGCCCATCCCCGCAGGAGTAACGGTGCAATCAAGGTTCCTGGACGCCGAAGATGTACTTGTTTCAACAACCGTGGTGCGTTGGCCACCAACAGAGCAAGTCCAGTTGCGCGGGCTACAAGCCATGACAAACCTCGCAATTGTAGAAACGCCCCAGAAACCGAACAGGTCGCTGGGGCGCATGAATACTGGTGGCCTGGGGCGGAATCGAACCACCGACACAAGGATTTTCAATCCTCTGCTCTACCGACTGAGCTACCGGGCCTGAGCCGCTGATTATATATCAGGCTGCGCGCTTGCCTCGGGTCAGGTCCACGCCCAGTTGCTTGAGTTTGCGGTACAGGTGGGTGCGCTCCAGGCCGGTTTTTTCGGCCACGCGGGTCATGGAGCCGCCCTCTTTTGCCAGGTGAAACTCGAAATACGCTTTCTCGAATTCATCGCGTGCATCACGCAGGGGCTTTTCCAGCAGAAAGCTCTGGGTGGCTTGCGGGCCCAGCTCCACCGCGACCACCTCCAGGCCACCCATCATGGCGGCTTCGACGGTCAGGTCCACCGCATGCAGCAACGCGGTGGGTGGCGCCAGGGGCTTGCGGCCCGCAGACTTCACGAGACCTTGTTCGACCGCCTTGAGCAGCTTTTGCAGCGTGATGGGTTTTTCGAGAAAGGCCATCGCACCAATTTTGGTGGCTTCGACCGCTGTGTCTATGGTGGCGTGACCACTCATCATGATCACCGGCATGGTCAGCAGTCCGGTGGAGGACCACTCCTTGAGCAGCGTGACGCCGTCGGTGTCGGGCATCCAGATATCCAGCAACACCAAATCAGGCCGGACGCGGCCGCGCGCGGCCCGGGCCTGCGCCGCATTTTCTGCAAGTTCGACCTGATGGCCCTCGTCGTTGAGAATTTCCGAAAGCAGATCGCGTATGCCCAACTCGTCGTCAACTACCAGAATATTTGCCATGATGAATCGCTATCCCTAACCAGCAGTTATCTATCCTGCGGCAGCGGTTTGCCTGCGCTCGCAAGTGTTTAAGTCACAACCGCAAATGATAACGATACTTGAGCGCCCTGCACGACGTCATCGACGACGCGATTCGAAATATCGATGCGGGCGCCGTGTTCGTCGGCAATCTTTTTGACCACCGCGAGCCCCAAGCCGGTGCCCTTCACCTTGGTGGTCACATAGGGCTCAAACGCCCGTTTCAGGATGTGTTCGGGGAAGCCCGTGCCGTTATCGCGCACAGTCAGGCGCACGCGGCGTGAGCCCGGCGAGTACTCGGTCTTGAGCGTTACCAGCGCCGTGCGTCCGGCTGGCAGCCCCTCCTGCGCGTCCTGAGCGTTTTGCAACAAGTTGTGAATGACCTGCCGAATCTGTTGTGAATCCGCCTTGATCGCGGGGCAACCGGGCTCGAGCTCCGCCTGCACCGGCACCACCGCGTTCTCGCTGGCGTACAGCTGGATCACATCGTTCACCAGCGCATTGAGGTCCACCGGCATCAGTTCGGCCGCAGGCAGGCGCGCGTAGTCTCGGAATTCGTTGACCAGCCTTTTCATGGCATCGACCTGGTCAACAATGGTCTTGACGGATTTCGTCAGCAGTACCTGCTCGGGCTCGCCGACCTTGCCGGTGAGCTTCATCTCCAGCCGTTCGGCGGACAGCTGGATGGGCGTCAGCGGGTTTTTGATCTCATGCGCGAGTCGCCTGGCGACCTCTCCCCAGGCCTGGGCGCGCTGGGCCGACACCATCTCCGAGACATCATCAAATACCAGCAGGCATTCATCGCCGGGCATCTTGGCGCCGCGCGCAATCAGCGTGATGGCGTTGTCGGGGGCGCCGGGTTGCGCGGCATTGAGCTCGAAGGACTGCTGCCAGTGCTCGATGCCGTGTATCAGGTTCTCGCCGAAATAAGTGTCGAACTGGGCCTGCACGCCCTGCGCGAAGGCCTCCAGCCCGGGGACTTCGCCCAGCACCCGGCCCTGATAGGCCGCCAGCGGCACACGCAGTATGCGGGTCGCGCCGGGGTTGCTGGTCTGGATATGCCCCTTCAGGTCCAGCACCATGACGCCGGCAGTCAGGTTGTCCAGAATGGTCTGCAGGTTGGCGCGGGCTGCGTCCACCTGGTCCATGCTTTTCTGCACGGCACCGCGCGCATCGGCCAGTTGCTGGGTCATGTCGGCAAAGGAGCGTGTCAGCCCCCCTAGCTCATCTTTGCCCTGCAGGGCTGCCTTGGGCGTGAGGTCGCCCTGGGCGACCTGCTTGACCCCCTCGGCCAGCACCAGCAGCGGCCGAGCCAACTGGTTGCCCAGCACCACCGCAAGCAGCACGGCGCCAAACACCGCAAGAAACAGGCTGAGCGTGAGGGTCCCTATGTACATCTTGCGCAGCCCACCTCGGGCGAGGGCACGCTCCTGGTACTCGCGGTTGGCTTCCTGCACGGCAATGGCGTTGGCGACCAGGCTGACGGGCAGCAGTTCGGTCACCTGCAAAAACCGGTTCTCGCCGAACAACCCGACGCCGGGGCTGACCACCAGCGCCAAGGCCTTGATGCGTGGTGCGGTGTTGGCCACAGCACCGCCAGTGGCCACAGGGGGGCCAGGGTCTGGCCCTGCCTCCGCGCCAGGCAAGGCTGCCTCGTCCAGGCCTTCGATTTGCGTGGCAACACGCTGCGCACGCGCGTTGCGCAGCAGTTGCCCGGGCGGCCGCTCGGGCTTGATGGAGTAGCGCGAATCGCCAGCACTGGCAATCATCTGGCCAGAGGCCGTCCACAAGACAACGTCGCTGACTGCGAGCTGGTCGCGCAGGCGCTCCAGCGCCAGGCCGGCAGTGGCGTCAGGTGTTTGCGCGAGCTGGCCCGCAGCCGCCCGGGTCTTGTTGGCCAGCTCGGACGCCAGTGTGTCCAGCGTGACGCGGCCCAGATTCAGGCCGGCGTCCAGCGCACCCTCGACTTTCACGTCAAACCAGCTTTCGATGGACCGCGACACAAACTGGTAGGACACGACGTAAATCATCAGCCCCGGCATCAGACCGACCAACGCAAAAATGGCCGCCAGCTTGACCAGCAGGCGACTGCCGAACTTGCCCTTGCGCAGACGCAGGACCAGGCGAAGCACGATCCAGCCGATCGCCAACAGCAGCAAGGCGGCCACGGCGACGTTCAACCCGAACAACAGGACGTAGTTGCGTTCGTACAGCTCGCGGTTGCCCGTGGCCTGGGTCAGCAGGAACATCAGCACCAGCCCCAGGGCTGCCATCACGCCAACACCCACGCCGACCGTCCAGCGGAAGGCCGGGCCGCTTTTCAGGGAAGAAGGCGGCTGACCTTTCAGACTCACTTCAGCGCCTCTTTGGCCACTTCCCTGGCCATTTCGGGCGCTGCATCCCGGGTGCTGTCGCGAATCGGTTCTGCCAGCAACTGCCGGCTTTCCTGCACATTGATCGTCCAGTCTCTTTGCCCGGCGACTCCAATCTGGAAAGGACGCGGCAGTTGCGACAGGTCCAGCCGGAACCGGAACTCGATGGTGTGCCGGGCGTCGGCATCGATTTCGGCGACATCCGCAATGCGCCAGCGCGAGATGCGCTGGATGGAAGCCATGGCCTCGGGCAGGCTGTCGTAGTTCTGGCTCAGCGACGTACGCAGACCGGTCACGCTGATGGCGCCCGCCAGTACGTTGAGTCGCCAGCGCCGGGTCAGGGGCTGAAAGGCCAGCCGCATAGTGCGGGTGGCTGTGGTGACCCGTTTGTCGTACCAGTACCAGCGGTCACGGTAAATGTCGGCCTCAGCTACAAAAAACATCGGAATGCCTTTGAGCAGGGCATCCTCGACCACCGGCGGCAACTCAAATTTAACAGCGGCGGACAGGTAGACCGACTCGTCGGAACGCTCCATCTTGAGCTGCGCGACCTCCGCCGACAGCGCGGCCGGTGCGGCAAAAGCCGCCACCACAAAGAGGGCGCACGCCAGCAACCGGCGCAGCGCCTGCTCAAGCACTGCGTTTTTCAAAAACCGCGTAATAGAAGCCGTCGTTCTCACCTTTCAAATTGTCCGGGAAGACGGTCTCGGGGGCGCCACTTTGGGGCAGCAAATGACCGGGCGATGGCATTAAAACAGCGTCTTTGTGGTGTGTAACAAACGTTTGCGCCTGCTGCTCACCTTCAGCCCGGAAAACCGAGCAGGTGCAATAGAGCAGTCGCCCGCCGGGCCTGAGCAGCGGCCAGAGCGCGTTGAACAGCCTGGTTTGCAAAGCCGCCAGTTGCGCGATATCGGTGGGACGACGCAGCCAGCGCACGTCCGGGTGCCTGCGCACGATGCCCGACGCGGTGCATGGCGCGTCCAGCAGGATGCCATCGTAGAGACCACCGTCCCACCAAGTCTCGGGGCGCGCGGCATCGCCAACGCGGATATCGGCGTGCAGGCCCAGGCGCTGCAGGTTCTGGCCGATGCGCTCGCAACGGTGCGCGTCGATGTCCAGCGCCGTGACATCGGCATCGGCCAGCTCCAGCAGGTGGGCGGTTTTGCCGCCCGGTGCGGCGCAGGCATCCAGCAGCCTCAAGCGGCCCCCCCCGGTAGCGCTGAGTCCGTCCAGCAACAAAGGTGCGGCCATCTGCGCCGCAGCGTCCTGCACCGAAAAATGCCCCTGCCCGTAACCCGGCAGGGTCGGGACAGCCTGGGCATGGCGCAGGATCACGCCGTTTTTTCCTACAGGACTTGCTATCGTATTTATAGCTTCTAGCGCTTGCAGATAAAGGGCTGGGGTCGTTTTTCGTTCATTAACCCTGAGAACCAGAGGCGCCCGGGCATTGTTGGCCGTCAAGATGGCCTGCCACTGGTCGGGGTGGTCCTTGCGCACGCGGTCTATCCACCACTGGGGATGGTTCCACACG
>NZ_JBDNGU010000185.1:0-22251 GCF_041689105.1 Polaromonas sp. | reverse complement strand
GTGGGGTCAGCCCACACTTGGCCCTTCTTCAGGACCACCTCGACCACCACTCGCTGGTCTGCCAAAGACAGGTCAACCTTCTTCACCGACCAGGGCGTCTTCAGTCCAAGAAGGTGTTCGTACAGCGCGGTATCTTTCATAGCACAGGCAATCAATTTGGAAAACTGAATTGTGCTGGAGTGAAGGAAAATTCACAGTGGATTCGACGAAGAACCACCTGTTTTATTCGACCGGCATTCCGGTGTGTATTTTGGTCCTCAAGAAGTGCAAGAAGCCCGACGACGTGCTCTTCATCAACGCGGCCGAGCACTTCGTCAAAGGCAAGCGCCAGAACCAACTGACGGACGAGAACATTGCCAAGATCATCAAAACCTACCAGTTCCGTGAGGAAGCGCCCCGCTACTCACGCCGGGTAGAGATGGAAGAGATCGAGAAGAACGACTACAACCTGAACATCTCCCGCTACATCAGCACGGCGGTGGGTGAGACGGAGATTGACTTGGAAGCGACGCATGGCGAGTTGGTCAAGATCGAGAAGGCCATTGCGACGGCAAAGCAAAAGCACAACGACTTCCTGAAAGAGCTGGGCTTAAGCCCATTGCCATAAATAGGGCTGGCTCGCTGGAGTGGCCGAATGGCCAAAGCCCATCAGTTCGCCTATTGGGTAAATGATAGGTGGCCTGATGAACGGCGCCGACGGCGACCTGGGCAAGATCTGGCAGAAGGTGAACGTCAAGCGCTTTGACTTGTTTCTGCCCAAGACCATGGCCGTATCCGCACGCGCCTTGCCTCAAGGCATTGAGGTGACTTTCGCCGCGATCGAAGAGAGTGACACAGTTCTGCCTTGCAGAACTGCGTGCGTCGCGCAGGCGTCACCTTGACCTTTGAGTGGTATTTTTCAGGGGCAAACCCGCTGGCCGGTGTCCGGCCGGTGCACCAAAATGAGCGATCCCTTCTGGAGAACTCATGTCCGAATCCAAGTCCACAGCGTCAGTGTCACGCCGCCGTTTCAACCTGGCCATCACGGCCGGTGCCGCCAGCATCTGCGCGCCACTGCTGGCCCAGCCGGCCTGGCCGAACAAGCCGATACGCATCATCGTGCCCTACACACCGGGCGGGTTCACCGACCAGATGGCGCGCATTGTCCAGGTGGGCCTGCAAAACCGCTTGCAGCAAACCGTGACCATCGACAACAAACCGGGCGCCAACAGCATCATCGGGGTGGACCTGCTGGCCAAGGCGCCGGCCGACGGCAGCACGTTTGCAGTAGTGATTGCGGCTTATGCCGCCAACACCACCCTGTACCCCAAGCTGCCCTATGACCCGCGCAAGGATTTGACCGGTGTGTCGCTGATGGGTGTATCGCCGCTGCTGGCTGCCGTCAACAACGACGCGCCTTTCAAGACCGCCAAAGAGCTGATTGCCTATGCACGGGCGAACCCCGGCAAGATCAGCTTTGGGTCGTCGGGCAACGGCTCGGCCGCGCACCTGACCAGCGAACTGCTCAAGGCCATCACCAAAACCTATATGGTGCATATTCCTTACCGCGGCGCGGTGCCAGCGCTGACAGATTTGATCGGCGGGCAGATCCAGCTCTTTTTTGATGCCCCGACCGGGCTGATCAACCAGGGCAAGGCGGGCAAGGTCCGCCTGATTGGCGTGGCCAGCGACCGCCGGCTGCCTGCCTTGCCCGATGTTCCGACCTTTATCGAGCAAGGCTTCGCCGGGTTCACCGGCAGCACTTGGGCCGGCATGCTGGCACCTGCAGCGACGCCCAAGGATATTGTCAAACGCATGTCAGACGAAGTGGGGCGCATCATCCGCAGCGACGAGACCCGCGCGCGACTGGACGCCATGGGGACCTTTGGGGCCGGTGGCACACCGGAAGAGTTTGACGCGTTTATCGCTGCCGAAACCATCAAGTGGGCCAGGGTGATCAAGGACGCCGGCGTCAAGGCCGACTAGTGTGGTGTTGGCCGGGCCGGCGTGCCCGGCTTATTCGCCCGAGATGTTGGCAGGCGCGGTGCCTTGTACGCGGCGAGCGCCGTCGAAGCGGTGGGCCCAGTAGGCGACACCCATGCTTTCGACGCGAACTTCAGCGCCCGGCTTGGGTGAGTGGATGAACTTGCCGTCGCCGACGTAGATGCCGACATGGCTGAAGGTGCGCCTGAGGGTGTTGAAAAACACCAGATCGCCGGGTTGCAGGTCTTTTTTGTCGATGTTTTCGGTGGCTGCGGCCTGCTGCTCAGCGCGGCGTGGCAACACGAGGCCAGCCGTCTGTTCATAGATGGCGCGCACGAAGCCGCTGCAGTCAAAACCGGTTTCCGCCGAGTTGCCACCACGCCGGTAAGGCACGCCCAGAAAGCCCATGGCGGTGATAACCAGCTCCGAGGCCTTGTTGCCGACCGACTGACGCACCTGGTCAATCCGGTTGAGCAAGCCTTTGTCGGCCAGGAACTTGTCCATGTCGTCACCGGAATGGCCCGGCGCGGCCTGCGCGCTGGCGGCAAGCAGGAGGCTGGTGACGAGCAGGGTGAATCGCATGGGCGCAAGGGTACTTGAAGGATATGTCCTACGTCAAGCTAAAGTTTTTTCTAGATTGCGATGTTAAGCCATTGATTTGTAAAGATATTAAACGGATCAGACTTTTCCTCGCCTGTTTCGGGTGGGTCGCACAAAAGACCGCCGGTCAGCATTGGCACATCTATGGTGGCATATTGCCTGTTGATACAGTCGCCTTCGGCCGGATCTGCCCCGCAGCATGAAAGTGAGCGTCAAATATGCACTCAGCCCTCGTCAGACATACACGATTAGCTATGTTTTTGATAGCGTTTTCAGGGCTGACCGCGTTCAGTCAGGCACAAAGCCAGGGGGTACGTGCCGAGCCCGTTGCCGTGGGGCTGCAAAACCCGTGGGCCGTGGCATTTTTGCCGCAGGGCCGTTTTCTGGTGACTGAGCGGCCCGGCCGCATGCGGGTGGTCGAAGCCGATGGCCGGCTGGGCCCGCCACTGGCGGGCCTGCCCGCCATGGATGCCGGCGGGCAGGGCGGCTTGCTCGACGTGGTGACCGACAGCGGTTTTACGGTCAATCGCCGGGTTTATTTCTGTTATTCCGAGCCGGCGGCTTCGGGGGGCGGCAACAGCACGGCGCTGGCCTCGGCCAGCCTGGCGGCCGACCATTCGCGGCTCGAAGACGTCAAGGTCATCTTCAGCCAGAAACCCAAGTTTTCCAGCAGCGCGCACTTTGGCTGCCGCATTGTCGAGGGCCGCAAGGATGGTCAGCCCGACGGCAGCTTGTTCCTGACCCTGGGCGACCGGTATTCGCGCATGCAGGACGCGCAAAAGCTCGACAACCACCATGGCAAGGTGGTTCGCATCAACAAGGACGGCAGCATTCCCAAAGACAACCCTTTCGCTGGCCAGGCGGGAGCCTTGCCCGAGATATGGAGTTATGGCCACCGCAACATGCAGGGCGCTGCGCTGGCGCCCGACGGCACCTACTGGACCCATGAACATGGCCCGCAGGGCGGCGACGAAATCAACCTGCCGCAGCCTGGCCGCAACTACGGCTGGCCAGTGATCACCTATGGCGAGAACTATGGCGGCGGCAGGATCGGCGAGGGCCTCACCAGCAAAACCGGCATGGAGCAGCCGCTGCATTACTGGGTGCCTTCGATCGCCCCCTCGGGCATGGTGTTTTTGACCAGCGACAGGTACGGCAAGGACTGGCAGGGTAATCTGTTTGTCGGCTCGCTGAAGTTTGGCTACCTGAACCGCATCGAACTCGAGCAGCCTTTCAAGGGCAAGGTGGTGCGCGAACACAAATTGCTCGAAGGCGTCGGCCGCATCCGCGATGTCCGACAGGGGCCTGACGGGTTGCTGTATGTGCTGACCGACAGCACGCAGGGCCGGCTGCTGCGCCTGCAACCGCAGTAAAGCGCCAAGGGCGCGAGCGGGTGGTCGGCCCGAACCTGGCGTTTGCGTCTATAGAATGGCTCATTTTCCCGACCAGAGCGAGCCCGCGTGTCCGAACGATTCGAAGTTTTTTTGCAGTACCTGCTGCCCAAGCGGGCCATCACTGAATTCGGCAGGCATATCGCGTCCATGCGGGGCGGCGCGATCACCACCGGCATCATTCGCTGGTTCATCGGCAAGTATGGCGTCAACATGGCCGAGGCGGCCAACCCCGACGTCACGGCTTACGCCAGTTTCAACGACTTTTTCACGCGTGCGCTCAAACCCGGTGCACGCCCGCTGGCCGCGGCCGATCTGATCTGCCCGGTCGATGGTGCGATCAGCCAGTTCGGCGCCATAAAGGGCGACCAGATTTTCCAGGCCAAGGGGCATCACTATTCGACCACCGCGCTGGTCGGCGGCGACCGCGAGCTGGCTGCGCGTTTCGACGGTGGCAGTTTTTCCACGATTTACCTCAGCCCCAAGGACTACCACCGCGTCCACATGCCTGCCGATGGCCGGCTCACGCGCATGATTTATGTGCCGGGCGAGCTGTTTTCAGTCAACCCGGCGACGGCGCGCGGCGTGCCCGGCCTGTTTGCCCGCAACGAGCGGGTGGTCTGCGTGTTTGAATCGGCGCGCGGTCCCTTCGTGCTGGTGCTGGTGGGTGCCACCATCGTCGGCAGCATGGCCACCGTGTGGCACGGCGTGGTCAACCCACCACGCACGCGCCAGGTGCGCGAGTGGCGCTACGACGGGGAGCCGGTGGCGCTCCGGCAGGGCGATGAGATGGGGCGCTTTCTGCTCGGCTCCACCGTGGCGATGCTGTTTCCGCAAGGGCCTTGCCGCTTCAACCCGGCGTGGGTTCCAGGCGCGGGGGTTCGACTTGGCGAAGAGATGGCCAGTCTTCCGGCTTGAGCGGCCGGGGCGATTGCTATCAATTGAATAGCTGATTGCGCGCTTTTTTTTGGGGCTGTACGGCGATCTCTGTATTGTCCTTGCCCTGAATGCCCCTGCCAGACCTACCCCCGTTTCATCCCTTTCCTACACAGTTCCCGCCTACCCGTGTTTAAGATTTTCTGATCGTGCAGTCGTGGCCCGCAGCCCTGTGGTTCAAGCACTGCCTCACATTGGAGAACACGTGGCCAAAGAGGGTTGTATTGAAGTGACCAAAGTAC
Source organism: Polaromonas sp. (assembly GCF_041689105.1). Taxonomy (GTDB): domain Bacteria; phylum Pseudomonadota; class Gammaproteobacteria; order Burkholderiales; family Burkholderiaceae_C; genus Polaromonas. The sequence continues at coordinate 17,120 of NZ_JBDNGU010000185.1, read as the reverse complement.
CTGCTACGGAATTGAACAACCGCGTCAGCGCCGGGCATGGAGCCGCACCGCCCGGCGGCAGTGACCCGCCGGTGCGCAAGGCTTGGCCATTTGCACCCGGCTCGCAACTGGACAAGCAGGTTGCCAAACCCTGGGTGCCCAAGCCGACCTACCGTTTCAACCAGCGTTGAGCGCGCGGCAGCCGTGAACGCACCTGATCTCCAGAACCTGTTCAGCCTGTCGGTCAACCCCCTGGAACTCGTGCTGCGGGGCACGGCCATGTACTGGCTGCTCTTTTTGCTGTTCCGGTTCGTCTTGCGCCGCGACGTGGGCGCCCTCGGCATCGCCGACGTGCTCCTGCTGGTCCTGATCGCGGACGCTTCTCAGAACGCCATGTCGGGCGGCTACGAGTCCATCACCGACGGCTGCATTCTGGTGCTGACGATTGCCGGCTGGAACTATTTGCTGGACTGGTGCAGCTTTCACTCACCGCGCATCCGCAAGTTCGTGGAACCCGCGCCCCTGTTGCTGGTAAAAAACGGTCGCCTGCTGCGCAAGAACATGCGCCGGGAGCTGATCACCATGGAAGAGTTGTGGAGCCAGCTGCGTACCCAGGGCGTCAAGGATCTGGGCGAAGTTCAGGCAGCGTTTATCGAGGGGGACGGCGAAATCAGTGTGCTGAGGAAAGGCGCCTCCGGCCAGACGCCGCCATCGCCTTCCCGAAAATTGGGCTGAGCCGCAGCGCCTTGGCGCGCGGGCGGCGCGATTGGTGTGGGTTTTGTCCTACAGCGCATGGCCGGATTCAGGCGAGTTCGCGGTGCCCTGCGCCTCTACACTGAGCGCACTAACAAAGGTTGTATGCGGGAAAAAGAAATGGGTCGCGGAAAACCAGCAGGGCATTGCTCCCTGAAGGTCGTCGTCATTGAGGACAACCTGGTGCTGCGAAACATCATTGTGGACGCGCTACGCGACATGGCGCCGGTGGAGATTCTGTTTTGTGCAGATAACGAAATCTCCGCGACCAACTGGTTGTCGTCCAACGACAGTGCCTGGGACCTCGCCGTGGTGGATCTGCACCTGAAGCAGGGCAGCGGTGTGGGCGCGCTCAGCTGGTGCACCACGCGCAGGGCCAACCAGCGTGTGGTGGTGTTGAGCGGGGAGCTCAACGACGACGTGCGCCAGAAGTGCCTGGCGCTGCGCGCCGACGCAGTGTTCGACAAGAGCAGCGAAATGAACGAATTTCTGAACTACTGCAGGTCGCTCACCGTCTGAGGTGGCTACCGGCATGGCCTGAACTTCTCACCTACACCGTGACGATGGCGGTGCGTCATCAATTACCGAGACCGGGACATGAATGCATCATTTTGCGAGCAACTGCTTGCGGCTGCGGAGCAAGCCGCTTTTCCTGCGGAGAAAACGCTCGACCCGCAAACCGGTCTGGAGTCGCTGGACCCGGCCTCAGCAGCCGCCATCGCGCAGGTGTTCGACCTGTTTGGCGCCACTGGCCTGACACCGGACAGTGAGGACTACGACCTGGAGATCAACACCACCTGCACGCTTGCCGTGGAAGTTGCGGCGCATGTGCGGTCCCTGGTGGATGCCTCAGGCGCGCTGGCCGCGGTAGACGGCGCCGCTGAATGGCACCCGGATTACCAGGCTTATGTCCGTGCTTTGTGGGAAGGTGACCGCCAGGCGATCGCAGCCGGCGCCAACAGGCTCAAGGTGCTTGGCGGCATCCCCAATGGCTCGCTGCCGCTGGAGGTCGGCCCCCTGGCCTGAGCCATGCACGCTGCGCACCTCACCGCTATCATGCCTGCATGACTTCAAAGGCGCGCCGGGACACCTATGCGGAACTCAACCGCAAGGCGCAGGCCTGGCTGCTGGGCTGGTGGCGCCTTGTCCATCTGGGGGCGCTGGTGCTGGTGCTGGCGCTTTCACCGTCCAGCTACAACCGTGCCAGCCGGCAGGTGCTGGCCCGGCACATCTATCACAACACAGCCCCCAACCTGCTCGGCTTTACCTTGATGTGTGCCCTGATCACGGTGGTCATCACGCGTATCGTGATCGTCACAGCGATCAGTTACGGTCTGTCGCAGTACGCGCTGCAGGTGGTGATCCGCGTGCTGGTGCTGGAGCTGATTCCGCTGACGGCGGCGATGTTTGTAGCCCTGCGCTGCGCGATCGCCAGCGGCGTGGAGCTGTCGCAGCTGCGCCGCAACGGCGCGCTCGATGCGCTGCGCCAGCGCGGCGTGGACCCGGTGCGCCACGAGGTGTTGCCGCGGGTTACTGCGGGGATTTTTTCCACCATCACGCTGGCCGCGCTCAGTTGCGTGGTGGCGCTGGTGATGGCTTATCTGGCGGTGTATGGCTTCACCCTGGCCGGGGTGGCGGTCTACACCCGGCTGTTTGGCCAGGTGTTCAACCCCGAGGTCACGCTGATTTTTCTGCTTAAAACCCTGTTTTTCAGCCTCGCGGTGTCGCTGATTCCCATGGCTTCGGGCCTGTATGACTCGACAGCCCCAAGCCTGCGCGCCAGCGCCGCATTACGCATGCTGGTGCGCATGTTTGCCGTGATCCTGCTGATCGAGGTGTTGTCCCTGGTGGGCAACTATTATTAAAACCGGACTTCCACCATGAATTCACCCACACCATGAGCGAACCCACAGAGACACCCTCGACAGCAGGCAGGCCAACGTCAGCGGTGGATGATGAGGTGCAACTGCCGCCGGTGGCCAACCTGGAATTCAAGGCGGTGTTGCTGCTGGTCTTCATGGCCACACTGGTCATCGGCTCGGCGCTGTATGTGCTGTATGCGCGGGGCCTGTTTGAAAGCACGCAAAAACTGGTGCTGGTGTCCGACGACTCCGAAGGCGTGGTGGTTGGTATGGATTTGACGTTTTCCGGCTTTCCGATAGGCCGTGTTCGCCGCATCGAGCTGGCCGACGATGGCAAGGCCCGCATCATCATCGACGTGCCCACACGCGACGCGCACTGGCTGCGCACCTCCAGCGTGTTCACGCTGGTGCGCGGCCTGGTCGGCAGCACCAACATCCGCGCCTACAGCGGCATTCTGAAGGACCCGCCGCTGCCCGACGGTGCGATGCGCGAGGTGCTGCGCGGCGACACCGGCGCAGAAATTCCAAGGCTTGTAGCGGCGGCCAAGGAACTGCTGGAAAATCTCAACAGCCTGACCGCCAGCGAGGGCGCGGTGAGCGCCAGTCTTGGCAATTTCCAGAAGCTCACCGAGCGGCTCAATGGCCCTGGCGGCGCGCTCAGCGTGCTGCTGGGCAATGAGGCCGAAGCCAAAAAACTGATCGCCACGCTGGACCGCACCAACGCCTTGCTGACCAAGCTCGACGGCCTGGCCGCCAAGACCGACACCCAGGTGTTTGGCGCCAACGGTGTCATGCCCGGGGCCCGCGCCACCGTGGTGCAGCTCAATGCCCTGCTCAGCGAAGCCCGGACCAGTTTGAAGAAAGTTGATGCGGTGCTGGTCGAGGCGCAGGCGGTGGGCGCGAATGCCCGCGCTGCCACCGATGACCTGGGCAGCTTGCGCGGCGAGGTCGAGTCCAGCCTGCGCAAGGTCGACAGCCTGATCAATGAGGTCAACCGCAAGTGGCCGTTTGCCCGCGACACGGAGATCAAGCTGCCATGAGATTCCCTGCAAAAATTCTTGTTCTTCTGTTACCGCTGGTGCTGCTGGCGCTGGCTGCCTGCAGCAGCGGCCCGAAGCCGGCCGACTGGCAGCTCGAAGCCAAAACCGCCAGCGAGCGCGCCGTCGTCGCCTACATGGAAGGCAACACACGGGTCGAGGCGGTCGAGTTCGGCCGCGCGCTCAGCGAAGTCTCCAGCACCGGACGCACCGGACTGGTGGCGCGCATCGAGCTGCTGCGCTGCGCCAGCCGCGTCGCCAGCCTGGTGTTTGAGCCTTGCTCAGGCTTTGAGCGCCTGCGTCGGGATGCGCCTGCCCCGGAACGCGCCTATGCCGACTACCTGACCGGCCGGCTGCAGCCCCAGGACGCAGCCCTGTTGCCGGCGGCGCAACGCGCAGCCGCGTCCGGTGATGCCGGCGCGCTGGCAGCCAGTGCCGACCCGTTGTCGCGGCTGGTGGCCGCAGGTGTGATGTTCCAGACCGGACGGGCCAGTCCGGCGGTGTTGCAGCAGGCGGTGGACACGGCCTCCAGCCAAGGCTGGCGCCGGCCGCTGCTGGCCTGGCTGGGTGTGCAGGCGCAGCTGGCCGAGAAGGGCGGCGACCTTGACGAAGTCGCGCGTCTGCGCCGCCGCATGGCGCTGGTGGACGCGCCTGCCGCCAAGCCGCTGAAAGTGCTGCCTTGACCCCTTCCGCAGGAGAGCCGGGCCGCTGGACCATTGCCATCGCCGGCCTGTTGTCATTGGCGATCGCCATGGGCATCGGCCGCTTCGCCTTCACGCCGCTGTTGCCGATGATGCTCAGCGATGGCGTGATTGATCTGCCCTCCGCAAGCTGGCTGGCCAGCGCCAATTATTTCGGCTACCTGGTGGGTGCCTTGCTGTGCACCTTTCAGCCCTGGATCTGGAGGCGTTTTAGCTTCCTGCCGCAGATCGCCGCGCCCACCTGGGTGCGAGCCGGTCTGGTGGCGACCAGCCTGTTGACCCTGGGCATGGCGCTGCAGGTGCCGGCCGCCTGGCCGCTGCTACGTTTTGCGGCAGGTGTGGCCAGCGCGCTGGTGTTTGTTTACACCTCAGGCTGGTGCCTGGCACAACTGGCGCGGCGCAATGCGCCCATGATGGGTGCCGTTATCTATGCCGGGCCGGGCGCCGGCATCGTGCTGAGCGGGCTGTTTGCCAGTGGCATGGTCGCACTGCACTGGAAGGCTGCGGCGGGCTGGCTGATTTTTGGCCTGCTGGCCGCACTGCTGACCGCGTTTGTCTGGCGCACCTTTCATGGGCGGGAGGGGCAGGGCGCCAGCAGCGCAGCAGCACTGTCGGGAGTGCCGCGCATTGACGCGCCAGCCGGCCGCAAACAGATGCTGCTGCTGGCCCTGGCGTATGGCCTGGCGGGTTTCGGTTACATCATTACAGCGACTTTTTTGCCAGTGATTGCGCGCGAGGCCATGCCGGGCTCACTCTGGATTGATTTCTTCTGGCCCATCTTCGGCCTGGGCGTCATCATTGGCGCATTGCTGGCCACGCGCCTGCCAGCCACGGGTGACTACCGCTACCTGCTGGCCGGTTGCTACTTTGTCCAGGCGCTCGGTATCGCCGCCAGCGTGTTCAGCCCCAACCAAGCCGGCTTTGCGCTGGGCAGCCTGCTGCTGGGCATCCCATTCACCGCCATCACTTTTTTTGCGATGCAGGAAGTGCGGCGCTTGCGGCCCGCCGCCGCGGCCAGCTACATGGGCCTGCTCACGGTCATGTATGGCATCGGCCAGATCGCTGGCCCGCCGTTGGCTGCGCTGCTGCTGCAGCGCAGCCGCAGCGTGGGCGAGGGCTTCACGCTCTCGCTGGAGATCGCCGCCGCTTCCCTGTTGGGCGGAGCGTTGATGTACCTTTGGATGGTCAGGGCCTACCCGGTGGCTGGCAAGGCGCCTGGTCGACGTTGATGGTCAAATTGACCACTAGCCCTCGCCAGCCGGGCGCTGGCAGCTATCAAAAACAGATCAGTTTATCGCTCTGCCAGGACAGGCCTGAGCAGCTGCGCCAGCTCCGTGCCCCCGATCACGCGGATCTGGTGGGCGGCAGCAAAGGCGCGGGCCTGGTCGGTCACGTGGCCGGTGGTCACGCAAATGCAGCTGCTCGCGTCCCGTGAGCTGCGCTCAGCTTCCAGCGCCTGGAAAGGCTCCAGCCCCAGGCGCGCGGCCTTCCAGCGCTTGGCGCTGAGCAGCACGCTGCGGCCAGCTTTGAGCAGCTCAAAATCAGCGGCAGCCGTGTCCAGGCGCCTTGCCTCAAAACCTTCTCGCGCCAGGGCTTGCTCCAGCGCCGCAGAGAAATCACGCCAGGACATTGCAGTTACCCGAGCCAGGGTTGCGGCCACATGCGCGGTGCTGGGCGCTCTCAACTGGCGCCAAAGTGTGATCAGTGCAATCACGACAAACGGAAAACCGCCCATCGCGCCGAAGAAGAAGTATTCCGGGGGCAGCAGGGCTTTGGAAGCGCCGGTAATGACCACCGTGATGGACAGGCTGATCCACCACGGCGAACGCAGCAGGATGGCGAAGAGCGACTTTTCAGCCATTTTGAATTTCAAGGTGTTCCTTTCAAACGCGAGCGGTGTTTGTATCACGCCGTTGAACGCCCGCGCCATGCAGTGTGACCGGGAAGCTGCTATGCTTCAAAAATGATAGCTGCATGCGCCCGTAGTGATTGGGCTGATGGCCTTTTCCTTATAAATACAAGGCAGGTCGGCGGATGAACATTGAAAAGGATGGCCAGGCCAGCCGGCAGGCCGCATTGGCTCTGGGGGTGGCGCTGGTGCTGGTGGCTGTGTGGGGCGTCAACTTCTCGCTGCAGAAGTTTGTCTTCAACGTGGTGGGTCCCGGCGGCTTTTTGTTTGCGCGCTACCTGATCATGCCGGTGTGTGCGCTGGCCCTGCTGCTGTGGCGCTACGGCATGCATTTTCCGAAAATCACGCGCCGCGATTTCTGGGAACTGGCGCGGCTGGGTGTGGCGGGCCACTTCCTGCACGTGGGCATGGTCACCTATGGCATCCACTGGTCCACCGCGTTTTCCAGCTCGCTGATCCTGGCCTGCGGTCCCATCTTCACGCTGCTGATCCTGCGCCTCATGGGCCTGGAGCGGCTGCACAAGGCGCAGATCGCCGGTGTGGCCGTGGCTTTTGCCGGCGTGCTGATTTTTCTGTCCGACAAATTGCTGGGCGGGCGCTGGCTGGCCACCGGGGGCGACCTGTTCCTGCTGGTTGCGGCGAGTTTTTTCTCTTATTACACGGTGGCCGCCAAGCCGCTGATCGAGCGCCACGGCGGCGTGGTGACCATGACTTATGCCACCTTGCTGGGCAGCGTTCCGGTGGTGCTGTTCGCCATGCCGGCCGGGCTGTCGGCACCCTGGGGCGAAGCGTCGCTGGTGGTCTGGGCCTGCCTGGTCTGGTCAGTCACAGTGTCGGCCTTTCTGGGCTGGCTGCTGTGGGGCTGGGTCAACGCCGTCCGCGGTGTGGCGCGTACCGCACCGCTGATGTATTTGATGCCGCCGGTCGCGGGCCTGGTGGCATGGCTGTTCGCCGGCGAGCAATACACCGGCATCAAGCTGACCGGCGCGACGCTCACGCTGGTGGGTGTGGCGCTGGCGCAGTTCACCAGCTGCGGCGCGCGCGCGGTGCCAGCACCGGTGGACTGAGCGCCAGCGCGGCTGGCGGCCAGCTTGCCTGACCTTTCCGGCAGGCAGGGTAAAAGCCGAGCGGCGGCGGGCGCGAACCCCCGTGCTTCATACTCGGTGCCCGACCACTCGCTGACCCCTGCCTCCATGCTCAAAACATCGATAGACAAGAACAAGATCAAATTTCTGCTGCTCGAGGGCATCCATCCCTCTGCCCTGGAGGTGCTGAAGGCCGCGGGTTACACGCACATCGAAAGCCTGACCGGCGCGCTGGAAGGCGAGGAGCTCAAGGCCAAAATCGCCGATGCGCATTTTGTCGGCATCCGCTCGCGCACCCAGCTCACGGCTGAGGTCTTTGCCCACGCATCCAGGCTCGCCGCTGTCGGCTGCTTTTGCATAGGCACCAACCAGGTGGACCTGAACGCCGCGCGTGAACGCGGCATCGCGGTGTTCAACGCGCCATTTTCCAACACGCGCTCGGTCGCCGAGCTGGTGCTGGCCGAAGCGATTTTGCTTCTGCGCGGCGTGCCTGAAAAAAGCGCCGTGGCGCACCGGGGGGGCTGGCTCAAATCGGCCGACAACGCCTTCGAGATCCGCGGCAAGACACTGGGCATCGTTGGCTATGGCTCCATCGGCACGCAACTGTCGGTGCTGGCCGAGGGGCTGGGCATGCAGGTGGTGTTTTTTGACGTAGTCACCAAGCTGCCGCTGGGCAATGCGAAGCAGGTGGCGCGCCTGCATGACCTGCTGGCGCAATGTGACGTGGTCAGCCTGCATGTGCCCGAGACCAAGGCCACACAGTGGATGATAGGCAGCGCCGAAATCGCCGCGATGAAGCCCGGCAGCGTGCTGATCAACGCCTCGCGCGGCACGGTGGTCGAGATCGAGCCGCTGGCCGAGGCATTGCGCGCCAAAAAACTGTTGGGTGCGGCCATCGACGTGTTCCCGGTTGAGCCGCGCAGCAACAAGGACCTGTTCGAGTCGCCGCTGCGCGGGCTGGACAACGTGATCCTGACGCCGCACGTGGGCGGCTCGACCGTGGAGGCGCAGGCCAACATCGGCATCGAGGTGGCCGAAAAGCTGGTCAAGTACAGCGACAACGGAACTTCGACCTCGTCGGTCAACTTCCCCGAGGTCGCGCTGCCAGCGCACCCTGGCAAACACCGGCTGCTGCACATTCACCGCAACGTGCCGGGCGTGCTGGCCGAGATCAACCGCGTGTTTGCGGGCGACGGCATCAACATCGCGTCGCAGTTTCTGCAGACCAACGAGGCGATCGGTTATGTGGTGATCGACATCGACGCCGCGCGCTCGGACAGGGCGCTGGCCAGGCTGGCTGAGGTGCCCGGCACCATTCGCAGTCGCGTTCTTTTTTGAGCGGCTGCTCGGCGCTATGAAAATAGGAGCTGCTGGCGCCCGCAGATAAAGGGCTAGGGACCTTTTTTCTTCAGGATCCTGGCAGGCTTACTGCGCGGGTACCTGCAGGCCCAGCAAAGTTGCCAGCGCAGCGGTCGGCATGGAGCCTTCCTGCGTGACCAGCGCACCGGTCTCGGCATGGTTGCCGATGATGGTCGGGATTGAGGCAAAGCCGAAACGTGTCAGCAGCTCGGTGTTTTTAGCCACATCAGCCTTTTTCGCATCGATGTCGCTGCCGGCGCTGATGCCGCCGCCTTGCGCTTTCATGGAAATTTCATGTTCGTTCATCGCGGCCACCGGGTCTTTGGCGGCCAGCAGGGTGGCGCCTTGCGCGGTGCTGGAGGCGTTGAGGAGGCCCACCGGGATCCAGACAAACCTGGCCTGTGATTTCAGCGGTTTTGCGGCTTCCCACAGGGCTGTGCAATGTGGGCATTGCGGATCAAAAAACACATAGACGATGCGCGCACTGACTGCAGAGCCAACGGAGAAGCCCGTGGCTTCGGCCGCGACTGCGGCCACCGACACCGGCGTAGAGCCAGCTGCGGCTTTGACTGCTTCACCGCCGCCAGGTGCATCCTTGCAGCCAGGCAGCAGCAGCAGGGTGGCGGCAGCAGCGGCGGCCAGGAAGATGCGGGGGAAGGAAAAGCGCATGGCGACGGACGTGAAAATAAAACGCCAAGGATAACGCAGCGGTCCCGGACCGCGGCGACTTACCCCCGCATCCTGTGCGCCAGTCTGTGGATAAGCTCGTGAAAAAGCCACGAAAGGCTTGCCTGTCGTGGCTTGTGCCAGATTGCCTGCCAATTAAGCGATGGCTGGAACGCTGACGATATTCAGCCCTTTTTGCTCATCCCCAGGCGTTCAATCGTGGTCTTTTCGGTCACAAAGGTTTCGCGCGCAAACCGGGTGTACTGCGCGGTGTTCATGTAGATCACAGATTGGTCGTACTTGTCGAAGGTGGCCAGCACGGCCGGGTCATTCAGGGTTTTCCTGAAAGCCTCGTGCAGCGTCGCCACAATGGCCGGGTCCATACCCTTGGGGCCACACACGCCGAACGGCGAATCTGACACGGTTTTGTAGCCCAGTTCTTCCAGCGTCGCGACGTTGGGCCAGCGCTTGGTGCGCTTGCTGCCATACGTGGCCAGCAGACGCAGCTTGCCGGACTCCACATGGGGGCCCCAGCCCGTGGCGTCACTGGAGGCCATCACGTGACCGCCCAGAATGGCCTGCATGTTGTCGGCATTGCCCTTGAAAGGAACATGGGTGAGCTTGATGCCGGCGGCTTGGGCAAATTCCTCGACCGCCAGGTGCGGGCTGGTGCCGGTGCCGGTGGAGCCGTAGGTGATTTTTTCCGGGTTGGCCTTGGCGTAGGCCACCAGGTCCTGGATGCTTTTGATGGGTGAATCAGCCGGCACGACCAGACCAAAGGTGTAGCCGGTCAGGCAGGCGATCCAGGTAAAGTCTTTCAGCGTGTCGTAAGCTACCTTCTGCATGTGCGGAATGCGGAAGACGCCGTGCGGCAACTGGGTGAGCGTATAGCCGTCGGGTTTGGCCCCCAGCATTTCAATGGCGCCCAGCATGCCGCCCGCGCCGGGCTTGTTCTCGACAATGATGGTCTGGCCGAGTGTCTTGCCGGCGCTTTCAGCCAGCGCGCGAATCACGGCATCGGTCGAGCCCCCGGCAGGCCAGGGGCAGATGTACTTGATAGGGCGTGCCGGAAAGGCCTGGGCTCTGGCAAGTGAGGGCAGGGCGATGCCTGCGGCAGCGGCGGTCGCGGTGGTGATGAAGTCGCGGCGGTTGGTCATGGGGTCTCCAGGGATGTTGCAGAACTCGATGGGCAAGCCTAACCAGAGGAGAGGCTACTGTCATCAAGGTTTACGCGGGGCGTGAATTCTGCACCGTGGAATCAGGACAGCCCTGACTGGTGCGGGCGCTAAAATCGCGGCTGCCATTCGCGCTTTTCCCCACTGCAAGAACTCCCCGTGACCGACATCGCCCCTTCACCTTCCCCTTCCTCTTTCGACTCTTCTTCCTTCGATTCCCCTGACGCCTCTGGCGTCGTCGGCGCCACGCAGCAAGCCCGGCTCTGGCAAGGCGACGGCTGGACCGCGCGCGTGCTAAAAAACGAAGACGACGACGGCTGGGCCGTGGCCATGATCAAGGACGGTGAGCCCGAACCCGCACTGGTTGGCCCCTGGACCATGGGGCGTGACAAGAAAAATCCCAAACCGCTGGATGGCCCGGCCTTCAGTACCCTGGTGAAAACTGCGTCCGAGTTTGTGCGGCGGCATGAGCAGCAATTACACGCCACGCTGCACCAGAGCCTGGCGGTGAGCTCGCGCGGCGCCCGGGTGACGGTGTCGCTGGATATCGTGCCCGATGAAGACAACCCCGCAGCCACGCTGAGTGCGCATGACGAGGCCGGCGGGCAACTGGCGCAGCAGCGGGTGTCGCCGTCCTTCAAGTTGAACCGTGTCAGCGCCACAGCCTGGGCCGACGGCGGCTTTCTCAAGCCCTGATGGCGGGCAGCCCGCCAGCCGTCCCCGACGCCTGCGGCATCGACTTCGGCACCTCCAACTCCACCGCTGGCTGCGCTCTGGCGGGTACGCCCGGGCAGGTTGCCTTGCTTGCGCTGGAAGAGGGCAAGCTGACTTTGCCATCGGTTGTTTTTTTTCACGCCGGGGACGCGCACATCAGCTACGGTCGCGCGGCGCTGGCCGATTACCTGGCGGGCGACGAGGGGCGATTGATGCGCTCCATGAAGAGCCTGCTGGGTACCGCGTTGATCAACGAGCAGACCGAAGTGGCCGGCCGCGCACTGCCGTTTCGCGCCTTGCTGGCGCAGTTCATTGGCGAGCTCAAGCGCCGCGCCGAGCACGCCGCCGGCCGGGGTTTCACGCGGGCGGTGCTCGGGCGGCCCGTGTTTTTTGTCGACGCTGACGCCGCCGCCGACAGGCAGGCGCAGGACACCCTGTCGGAGATCGCCCGCGCCGTGGGTTTCACAGACATTGCCTTCCAGTACGAGCCCATTGCCGCTGCCTTTGACTACGAGATGCAGATCACGCGGGAAGAGCTCGTACTGGTGGTGGACATTGGCGGCGGCACCTCCGACTTTGCCCTGGTGCGCCTGGCGCCGGAGCGCGTGGGCATGGCCGACCGGCGCGACGACATCCTGGCCAGCGGCGGCGTGCACATAGGCGGTACCGACTTCGACAAGTCCCTGAGTCTGGCCAGCGTGATGCCCCTGCTGGGCCTGGGCAGCCTGCTCAGGAGCGGGCTGCAGATGCCTTCGGCGCTGTACTTCAGCCTGGCTACCTGGCACACCATCAACTTTGCGTACACAAAAAAGGCCTGGGCGCAGATCGGTGAACTGCTTCTTGAGGCGCAGGAAAGGGACAAACTCGCCCGCCTGCAGCGACTCGTGAGCGAACGCGCGGGCCACTGGCTGGCGATGCAGGTGGAAGAGGCCAAGATCTCGCTGTCCGGCGCACCGCAGGCGGTGCTGGATCTGGGCCGCATTGACCCCGGTGAAACACGAGTTTTGCAGCGCGCGGACTTTGACGCCGCCATCGGCGGGCTGGTTGGCTCGGTGGAGCGCAGCATCACCGAGCTGTTGCGTGACGCGGGTGTGGCGGCCGATGCGGTCGACACCGTGTTTTTTACCGGCGGCGCCAGCAGCGTGCCTTTGTTGCGTGCGCAGGTGGCGTCCCTGCTGCCACGGGCGCGCCGTGTTGAAGGGGATCTGTTTGGCAGCATAGGCACCGGGCTGGCGCTCGATGCGCTGCGCAAGTTCGCCTGAAGAGGCGGACCCCCCATGCCCAAACGCAGCAGCGGGCGGTAACCCGCTGCTGCGCTTGCCTTGCAACACGTATCGGTAAATCCGTTTGCAAGCAAGAAGTATCGGCGTTGACGCGAAGAAAGTGCTTCCGTATTTCTTTTGATTTCCGGTCAATTCAGTAAAAATTTTCTTTAATATCAAAAATTGAAGGAGAAAATTCTTTATGGACAAGATTAATCGGAAAATATTGCAGGTGTTGCAGGCCAACGCCCGCGCCAGCCTGCAGGAGATTGGCCATGCCGTTGGCCTGAGCCACACACCGTGCTGGAGCCGTATCAAGAAGATGGAGGAGTCCGGCGTCATCGAGGGCTACACCGTGCGCATCAATGCTGCGGCGCTGGACCTGGCCGACACCGTGCTGGTGCAGGTCACCCTGGACAGCCACTCCGACAACACGCTGGAAAAATTTGGCGAAACGCTGGCAAAAATCCCGGAGGTCATCGAGGCCTACCTGGTTTCGGGCGACTATGACTATTTGCTGCGCATCGCGGTCAGCGGCACACAGGATTACGAACGCCTGCTGCGCGAACGGCTCTACAAAATCAAGGGCATACGCCACAGCAAGTCCAGCTTTGTGTTGCGGACGCTGAAGAAGGCGAACCTGCCACTGCTGCCTTAGGGCTATCAGGCCTGCAGCCTCCTGGCGGGTATCACGACGGGTGTGAACGGACCCAGGCCATGCGCGCCTCGGTCAGCGCCACGCCCAGACCGGCCAGGCAAATCAGCGCGATGCCCAGTGCCGTGGTCTGCCCCGGCGCCTGGCCAAACACCAGCCAGCCCAGAATGGCGGCGCTGATGATCTGCATGTAGCTGAAGGGGGCCAGCAGGCTCGCCGGGCTTTTGCGGAACGCCGCCGCCTGCAGCCAGTGCCCCAAAAAACCGGTGAGACCGGTTGATACCAGCAGCGCCCACTCCCAGGGTGACAGCTCGGGCGTTGTCCAGAACCAGGGCAGGGCCAGGGTCAGGGCTACGGTGCCAAACAGCCCGCCGTAATAGTTGGTGGTCAGCGGATCGTCATGGGCCACGCGTCGCGTGGAGATCTGAAACAGTGCAAACGTCAACGCGGTGAGCAGTCCCAGCGCGACACCCACGGGATCAAGTTGCGCGCCGGGCCGCACCACGACCAGCATGCCGGCGAACCCGACCAGCACCCCCAGCCAGCGGTGCAAGCGGTGCGCTTCATGCAGTAGCCAGGGTGCCATGGCCATCAGGAACAGCGGCGCCAGGAAGTTGATCGCTGTGGCCTCGGCCAGCGGCAGGCGCCCGAGCACCGAAAAAAACAGCACGGTGGTGGCGATCATCAGGAAGCCGCGCACCAGCTGGCGCGTCAACGACTGCGTCCTGAAGATCGCCTTGCCGCGCGAAGGCAGCACGATGGCCGTCATCAGCGCCGTGTGAACGGCGTAACGCACCCACGACACCATCAGCACAGGCACACCGGCCAGCACCAGCCATTTTCCGGAGGCGTCCAGCGTGGACAGCAGCCACAGGCCGGCGATGTGAAAAAGAATACCGCTCTTGTTCATGGGAGCCTGGTTGTGTGCTGCAGGCACTATGGGCCTGAGCCCGGGTTGAGGGTGAAAAGGCCTATTGGCCCAAGTCGGCTATGGGTAGATAGCTATCAAATCAATAGCCTCGACAGCTTTCGACGGTTCGCCAAGGTTTGCCGCGGCTTGTCAGACCGTGACATCCGCGTCCTGCACTGCGGCAAAGCGCATTTCCGCGCGTCCCGCCTCATGGACCAGGCCCACCTGCTCGGCGTTGGCCAGGGCGCCCACGTCGGCCCAGCCAAGTTTGCGGTAAGCGCGTGGGTTTTCCGGCGGGGTGGCACCGGGCTCGCTGCTCACGGTGATCAGCACCAGGGTGTGGCCATCGGCTGGCTCGCTGCTGATCTCGATGCTGGCCGGCACCAGTGCGGTGTCGGTCAGGGCAATCAGGGCGGCGGTGAACACGTTGCGCAGTCCGGAGATCGGCGTGGACATGGTCGCTGCAGTGATGTTGTTGGCGACGGTGAATCCCCGGAAGGCCAGGTCTGTCCCCAGCATGCCAACACACTCTTCCACGCCGGCCTGCAGCGAAACAATGCCGTTTTCCTTGGGCGCTATCCAGGTGATCAGGTTCATGCCGGCGCTGGCGGCCGAGCGGGACAGCGTGCTGATCGACTTGCTGTTGTCGCGCAGCACGCCAAGATCCGGCTGCTCGGCCTGCAGGCGCCGCTCCATGATGGCCGAGACCATGCCGATGGGCTGCATCGTGCCGGCCAGGTGGTGACGCAGCGCGGGTGCGATGCGGCGAAGCAGCGCATACCGGGCAGACTCCTCCTGGAACACGTCCTGGCTGGCCCGCGCGGGCAGGGTTTCGGGCTTTGGGGCTACGGTCATATATCCTCGATCAGGTCACGGGAGAAACGGTCAGCGGCGAGAGCGGCGCCAGGCTACCAGCCCGGCAATGCTATCACCGCCAGAGTGGCGGCCATGGGCTCGACGTGCATCGTTTTCACGGGCCGGCGCAGACGTGTAGCCCTTCGCGGTAGGCAAGCATGGGGGCGTTTGAGTGCCGGCTGCGATGCTTCATGGCCCGAGTAGAAGTTTGCTCTCCAGCGGCGGCGCCGCGTGTCAGACATTAGCGACAGTTTTCGGACATGACAAAATGCAGGGCTCTTTACTTATCCGCGGAGCCCGCATGAACTTTGCGTCTGACCTTGCCACGGTCACTCACGGCATACAGCTCGCGGTGGCACCCGTGTTTTTGCTGACCGCAGTCTCGGGCATGATCGCCGCCGTGGCCGGCCGGTTGGCCCGCATCATCGACCGTGCACGTTTTCTGGAGAACCGGCTTGAAAACGGCGGCCTGGAGGAACCCCGGGCCAGGCGCATGTACGACGAACTCGGCGAACTGCGGTACCGCGGCTGGCTGGTCAACGGCTGCCTGGCGCTGCTGACTTTTTGCGCCATCCTGATCGGCCTGACCATTGTTCTGCTGTTTCTTGGCGAAACCAGCGATCTGCCCATCCTCAAGATCGCCACGGTGAGTTTTCTCTCCGGCGTGTTCTGCTTCCTGCTGGCACTGCTGTGCTTCCTGGCCGAGACCCTGCTGGCCACCCGCCTGCTGAAGTTTGCCGAATTGCCGGTGCAGCCACCGGCCTAGCTGTGGCGCAAAACTTTGAGAGAAAAATGCCTGTAGCCCACGCTGTTCGGGCGCAAGCAGCTATAAAACCAATAGCGAACCAGTTTCAGCGTCTGGACGGCAGCGTCGCCACGACAGCCGGCAAATCGACCATCACCGGCTGGCCCGGCGTGGTGCAGCCGGTGTCGCAGCATTTGCCGGGCTGGCGGTTTTGGGTGATGGCGCGGTCGGGGTCGTGCGCCACGCCTCTTTCCAGAATGCGCTCGACCAGCTCGACCTTGGAGCCCACCGGGTAGTTGCGGTAAATCTCCTGCTTCATGGCCGCCGGCGAGCCGCCGCCGTGCAGGCTGATCACGCTGTACCAGCCGCCCTGGTAGCCGGCTGTCAGGTCTTCGATGAAACGCGCGGTCTCAATGCGCTGCGCATACGGCACCTCCGGGTTGGCGCGCAGCACTTCGGAGAGTTTGGCGCCGGTTTCGGGGTTGTGGTCCTCGTCGGGGCCGGGCAGGGTGACGATCAGGCCGCCGCTCACGTAATGCGCAATGCGGTGCATGTCGTAAATCTTGGTGGCCAACAGCAGCTTGCCGATGTTGCTGAAAACAGGGTCAGGCATGAAGGTCTGGCTGTGTTCGTCGGCCTTGCCATACACGCTGGCGGCCACGCCGCAGGCGAAAAAGCTCTCGGTGATGGTGATGAGCTCGACCATCTGCTCGCGCAAATGGGTTTCTCTGGCCGGATCAAAACCATTCGCCTCGCACATCAGCGCGCCAGCGCCTATCAACAGGTCGCCAAAACCGGCGCGCGCGCCTATGCAGGTGTGGCGGTGGTGCGTGGCGTAACTGTAGGTCAGGTGGCCCGAATGCTCCCATTCGCCGGCGTAAAACACACGGTCCCAGGGCACGAACACCTTGTCGAACATCACCACACCCGTACTCTGGCCGTACTTGCGGCTGAAAAGCGGCGCGCCATGCTCGACTTTTTCGCCAGGGCGGCCGGCCGGCCGGGCGATGATGGTGATGCCAGGTGCGTCAATCGGCACGGCGCAGCAGACGGCAAAGTCAGCGTCTTCCTTGCCCATGTTGCGGCAGGGCATGACCAGCAGCTCGTGCATGTACGGCGCGCCGGTCACGATGGCCTTGGTGCCGCTGATGACAATGCCCTTGGCATTGCGCTCGACGATGTGCAGGTAGCTGTCGATGTTGGACTGCTCGTGCGGGCGTTTGCTGCGGTCGCCCTTGGCGTCGGTCATCGCAATGCCCAGGGTCAGGTCCTGATCCTGCACGCGGTGCAGGTAGTTCAGGAAACGCGCAGAGTTTTCGGTCGTGCCGAGTGCGTCGTCGATGCGTGTCGAAACCTGCCCGATGGCGTTGAGCGCATCGTGCGTCAGGTAGCGCTGGGCACAGCCGGTCTCCTGGCAGACCAGGCGCACCGCCTCCAACTTGTTCAGCAGGTC
>NZ_JBDNGU010000184.1:0-1899 GCF_041689105.1 Polaromonas sp. | reverse complement strand
GGCTGCACGGCCAGCGCGCTCGCGCCCTGCAGCTTGAGGATGAAGGGTCGCACCAGCACCAGAAAGGTCAGGAAGCTGGACACCGGGTTGCCCGGCAGGCCGATGAAATGCGCCGCGCCAACCCGGCCGTACGCAAACGGCTTGCCCGGCTTGATGGCAATCTGCCACAGGTCCAGCGAGCCGAGCTGCTGCACGGCCGGCTTGATGTGGTCTTCCTCACCGACCGACACGCCGCCGCTGGTCAGGATCAGGTCATGCGCCCCAGCGGCTTTGCGCAGCGCGTCCAGCGTGGCCTCGCGCTGGTCCGGCACGATGCCCATGTCGGTCACCTCGCAGCCCAGGCGGGCCAGCAGGGCGCGCAGGAAAAACCGGTTGGAGTTGTAGATGGCGCCCGGCCGCATCTGCTCGGGCGCGACCTCCCCAGGCATCACCAGCTCGTCGCCGGTGGAAAACAGCGCCACCCGGGGCCTGGCCGCGACCTGCAGCACATCCATGCCAATACTGGCCGCCAGCCCAAGCGCAGCGGGCGTGAGCCGTTCTCCTTTGGACAGCACGGTGGCGCCGCGTGTGACATCCTCGCCGGCGCGGCGAATCCACTGCGCGGGTCGCGGCGCCTGCGTGATGCGGACAAAACCCTCGCGCCCCGGCACCGCTTCGCTGTCTTCCTGCATCACCACCGCATCGGCGCCTGCGGGAATCGGCGCGCCGGTAAAAATGCGCGCCACCGTGCCGGGCGCCAGCGCCGTGCCTGCGCTGCCTGCCGGGATGCGCTGCGACACGCGCATTGCGGCGGCAGCGTCCTGCACATCAGCCACACGCACGGCATAACCGTCCATGGCGCTGTTGTCTTCGGGCGGCACCTGCAGCCCGGACACGACGTCCTGCGCCAGTACACGGCCGTCGGCGTCGAAGGTGGACACGGTCTCTAGCCTGGCCAGCGGCGCGGCGTGGCCCAGCAGTTCAGCGAGCGCCGCGTCCAGGCCTTTCAGGGGCGGACGGATGGCAGGTGCGGCGGCGCTGGGGGTGGTCATGAATAAAACTCGGAGCGATAGACAAACCGTTCCTGATTGTCGATCAGCCACAGGGCCACGGCATCGGGGTCGTTCAAATCCAGCACCGGCCTGAGGGTGGTTTGCGGCAGCTGCCCGGGAGAATCAGTGGCGATGGCCACCACAAAATCGTCGTCGGGGTAACGCGCCGGTTTGCCGGCGTCGGCGCGCCAGACTTCCACCTTGAGCAGGTCGCTGCTTTTGAAACCTTCTACCAGCACCCAGTCGATACCTTCGTACAGCTCGGCAATCAGGTGGTGCACCGACAGCGCGGCGGGCTGCTCGAACTCGCGGATCAGCGCCAGCCGGTTTTCGGAAGCCACCACCACCTCGAAGGCACCAGCCTGCCGGTGGCGCCAGGTGTCCTTGCCGGGGTGGTCGATGTCGAACTTGTGATGCGCGTGTTTGACGACGGAGACCCGCAGACCGCGCAGCTTGAGCACGGCAATCAGGCTCTCCACCAGCGTTGTTTTACCCGGGCCGGAATAGCCGGCAAATGCAACCACGTTCATAAACAGTTTTTACCAATCCTGGTTAGCTATCAATTCAATAGCTGGTAGCGGCCACCCGAAAAGGGCTGGAGGCCGATTTAGTTCACATTGTTGGCGATGTAGGCTTTGACCAGCGCCACGTCAGCGGGCATGACATGCACACGCTTGGGCAGAGCCTCAATGCCGTCGAACTTCGCGGGCCGGTCCGGCAGACGGCCCAGCGCCTCTTCAATGGTTTCGGCGAACTTGATCGGCAAGGCGGTCTCCAGCACCACCATGGGCACGCCGGCTTGCAGGTGCGCGCGCGCGACCTTGAGACCGTCGGCGGTGTGGGTGTCGATCATGGTGCCGAAACGCTG
>NZ_JBDNGU010000183.1:0-23302 GCF_041689105.1 Polaromonas sp. | reverse complement strand
CAACGCGGTCGAGATCAAGCGCCTGCTCGATGCCGGTTTCTACAACTTCCTCGTACCCTTTGTCGAGAGCGTGGACGAGGCCCGAAGCGCAGTGGCCGCCACCCGTTATCCGCCCCAGGGCATACGCGGCGTGTCGGTGTCGCAGCGCAGCAACCGCTATGGCACCGTGCCCGACTACTTCAAATCGATCAACGACCACATCTGCGTGATGGTGCAGATTGAAAGCCGGGCCGGGATTGCCGCAGCACGCGACATCGCTGCACTCGACGGGGTGGACTGCATTTTTGTCGGCCCGTCTGACCTCGCGGCAGGCCTGGGGCATCTGGGCAACGCCGGTCACCCCGAAGTGCAGGCGGCCATTGCTGCCGTGTTTGCCGACGCCAAAGCCAGCGGCAAACCCACGGGCATCCTCGCGCCGGTCGAAGCCGATGCACGCCGTTACATGGCGATGGGCGCCACCTTTGTCGGTGTCGGCAGCGACCTCGGCGTGTTTCGCGGCGCCACGCAAGTCCTGCGCGACAAGTACCTTGCCTGATCACGGCCCGAAAGCCATCACCTCATTTTTCAAAAGCACAGGAGAATTTTCAATGAGCAAGCTGGGTTTTATCGGTCTGGGCATCATGGGCGCACCTATGGCCGCACACCTCATCAAGGCCGGGCACGAGGTCTTTCTGCACACCCGCAGCAAGGTACCGGCCGACCTGCTCGGCAGCCAGACGGCCGCCTGCGCCTCGGCCCAGGAGGTCGCTGAAAAGGCCGACATCATCTTCATGATGCTGCCCGACACGCCCGATGTGGCCAAGGTGCTGTTCGGCGAAAAGGGCGTTTCGTCTGGCCTGTCCAAGGGCAAGGCCGTCGTCGACATGAGCTCGATTTCGCCGATGGACACCAAGGACTTTGCGAAAAAGATCAACGCCCTCGGCTGCGACTACCTCGACGCGCCGGTGTCCGGCGGCGAAGTCGGTGCCAAGGCCGCCAGCCTGACCATCATGGTTGGCGGGCCCGAAGCAGCGTTTGAGCGCGTCAAACCGCTGTTTGAACTGATGGGAAAGAACATCACCCTGGTTGGCGGCAACGGCGACGGCCAGACCTGCAAGGTTGCCAATCAGATCATTGTGGCGCTCAACATTGCCGCCGTCGGCGAAGCGCTGCTGTTTGCCAGCAAGGCCGGCGCCGACCCGACCCGGGTGCGCCAGGCCCTGATGGGCGGCTTCGCCTCCTCGCGCATCCTTGAGGTGCACGGCGAACGCATGATCAAACGCACTTTCAACCCCGGCTTTCGCATCGGCCTGCACCAGAAGGACCTGGGCCTGGCCCTGGCCGGTGCACGCACGCTGGGCGTGGCGCTGCCGCAAACCGCCGGTGCCGCGCAATTGATGCAGGTCTGCAGCGCCAACGGCATGCAGGACCTGGACCACTCGGCGCTGGTGCGGGCGCTGGAGCTGATGGCCAACCACGAAGTGGCTAAAGTCTGAGACTGAGAGCCCCGATAAAAACGTAAGGAGACGTCATGAGCATGAACCGTCGCAAAGTTCTGGTTTCCCCGTTGGCCCTGGGGCTGAACTGCTGCCAGCCGCTGCATGCTCCTGAATAGATAGCTGCTTGCGCAATAAGTAAAAGGGCTGCGGCCATTTTTTTATGCAGACTCCGGGAAATCCCGTGTCTCTGCATGGCTGCCCGGTCTGCGCGTTATCCAGCATTGACCTTACCCGCCGATTGAATGCACACTTAGCATTGCATGTACCGCCAGAGGACTGGACTCATCGAGCAGCCGGATGACTGCTTGCATTCATGACAACAACGACACAGGAGACAAACCATGTCAATGAACCTTCCCATTTCGCGCGCGCCCCAGGCCGCGCACACTCACACTATTTCCACCGCCCCCGGCGGCCAACGCAGCAAGAAGGCGGCGCTGGTCCTGGCAGCCTTGCTGTGTGGCGCTGCAGGCGCGCAGGCGCAGCAGATCAAGCTGATGACCGGACCCCAGGGCGGCTCGTGGTACCCGCTGGGTGGCGCCATCGCCAACATGGCCAGCAAGGCCGGCGTCAATGTGCAGGTGCTGCCCGGCGCCGGCATTGCCAATGTCAAGGGTGTCAACGGCGGCAAGGCCGACATGGGTTTTGGCAACTCGATCTCCACCGTGGACGGTGTGGCCGGCCGCACACCCTTTGACACGCCCACCAAAAACGTCTGCAACATGGGCACCCTGTACCCGCAGTTTTATCAAGTGGTGGCCAATGCCGACGCCAACATCAACTCGCTTGGTGACCTCAGGGGCAAGTCGCTCGCGGTGCAGCCCAAGGGCAACACGGCCGAGTTCATCAGCCAGCAGTCGCTCGAGGTCTACGACCTGAAATACAAGGACATGTCGCGTGTGAGTTATGTGTCCTACACCGATGCGGTGTCGCTGATGAAAGACAACAACGCCCAGGCCTTCACGCTGGGGACCACGGTGCCGGCCTCGGCCATCATGGACCTCGCCTCGGCGCGCGACATCAAGCTGGTTGCGATTCCGGAAGACAAGTTCCAGGCCATGCGCAAGCTGAACCCGGGCTACACCAAGCTGATCATTCCCGCTGGCAGCTACCCCAAGCAGACGCAGGACGTGCCCACCATCGGCTACGCCACCCACATGATTGCGCGCTGCGACCTCGACGCTGACGTCGTCTACAAGGTGCTCAAGGCCATGGTCGAGAACAAGGCCGACCTCGCTGCCATTGCCAAGGCCATGGCCTCGACCACGCCCAAGATGATGGCCGAAGACATCGGCGTGCCCATGCACAAGGGCGCCATCCGTTTCTACAAGGAAGCTGGCGTTCTGTAAGTCAGCTTAGGCCCGGCGCGGCGCGTGCTGGCGGCTGCCAGCGGCGCCGCTTTTTTGCCGGCGCCCCAGGCACTCCCGCCACCTTGTGGCGCCCAACGGCGCCGGAGTTCGCCCATGATGTCGATTCCCGTGTCTGTCTCCCGCTGGCTGATCACCGTGGTTGCGGTGTTGATGTCGGTGTTCCACCTGTACGTGGCGTTTGTCGGCCCGCCCGACGCCTACGTGATGCGCGGTTCGCACATCGCCTTCGCGCTGATTCTGGCCTTTCTGGTCATGCCCGGCCGCAATGGCCAGGCCGCCAGGGTTGGCGTGACGGACCTGCTGCTGGCGCTGGCCGCTGCCACCGCAGCCCTGTACCCCAGCCTGACGCTGGACTACATCCACAACCGCATGTATTACGTCGACGATCCGCGCATCGCCGACTACATCTTTGGCGGCGCCCTGATCGTGCTCATTCTGGAAGCCACGCGGCGCGCCACCGGCTGGGCGCTGCCCATCACGGCCATCGTCTTCATGGCCTACGGGCTGACGCTGGGCCACCAGAGTGCCGGCATCATGCTGGACCAGCTCTACCTGACGACCGAGGGCATCTTCGGCATTCCGCTCTACGTCTCGGCCACCTACGTGATGCTGTTCATCCTGTTCGGCTCCTTTGTCGAGCGCAGCGGCGCTGGCCAGCTTTTCATGGACTTCGCGCTGGCCCTGGCCGGCCACACCTCGGGCGGGCCGGCCAAGGTGGCGGTGATCACCAGCAGCCTGTTTGGCACCGTTTCGGGCAGCGCCGTGGCCAACGTCATGACCACCGGCACCTTCACCATTCCGCTGATGATGCGCACCGGTTACCGCCCCGCCTTTGCCGGCGCAGTCGAGGCCGTGGCATCCACCGGAGGCCAGCTCATGCCGCCCATCATGGGCGCAGCGGCCTTTGTGATGGCCGAGTTTCTTGGTGTCTCTTATCTCACTGTGGCCGGCTTTGCCGTGCTGCCCGCGCTGCTGTATTACGTGGCGGTGTTCATGGCTGTGCATTTCGAGGCCAGGCGCATTGGCCTGGTTGGTCTGCCCAAGGCCGACCTGCCGCGCCTGAAGCAGGTGCTGCGCGAGCGCGGCCACCTGTTCCTGCCGCTGGTGGTCATTGTGGTGGTGCTGCTGG
Organism: Polaromonas sp.; assembly: GCF_041689105.1. Taxonomy (GTDB): domain Bacteria; phylum Pseudomonadota; class Gammaproteobacteria; order Burkholderiales; family Burkholderiaceae_C; genus Polaromonas. The sequence goes on along the minus strand of NZ_JBDNGU010000183.1, from coordinate 19,325 downwards.
CCGGGCGCAGTGCCGCCTTCTCGGCGCTGTGCGGCATTGGCTCGGTGATTCCGACCACCTGGCTGCGCGCCAGCACACGCGGCACCTTCACCTGGCAGGCGATTGTGCAGGCGCTGGAGTCCGGCGCGCGCAACACCCTGGTGGTGGCGCTGGCCTGCGCCTGCGCTGGCATGGTGATTGGCACCATCACGCTCACCGGCCTGGGCCTGGCCTTCACTGGCGTGGTGCTGGCCCTGTCGCAGAACTCGCTGCTTCTTGCGCTCGTCCTCACCATGCTGGCAGGCATTCTGCTGGGCATGGGCCTGCCCACCACGCCGGCTTACATCGTGCAGGTGGCATTGCTGGTGCCGGCGCTGGTCAAGCTGGGCGTGCAGGTGGAGGCTGCCCACCTGTTTGTGCTGTACTTTGCCGTCTTGTCAGCCATCACGCCGCCGGTGGCCATGGCGGTGTATGCGGCCAACGGCATCTCGCGCGGCACGCTGATGGAAACCAGCTGGGCCGCCGTCAAGCTGGGGCTGACCGGCTACATCATTCCCTTCATGTTTGTGTTTTCTCCCTCACTGCTGCTGAGGGGTGATTTTTTCACCGTGAGCCTGGCCGCGCTGACTGCGACCATCGGCGTGATCTGTCTGGCCGGCGGGCTGCACCGCTACTTCTTTTTTGGCCCGGCTCGCTGGTGGGAGTGCATCATGCTCATCGTGGCGGCGCTGGTGCTCATCAAGCCGGGCTGGATGAGCGACGTCGCGGGCCTGTTGCTGATAGGCCTGATCGCTGCCAGCCAGCGCTGGCTCCGGCCTGCACCAGCAGGCGCCGCCAGGTCGGCCCCCACTTCATCCAAGGAAACCACGTGACCATCCAGCTTTATGCCTTCGACACCCCCAACGGCCGCAAGGTTAGCGTGGCTCTGGAAGAAATGGGCCTGCCCTATGAAGTGCAGGTGATTGACATCACGAAGGGCGAGCAGAACGCCCCGGCCTTTCTGAAGATCAGCCCGAACAACAAGATCCCCGCCATCGTTGACCCCGACGGCCCGGGCGGCCAACCCATCAGCGTGTTCGAGTCCGGCGCCATCCTGCACTACCTGGGCGAGAAGACCGGCAAGTTCTGGCCGCAAGACCTGCGCGCACGTGTGCCCGTGATGGAGTGGCTGATGTTCCAGATGGGCGGCTTTGGCCCCATTCCCGGCCAGGTGCACCACTTCATCGCGCTGGAGAGCGAAGCCGACCGGCGCTACGGCCTGGAGCGCTTCATGGCCGAAACGCGCCGACTCTACGGCGTGATGGACCGCCGCCTGGCCGACAACGCCTTCTTTGCAGGTGAAGCATTGTCCATCGCCGACTTTGCCATCCTCGGCTGGGCCTGGCGGCATGAGCGGCACAAGATCAATTTGGCCGACTTCCCGCACGTGCAGCGCTGGTACCAGGCACTGATGGCGCGGCCCGCCGTGGTGCGCGGTTTTGCGGTGCCACTCAAACGCGCCGCCTGATCGCTTCGCCGCCTCACCGCGTCAAGGACTGGCCGACCGCTCACCCGCAGCACTGCGGGTCCACTCCTGTTTTGATAGCTGGTAGCGCACAGCCACCAAGGGCCAGCAGCCGATTTGACTATAAGGCCTGGCCAACAAGGCAGTTTTTGGCAAGGTCTGCAGGGGCTCCGGTCCACGCGCCGATGACGATGCCGACTTCAGCGCATGCGCCGCCGTCTCAGCAGCCAGTCCACACCCTCAAACAGGGCCTCGCTCAGCAGCGCCAGCAAGGTGGCGGGCAGGGCGCCGGCCAGCAGCAACTGGCCGTCGTTCAGCGCCAGCCCCGTGACGATGCGCTCGCCGTAGCCGCCCGCACCAATGAAGGCCGCAATCGTCGCCGTGCCAATCGCAATGGCGGTCGCCGTGCGCACGCCAGCGATGATGGTCGGCAGCGCCAGTGGCAGCTCGACCAGACGCATGCGCTGGCTGGCCGTCATGCCCAGCGCCTCGCCCGCCAGCCGCAAGCCCCCGGAGACCTCACCCAGGCCTGCCACCGTGTTGCGCATGATGGGCAGCAGCGCGTACAGCATCAGCGCAATCAGCGCCGGCACGGTACCAATCACGCCCATCAATGAGATCAGCATCGCCAGCAGCGCCAGCGAAGGCACGGTCTGCAGCAGGCTGGTCGCGCCCAGCACCACGGCGCGCAGGCGCGGGTGCGGAAACACCCACACCGCCAGCGGAATGCCGATCAGCGCCGCCAGCCCGACCGAGATGAATGTCAGTGCCAGGTGCTGGCGCGTCAGCCGCGCCAGATCGGGGCCGAACAGCTTGGCCCAGAAGCCGCGTTGCGCCGGGTCTGCGCCGGTGCTCGCAGTTGCGGTGGGTGCGCCGCCGGCCTTGGCGGCCAGGTGATCGCGTGCGATGACATCAAACGCCGCGCCCTGCAGCTCGGCCCGCGCGTTCATGGCAATCATGGCCGTCTCATTGATGCTGCCTTCAAGCTTTTGCAGCGCCGCCCAGGCCTTGGGAAAGCGCTGCGGCACATCCAGCCGGTAAAGCAGCACCGCGTCATAACGCGGAAAGTAAGTCTTGTCGTCTTTCAGCACGCGCAGGCCCAGGTGGCCAATCTTCGCGTCGGTGGTGTAGATGTCGATCACGTCCACCTGCTTTTGCGCGATTGCGTCATAGGCCAGGCCGTGGTCCAGCGCCACCGGGGTTTGCGGCGCGCCATACCGCTGCGCCAGCCCGCGCCAGCCGTCCGCGCGGCCCATGAACTCGTTCGACAGGCCGAGCTTGAGGGCAGGGTGCTGAACCAGATCACTGAGCGAAGCAATGCCCAGGCGCTGCGCCGTGTCTTCACGCATGGCCAGGGCGTAGCCGTCGTTAAAACCCAACGGCACCGCCACGCCCAGGCCCAGCGGCGCCAGCGCCGCATTCATGGCCGCCGTGGTCATGGACGCATCGCCCTTGAGGATCTCCTGGCTGATGGTGCCCACGTACTCCGGGTACAGGTCAATGCTGCCCGAGCGCAACGCCGCATAAACAATCGCCGTGTTGCCCAGGCCCTGCAGCACCGAAGGCGGCGTGGGCGTGTGCGGCGCAGCCGTCTGCGCCAGCACCTGCGCCAGGATGTAGGACTCAGTGAAACGCTTGGAGCCTATGCGCAGCGTGTCGTTGGCAGGCGGCGCGGCAACGGCGAAGCTGCTGACAGCCGCCAGCAACAGGGCGATACAACATGCGGCAAAGGTGGACGGGCGGTGTGTCATGACACCAGTATCGCCGCGCTGGAGTGGCTGATGTTTCAGATGGGCGGCTTCGGCCCCATGCCCGGCCAGGTGCACCACTTCATCGCGCTGGAAAACGAAGCCGACCGTCGCTACGGCCTGGAGCGCTTCATGGCCGAGACGCGCCGCCTCTATGGCGTGATGGACCGCCGCCTGGCGGGCAACGCCTTCTTCGCCGGAGAAGGGCTGTCCATTGCCGACTTCGCCATCATCGGCTGGGCCTGGCGGCATGAGCGGCACAAGATTGACCTGGCGGATTTTCCGCAGGTGCAGCGGTGGTACCGGGGGATGATGGCGCGGCCAGGGGTGGAGCGGGGGTTTGCGGTGACGTTGAAACGCGCTACCTGACCCGTCCCCCGTGTTGCTATGAATAGTGTAGCTGCTCGCGCCCGTCGTTCAAGGGCTGGATGCCAATTTGTCTCTCAATCCTTCCGCAGCGGGTGTTGGTCCTAGAATCACAGGCAAGGGGAGGGGACATGACGCCAGAGCAAAAAGCCAGGTTCACGACAAATGCGCTACTTCAGCAGTCGTGGTTACGTGGGTTCGACGTGACCGTGGACCGGTGGCTCTTGAGCTGCCATTCCCGTCTGCCCTCCGGCCTGAATACATACAGCGCAAATGTCTAAAGAAGCCCAGGCACGTATCAAAATCAACAAGCTGCTCGAAGCGGCCGGTTGGCGCTTCTTCGACGACCCGCAGGGCAAAGCCAACATCGCGCTGGAGCCCAATGTCAAGCTCACGCAGGCTCAGGTCGATGCGATGGGCAATGACTTTGAAGCCACCAGCAAGGGTTTTATAGACTTCCTGCTGCTTGATGAAAAGGGCTTTCCGCTGGTGGTGCTGGAGGCCAAGGCAGAAGACGAGAACCCCTGATTGGCAAGGAGCAGGCCCACAGGTACCTACCTGACGCCGCACGAGGTCTTCTATGGCTTGAAAATGCAGCCATTACACTCCCATTTGTTGCACTTTGTACTTGAATCCGCCGCTTGTGACTGCATAAAAAAAGCCGCCACCCGAGTTGCACAGGTGGCGGCTCTTTGACGCGGCATCGCAGCCCCGGAACTTTTTTACAGCGTGTCGATGAAGCTGCGCAGTTTGTCCGAACGCGAAGGGTGCTTGAGCTTGCGCAGCGCCTTGGCCTCGATCTGGCGAATACGCTCACGCGTCACGTCAAACTGCTTGCCAACTTCTTCGAGCGTGTGGTCGGTCGACATCTCGATACCAAAACGCATGCGCAGCACCTTGGCTTCGCGCGGCGTCAGGCTGTCGAGAATGTCCTTGACCACATCGCGCAGGCCGGCCTGCATGGCGGCTTCGAGCGGTGCGGTGTTGGCGCTGTCCTCGATGAAGTCGCCCAGGTGCGAATCGTCGTCGTCGCCGATTGGCGTTTCCATCGAGATCGGCTCTTTGGCGATCTTCATGATCTTGCGGATCTTGTCTTCAGGAATCTCCATCTTCTCGGCCAGGATGCTGGCGTCGGGCTCAAAGCCGAACTCCTGCAAGTGCTGGCGCGACAGGCGGTTCATCTTGTTGATGGTCTCGATCATGTGCACCGGAATGCGGATGGTGCGCGCCTGGTCAGCGATCGAGCGCGTGATCGCCTGGCGAATCCACCACGTTGCATAGGTCGAGAACTTGTAGCCCCGGCGGTATTCGAACTTGTCCACGGCTTTCATCAAACCGATGTTGCCTTCCTGGATCAGATCGAGAAATTGCAGGCCGCGGTTGGTGTACTTTTTCGCAATCGAGATCACCAGGCGCAGGTTGGCCTCGATCATCTCTTTCTTGGCGTCGCGCGAGTTGGTCTCGCCTTCATTCATGCGCTTGTTGATGTCTTTCAACTGGCCCAGGGGCACGACCACGCGGGCCTGCAACTCGCCGAGCTTGGTCTGCAGTTCCTGGATGGGCGGAATGTTGCGCGCCATGATGATGGACCAAGGCTTGTTGGCCGCCACCTGCTTCTCGACCCACTTGAGGTTCAGCAGGTTGGGCGGGAAGTCCTTGACGAAGGTCTCCTGCGGCATGCCGCACTTCTCGACGATGATGCGGCGCAACTCGCGCTCTTTCTTGCGCACGTCCAGCACCTGGCCGCGCAGCAAATCGCACAGTTTTTCAATCGTCTTGGCGGTGAAGCGAACCGTCATCAGCTCGTCGCTGAGCGCCTTTTGCGCCTTCACATAGGTCGGCGTGCCCCAGCCTTCCTTGTCGTAAGTCTTGTGGACTTTCTCGAAGAGGCTGGCGATGGTGTCGATGCGGGTCAGCGCTTCTTTCTTGAGTTCTTCAAGTTTTTTGGTCAGTGCCTTGGATCCGCCCTTGCCGTCGTCGTCGTCTTCTTCATCAAACTCGTCAAAGTCTTCTTCGGCCACGTAATCGTCAGCCTCGTTGGGGTTGGAAAAACCGTCCACCACGGTAGAGATCACGATCTTGCCTTCGCGGATGTCTTCACCCAGGCGCAGGATTTCGGCAATCGTGGCCGGGCTTTCTGAGATGGCTTCCATCATGCGCATCAGGCCGCCCTCGATGCGTTTGGCGATTTCGATCTCGCCTTCACGCGTGAGCAGCTCGACCGTGCCCATCTCGCGCATGTACATGCGCACCGGGTCGGTGGTACGGCCGAACTCGCTGTCCACGGTGGACAGGGCGGCTTCGGCGGCTTCTTCAGCCTCTTCTTCGCTGGCACCTGCCGGTGCGTTGGCGGTGATCAGCAGGGTTTCGGCGTCCGGTGTCTGCTCGTAAACGGCAACGCCCAGGTCGTTCAAGGTCACGATCACGGCTTCAAGCGTTTCTGCGTCGATCAGCTTGTCGGGAAGGTGATCGGAGATCTCGCCGTGGGTCAGGTAGCCGCGGGTTTTGCCGAGCTTGATCAGCGCCTTCAGGCGTGCACGGCGCTTGGCCATGTCTTCTTCGGACAGCACGGTTTCGTCCAGGCCGAACTCCTTCATCAAGGCGCGTTCTTTCGCCTTGCTGATTTTCATGCGCAGCGGTTTGACCTTTTCTGTCGTCTCCGGCACGGGTTCGCCAACCAGGTCGTCCTCGATGTCGGACATGTCCTCGTCGCCACCTGGCTTGCTGGCGTCTTTGGGCTTGTGGCCGCGCTTGGCGCCACCGGCTTCCACGGCGGCGGCTGGGTTTTTAGGCGGGCGGCCGGGCTTCTTTTTGACAGGCACTTCGGCAACGGCCGCTACCGGGACGGCTTTCAGCGGCGCTTGTTTTTTGGCAGCAGCAGCGGCTGGTTTGGTGGAGGAGGCGGGAGACTTGGTCGGCACAGGCGGGACTTTCTTGACGGGCTTTTCGGATTTCAGGGGCGCTTTGGACGCAGCGGCTTTTTTGCCGGGAAGTGGTCTGGATATGGCGGTTTTCTGGGGTTTTTCAAGCTTGCTGCTGAAGGCAGCTTTGACCGGCTGTCGGACCGCAGGTTTGGCTGCGGCCTTGGATTTGGTCACGACTTTGGCGGACTTGCTGGGCTTTTGAGCAGGCATGGCGAACTCCCGATGTGAAAAACTTCCTTCAATCAGACTGGGTTCCCGGCACCGGCAGAGACCGGGGCGCAGGCACAAAAAATGCCCGGGGCCGGATGGCTGGGCATTCAGGGGTCTTTTCAGACCCCCAGGCAAGTTGTTTGGGCGAACATTTGGTGTGCAGTCCTTGCGGAGAAATTGCCCTTCAACCAGTGAGGTCCCGTTCTTGCGGGGGGCGGGTGCCGGAGGTGCTGCTGTCGCGCTTGCCGTAGCGGAAAATCGGATTATACCCGATTGCCTAATTTTTGGGCATCAAAAACCGGCCGAAACCAGCTTTTTTTCAGGCCGGCGCGCGGGTCTTGGTGCGGGTCATCAAGAAAGCCAGGCGCTGTCTTTTGACGGGATCTTTCAGCGTCTCCGCGCCGCCTTCGCTCAATTCTTTCTGTTCCTGATCAAGCTTGGCTTCGAGCAGCCGATCAAGAATGGCACGGGCTTCGTTCCAGTCGCATTCGATGCCTTCGGGGATCTCGGAGATCTGGTCAACAGCGTACTTTTCCTGGGCATGTTCGCGCAGGCCCTCGCGCAAGGCTGCCCAGGGCTGCGGGCCGTGCTCGTGCAACTGGCTCTCGAGCCAGACGAACAGTGGCCCGTGCGGCGCCGGTAGTTCGCACAGCAGCACATGCTCTTCCCCGCTGAGCTTGTCCCAGCTTTGCGGTTCGGTCAGCATCAGGCGCAGCACCCGGTCTTCGGGACTTGCCGACATCCGTCGTCCCGCAATTCGGCGGGCGGGGCGGTGGCTGGTTGAAGCCCCCGCACTGCGACGGGCCGAGCCGCCATAATCGGGCAGCGAGGCGGCATAGGCGCCTTCATCGTGCAGGTCGGCAAAGTTGCCGGAAAACTCTTCAAAATGCGCCGCAGCGCCCGAAATTTCAGGTGGTTTAGGGCGCTGGCCCTTGCCAGACGGTCGTGAGTTGCTATTTTTTTTGTAGCCCCCCGTGGCAGGCTGCCAGATCTGCAGCAGCTCGCGGCTGTCGATCAGCACCTGGTCGGCGATCTCTGCCAGCAACTGGCGTTTGAGTGTGCCGTCGGGCAACAGGCTCCACAGCGGCCGCGCGTTGCTGGCCATGTGGGCGCGGCCCTCGGCGGTGTCGAGCTCGCACCCCTCGGCAGCGGCTTCGAGCATGAACTTGCTCAGTGGCACCGCCTTGGCGACTGCGGCGGCAAAACCTTCCGTGCCGTGCTCGCGGATAAAGCTGTCGGGGTCGTGCTCCTGCGGCAAAAACAAAAACTTGACACTGCGCACGTCGCTGGCAAAGGGCAGGGCGGCGTCCAGCGCCTTGCGCGCGGCGCGGCGGCCGGCGCCGTCGCCGTCAAAGCTGAAGACCACCGCGTCGGTGAAGCGGAAGAGCTTTTGCACATGGTCGGCGGTGCAGGCCGTGCCCAGGGTGGCCACCGCATTGGCAAAACCGAGCTGGGCCAGCGCCACCACGTCCATGTAGCCCTCGGTAACCAGCGCGTAGCCGTGTTCGCGCAACGCGGTGCGCGCCTCGAACAGGCCATAGAGCTCGCGGCCCTTGCTGAAGACCGGGGTTTCGGGGGAGTTGAGGTACTTGGGCTTTTCGTCGCTCAGCACGCGTCCGCCAAAACCGATGCATTCGCCCTTGACATTGCGGATCGGGAACATCACGCGGTCGCGGAAGCGGTCGTAACGCTTGGCTTCGCCTTGCGCGTTTTCTTCGCCCGGCTCGCCGGCAATGACGAGCCCGCTTTCGACCAGCAACGGGTCGTTGTAGTCCGGGAAGACGCTGGCCAGCGCGCGCCAGCCCTCGGGCGCGTAGCCCAGCCCGAAGGTTTTTGCGATCTCGCCCGACAGGCCGCGGCCCTTGAAGTAGTCGATGGCGCGCGGTGAGCTGCGCAAATGCTTGATGTAGGCGACGCCGGCTTTTTCCAGCACGCTGGTCAGGGTCGCCTGCTGCTCGCGGGCCTGGGCGGCGCGGGCGCGCTCCTGCGGCGAGACATCGTCTTCGGGCACCTGCAGGCCGCACTGCTGGGCCAGATCGTGGACTGCCTCGACAAAACTCATGCCGCCATGGTCCATCAAAAAGCTGATGGCGTTGCCGTTTTTGCCACAGCCAAAGCAGTGGTAGAACTGCTTGGACGGGCTGACGCTGAAAGAGGGCGATTTTTCGCCGTGGAAGGGGCACAGGCCCATGAAATTGGCGCCGCCCTTTTTGAGTTGCACGTAACGCCCGACGATGTCCACCACGTCGGCGCGCGCCAAAAGCTCCTGAATGAATGTTGAAGGAATGGCCACAGCTGTATTGTGCCTCCACGCTTGTCTCCGCGTGTACTTCGCTGCCCCTCTCTCGGGCATTCATTCCCTCGAAACAGGTGCTGGCCGCAGGGCTTTTAACGTGAAATTCGCGAAGCGACGCTGCTCACCCTCGCCCACTTGTGGGAGAGGGCCGGGGTGAGGGTACTGGCATGGCGCATTAATTTCATCATTTGGGTTGGCGTGTCGCCATGCCAGTTAGCCCGTTTTCAGGAACCTGTCGCCCAGCGTGAAATAGAAAGTGGCACCGCGCCCCGGGGCGGACTCGGCCCAGATTCTGCCGTCGTGGCGCATGACAATTCTTTGCACGGTGGCCAGGCCAATGCCGGTGCCAGCAAATTCGGCCGCTGTGTGCAGCCGCTGGAAAGCGCCAAAAAGCTTCTCCGAATAGGCCATGTCAAAGCCCGCACCGTTGTCCCGTACGAAGTAAACCGTTTCGCCGGCGCTGGCTTTTTCATGGCCAAACATGATCTCGGAGCGGGCCTGCTTTGCGCTGAACTTCCAGGCATTGCCCAGCAGATTGTCAAGGACCTGCTGCAGCAGGCGCGGGTCACCCTCGACCACCAGCTCCGGCTGGATATCTATCTGCGCCACCCTGCCGGGTTCGCGCTCCCGGTAACCGTTGAGTATCGTTTGGGCCAGGGCGCTCAGATCCACCCTATCCCGGCGCAGGTCGGTCCGCGAGAGCTGGGCCAGCGACAACAAGGCGTCAATCAACTCACCCATCTGCAGGGCCCCGGCACGGATGCGGGCAAGGTAGTGCGTGCTGCGCTCACTGGCCGCGCCAGCACCGATTTCCTTGCCGAGCAGGGTGCTGAATCCGTTGATCGCGCTCAGCGGGGTGCGCAGGTCGTGCGACATCGAGTACGAAAAAGCCACCAGCTCCTGGTTGGCTGCCTGCAACTGCGCCGTGCGCTGCTCCACCAGGCTTTCCAACTGCTCGTTGTGGAGCAGTACCTGGCGTTGAAGGTAAAAAAGGTCGACGAACACCCGCACCTTGGTGCGCAGGATGTCGGGAATAATCGGCGAGTAGATGATATCCACCGCGCCCAGCGCGTAGCCACTGAAGCGATCGGCCTCCGAGTTTGCCTCGGCGGTGACGAAGATGATCGGCGTGTACTCCGAACGCGGGCGGCTGCGGATCAGCGTGGCGGTCTCGAAGCCGTCCATTACCGGCATCCTGACGTCGAGCAGGATCACGGCAAAATCCCGTTTGAGGAGATGGCGCAGGGCCTGCTCGCCCGAGGTTGCCGTCACGATCTCCAGATCCATGCCCGAGACGATGCCGCCCAGCGCCACCAGCTTGGCCGGCGTGTCGTCCACGATCAGCACAACAGCGCGCTCGCCCACCGGGACCTCGATCTTGGGTACATCCATCATTCGTCTCCCTGTTCGCGACTCATTTCAGACCTAATTCTATAAGATGCGGCCCGATTTCTTCTGGTTTGAGCACGGTCGCGTTCAAATCTTCATCGCACTGTCCGGTACAGCTTTGCCGCCAGGCCCACCGCTTCGTACCGATCTTCGCAGAGCGTAGCGTGGAGCGATTCGGCACTCCCGAGCCCGATAGCCTTGATCGCCTCTGGATCAGTGAGCTGCACGTTATTGGCACAGCCAAACCCGCAGGAGCGAAAGAAGCTGGTCGGTATCCACCGGCTTGCCAACGTAGCCGGAGGCGCCGGCCGCTATGCATTTCTCGCGGTCGCCCGTCATGGCGTTGGCGGTGAGCGCGATGATTGGCAGGGACTCGAACTGCTGCATCTGGCGGATCTGGCGCATGGCCTCATAGCCGTCCATCGCCGGCATCATGATGTCCATCAGCACGATGGCCACGCCCGGGTTCTTGCCGAGCTCTTCGAGGGCGGAGCTGCCACTCTCGGCGACGATCACTGCCATCTCGTGGCGTTCCAGTAGCGCGGTGAGGGCGAAGATGTTGCGCACGTCGTCGTCCACTACCAGCACCTTCTTGCCGGCCAGGCTGCTGCCGATGCGCGTGTCGTCCTCGACGATGAGCGGCGTGCGCTCCGCCGGCTTGATTGCCGTCCGGTCGTCGAGGGCGGCGGGAGGGCCGCTGGTTGTTTCTTGGGGCATGCTTGCTTGCGGTGCCTCCCGGGCCGCGGGATTGGGCCTGGTTACCTTTGGAGCGAGGGATTCCCCGTCCCGCTCCAGGCGCTCGCCGCTGCCGTGGGCTACTCTCGGCATGCTCCGACCGTCCTGCCCGGATTCGGGCGCGCGCAGCGGCAGGTACAGGACGAAGGTGCTGCCCTGGCCAGGCGAGCTCATCGCCAGCTGCAACTCGCCGCCGAGCAGCCGTGCGAGCTCGCGCGAGATAGACAGCCCCAGGCCGGTGCCACCGTACTTCCTGGCGGTGCCAGTGTCGGCCTGCTGGAACGCCTCAAATATGATCTTCTGCTTCGTCGCAGGCAAGCCGATGCCGCTGTCGGTGACAAAGAAGCCGAGCACCGTCAGAGCTCGGTTGAGCCCGTCATGATCTACGCTCCAACCCGACTCGACCGGTGTTACGCGCACCGAGACCTGACCCTTCTGGGTGAACTTGAACGCGTTGGAGAGCAGGTTCTTCAGCACCTGCTGCAGGCGCTGTGAGTCGGTGTAGAGGGACGGCGGCAGGCTGGGTACGATTTCCACGTCGAAGGCCAGGCTGCGGCTTCGCGCCACATGGCGGAAGGCCCGTTCGAGCTGTTCGCCGACGTTGGCGAACGACACGTCCTGACGGTCCAGTGTCACAGTGCCAGACTCGATCTTGGACAGGTCGAGGATATCGCTGATGAGCGCCAGCAGATCCTTGCCCGCCACCTGGATGGTCTTGGCGTATTCAATCTGCTGCCCGCTCATGTTGTGCTCGGCGTTCTCGGTGAGCAGCTGCGCAAGGATGAGCAGGCTGTTGAGCGGCGTGCGCAACTCGTGCGACATGCTGGAGAGGAACTCCGACTTGTACTTGGAGGCGAGAGCCAACTGCTCGGCGCGCTCCTCCAGCTTCAGCTTGGAGGCCTCGACCTCGACCCTCTGTTCTGCCAGCAGCTCGTTCTTTTCTTCCAGCTCCTCGTTGCTCTGGCGCAGTTCTTCTTGTTGGCTATGCAGCGCCTGCACCCGCTCTTCGAGGCTGACATTAAGACGCAGGATTTCGTCTTGCTGCTGCTTGCGCTCGGTGATGTTGCGGATAAAGGAGCTGAACTCATGCTTGTTGGCTATTTTGAGTGGATTGATTGATAGCTCAATCGGAAACTCGTGTCCGTCGCGATGCTGGGCCACAATCTCAACTCGTCTATTCAGGACTGGCCCCACGCCGGTGGCCAGGAAATGTGTCATGCCGCGAATATGCGCCTCGCGATACTGCGGCGGGATGATTGTGCTGTACAGCATCTGCCCAATGGCTTCTTCTCGCTTCCAGCCGAATATTTCTTCTGCCTGAGTATTCCAGCGGGTGATGATGCCCGTTGAATCCATCTGCACCACGGCATCCAGCGCGGTATTGATGGTGGCAGACAGGGTTGCCTCGCTGTCGCGAAGCTGGTCCGTGCTCTGGCGCAGTTCTTCCTTTTGGGCCTGGAGGTTTCGATTGCTGCTGCCCAGCGCCCGAAACTGTCGCAAAAGCAGTACCGCAAAACTCAGCGTCAAAAAAATTTGAAAGACGGTCAGCCCGATGCTGACCATGTTTTGCTCACGCACGGTCTGGTTGCGCGCCGAAATCTGGTTGGCGTTCAGTTCGTTGCTCATCAGCGACAAGGCGTGAATGGGCTCGCTCAGCACTTCGATTTGCTTCAGCAGTGCTTGCAGCGCGTCAGGACGCAAGGGTTCGCCAGCGTTTGCTGACAGGTACGGGTCGGCTGCTGTAATCAATTGCTGGATTTTCTCCAGCGTCTGCAAGTGCTCAGGCTGGGTGGGCAGAAGACCCTGGGTGCGCCCGGGTTGGACCAGGGGCAGGCGACTTACAAAAATCTCGTAGCGTTCGCTGAGTACATCCAGTTGGATATGGTCTGGGTCGCGGTTGGCATCACGCAGCAAATCGCGTACCTGCAGGTATTCGGATTCCAGTTGAAAATACGCCCAGAGGGTGTTGTCGCCTTTATCGATAAGCTGCGCGTTGATGTACGTCAGCTTGAACCATTGCACCCCGCCAATGGCTATAAACACAAGCAGCAGCGAGGCACCCGCCCAACGGACCAAGCGGTTAGACCGCTGCTCGGGGCTGCGGATAGCGTTGGGCGCCGATGCGGTCACTTGACGGACAGGGTTCTCAACTGCCAGGCGGAACGGCCGTAGTAGCGCTCCACCTGCAGCTCCGGGTGCGCACTGAACGGATAGATGATGAACAGCGGGCCCTTGTTACGCACGGGCATGGGTTTGCCGTCCATCAGGCGCGCCACGATCACGTCGTAGTTGCTGGCGTCTTCGGCCGGGATGGTGGTTTTGTAGTCGTTCAAGGCGGCGGCGGTCAGGACGGTGCCTTTCGCGCCAGCGGCGGCGAGCACATCACGCAGCAGCGGGCCGGTCATTTTTATTTCGGTTGGATACCAGGGTGTTTTGGTGATGAGGCTGTGCTGGGGCAGGGCGGCCAGCATGTCCATGTCGAAATCGGCTGTGGCACCCGCGTTTTTAAATTCAACCTTGCCGGAGATTGTCAAAATGACTTTGCCCTTGGGCTTGTCCAGTGCGAAGGCGGCACTGGTAGCCCCTAGCATGCACAAAGCGATACACGCCAAGCGTCGTGATTTGGAGATTGTCATAAGGAGATCTTTTAAAAGAGTGAAATTTATCACATGGCGCCGGTTTTCCGTAGGGCGCCATGTGCGGGGTAGGAGCCGTTACACACTTATCTCGCAACTGCTTATTTCTGCGCCGGAACCAGCACGCCCTCCCGGCTATAGCCTGCCATCAGTAACTCTGCCGGCCCGAGCGCCTCGTGGCGGGTCGGGGTGAACGGTGGCTCGTACAGCTTGATCAGGCCCCGATGCTCGGGTACTTTTTTTAGCGCGTCGCGGATGGTGCTGCGCGGTTCTGCCCGCCAGGTTGATTGCCTAGGCCAGGATGTGCATCAAGCCGTCGGCATCCGTCAGCTTCTTGTATTACTTGATGAGCCTTCACCGTCGCACAGGTCCCGCGTGGCGTTTTTTATATAGGGACCGCTGGCGATACCGTTGAGGCGCTCGTTGGCCATTTCAACCAACCATGGCTGGCGTGCAGCAACCTGCAAGACCTGCGACAGGAGATTGGAATCCGCCAATTGGAGTGCGGCTTTCGGGCTTTGCGCCGCGAAACAGGCGAGCAGGCCAAGTACCGCCCGCAGCGCAAGCAGCACCAGTAAAACCCGATGGGGACAAAGCCCCAGCCAACGCAGCATCCCAGTTAGACCGCACCAAATTCTGCCGCTACCATCGCCACATCTAACCCTGAAAACCGGAGACACCTGACATGCCCAGCATTTTTGACCAGGACCTGCCCCGCAACGAAGCCAACCACGCGGCGCTGTCGCCGCTGTCTTTCATCGAGCGCACCGCCGAGGTCTACCCGGACCGGCTCGCGGTGGTGCATGGCGACCTGCGCCGCAGCTGGTCCGAGGTTTTCACCCGGTGCCGCCAACTCGCCAGCGCGCTGCAGCAGCGCGGCGTCGGCAAGGGCGACACGGTGGCGGTGATGCTGCCCAACACGCCGCCCATGGTCGAAGCCCACTTCGGGATTCCGGCGACGGGCGCGGTGCTCAATGCGCTGAACACACGGCTGGACGCCGAAACCCTGGCCTTCATGCTGGACCACGGCGAGGCCAAGGTCGTGATCGTGGACCCGGAGTTCGCGGGTGTCATGCAGCAGGCGATTGCGCTGCGCAAGTCGGTCACCCCGCTGCTCGTCATCGACGTGGAAGACACGATGTACGCCGGCAAGGTGGAGCGCATCGGCAGTATCGGTTACGACGAATTCCTGGCCGGCGGCGATGCCGCCTATGCCTGGCACCTGCCGGGCGACGAGTGGGACGCGATTTCACTGAACTACACCAGCGGCACCACCGGCAACCCCAAGGGTGTGGTCTACCACCACCGCGGCGCGGCGCTCAACGCGGTGTCCAACATCCTCGAGTGGGACCTGCCCAAACACCCGGTGTACTTGTGGACGCTGCCGATGTTTCATTGCAATGGCTGGTGTTTTCCGTGGACGGTGGCGGCGCGCGCCGGTGTCAATGTCTGCCTGCGCAAGGTCGAGGTCGGCGCAATTTTCGACGCGATCCGCGATCATGGCGTCACCCATTACTGCGGCGCGCCGATTGTGCACGGGATGTTGGTTAACGCGCCCGACGAAATGAAGGCGGGCCTGCCTCAAGGCGTGAAGGCCATGGTGGCTGGCGCCGCGCCACCGGCATCGATGATCGAGGGCATGGAGGCGCTGGGCTTTGACCTGACCCATGTTTACGGCCTGACTGAGGTCTATGGACCGGCGACGGTGTGCGCCGTGCAGGACGGCTGGGAGGCGCTGGAGATCGGCGAACGCGCCCGCCTGAACGCGCGTCAGGGCGTGCGCTACCACCTGCAGCGCGCCGCGTGCGTGATCAATCCCGAAACCATGCAGCCGGTGCCCCAAGACGGCGAAACCATGGGCGAGATCATGTTTCGCGGCAACATCGCGATGAAGGGCTACCTGAAAAATCCGAAGGCGACCGAAGAGGCGTTTGCCGGTGGCTGGTTTCACACGGGTGACCTCGCCGTGATGTACCCGGACGGCTACATCAAGATCAAGGACCGCAGCAAGGACATCATCATCTCGGGCGGCGAGAACATCTCTTCCATCGAGGTCGAGGACGTGTTGTACCGCCACCCTGACGTGCTGGCCGCAGCGGTGGTCGCCAGGCCCGATGCCAGGTGGGGCGAGACGCCCTGCGCCTTTGTCGAGCTCAAGGCTGGCGCGACCACGACGGCGCAGGACATCGTCGCGCACTGCAAAAAACACCTGGCCGGTTTCAAGGTACCGCGTGCGGTGGTGTTTGGCGAGCTGCCCAAGACGAGCACTGGCAAGATCCAGAAGTTTGAGCTGCGCAAGCAGGCCGGCTCGGCGGTGGCTATCGACGTCTGAACCCGCCTTCCTTCTTTCCTTTTACCCGGCCCATGCAGATCCTCAGCCACCAGGCGGCCCACGTGCTGGCCAATCCCGCAGCCTTTGCCTGGCGGGTGCTCAAGGGTTTTCGCGCCAACCAGGGCCTGCTGTTGGCCGGGGCGGTGGCTTATTACGCCTTGCTGTCGATTGTTCCGCTGTTGATTCTGGCGGTGATTGCGCTGTCGCATGTGATCAACCAGGCCGAGCTGCTGCAAACGCTGGGCCGCTACCTGGAGTGGCTGATGCCGGTGCAGTCGCGCGCGGTAGTGGCCGAACTCGCGACCTTTCTTGAGCACCGCGACGTGATCGGCTGGGTGCTGCTCGCCACCATGCTGTTTTTCAGCTCGCTGGCCTTCACCGTGCTGGAAAACGCCATGTCGGTGATTTTTTTGCACCGCATTGCCGTGCGGCGCCGGCGCTTTATCGTCTCCGCCTTGCTGCCGTATTGCTACATCATCAGCCTGGGCGCGGGTCTGCTGGTGATGACGCTGGTTTCGGGCGGGCTGCGCGCCATGGGCGAGGAGAGCGTAGATGTGCTGGGGCGCGAATGGTCGCTCAGTGGCGTCTCGGGCCTGCTGCTCTACCTGCTGGGGCTGGCCGGCGAAGTCTTTTTGCTGACCTCGGTCTACATGGTCATGCCGGTCGGCAAGCTGTCGTGGCGACACGCGCTGATCGGCGGGGTGACGGCGGCGCTGCTGTGGGAGGTGACGCGGCATCTGCTGGTCTGGTACTTCAGCACGCTGTCGCAGGTCAATGTGGTCTATGGCTCGCTAACCACCGCCATCGTGGTGCTGCTGAGCCTGGAGATCGCGGCGACCCTGCTGCTGCTGGGCGCGCAGGTGATCTCGGAATACGAACGCATCGACAAGCCGCCTGAGCTGCCGCCGGTCAATCCGCTGCAGGTGGAAGAAGTCGGCCCTGCGCTACGAGATTGATAGCGACTCGCGCCCGTCGGACAAGGGCTGCAGGCCGATTTGATGCATAACTAACGCCTCAGTCCCCCATCACCACACCTTCACGGCGCGGATCGGCGCCGCCCAGCAGCACCGGCGCGCCATGCGCCTGGCCACGTGCGATGGCCTGCAGGCCGCTGGTCATGGTCATCTCGCGCACTTCGGCGCCACGGGCTTTCAGGGCTTCCACGGTGGCTGGCGCAAACCGCTTTTCTTCCAGCAGCGTCGGGCCGTTGAGCGAGGCGAAGTTGGGCAGGTTGATGGCCTGCTGCGGCATCAGGCCCCAGTTCAAAACGCCGTACAGCGTTTTGGCGGTGTAGTGAATGATCAGCGCGCCGCCGGGGCTGCCGCCGCTCATCACCAGCTGGCCCGTGGCTTTGTCAAAGACCAGGGTGGGTGCCATGGACGAGCGCGGGCGTTTGCCGGGCTGGACGCGGTTGGCCACCGGTGCGCCACTGGCATCGGTCGGTGCGTAACTGAAGTCGGTCAACTCGTTGTTCAGCAAAAAGCCCCGGACCATCTGGCGTGAGCCAAAAGCGTCTTCAATGGTCGTGGTCATCGCCACCGCATTGCCGTAGGCGTCCACGATGCTGATGTGCGAGGTGCCGTATTCAGGCTGCGCAGGCATGGGTGCGTAGGCCACCTTCACAGCGCCGGGAACGCCGGGTTTTGCTGTTTTCATGCTTTGCCCGCCGGGCTGGGTGGCAATCAGTTTGGCGCGTTCGGCCAGGTAGGCTGGCGCCAGCAGGCTCATCCAGCTGCCGCCGGGCGGCTGCACAAAGTCGGGGTCCCCGAGGTACAGCGCACGATCGGCGAAGGCCAGGCGCGAGGCCTCTGTGTAGAGGTGCAGCCAGTCGGCCGAGGGCGCGGCGCCCACCGTGCCGGGTGTGCCACCCATGCCGGTGCCCAGCGCCAGTGTGGCCGCATTGGTGTTGTTCAGAATGCCGAGAATCTGCCCGATGGCAATTGCGCCCGAGCTGGGGGGTGGCATGCCGCAGATGCGGTAGTCCCTGGCCTGGGCCCGGTAGTCATGGCAGATCGGATCGCGTTTTTTGGCTTGGTAACCCGCCATGTCGGCCAGGCTCAATTTGCCGGGGTTGGTCGGGTGTTGCTGCACCTTGTTGACAATGGCCTGGGCCACGTCGCCTTCGAGCAGCGCTTTGGATCCACCCGCCGCAATCTTTTTCAGCACATCAGCCAGCGGCTGGTTGCGCAGCAGCGCACCTGCAGCCAGCGGTTCACCATTGACCGGGTAGAAATACGCGGCCGCCACCGGGTCTTTTTTCAGGTGTTGCTCGGTTTTGAGCAGGGCGGCCAGACGCGCGCTGACCTTGAAACCGTTTTCGGCCAGCGTGATGGCCGGCACAAACAGTTGCGCCCAGGGCAGCTTGCCGTGTTGCTTGTGCGCCATCTCCAGCATGCGCACGGTGCCTGGCACACCGACGGAGCGGCCGCCGATCACGCCGTCGATGAACGCCAGCGGTTTGCCGTCGGCGCCGAGAAACAGTTTTTCATCGGCGGCGGCCGGTGCGGTTTCGCGGCCGTCAAAGGCCTCGACCGTGCTGCCGCTGGCGTGCAGCAAAAAGGCGCCGCCGCCTATGCCGCTGGATTGCGGCTCGACCAGCGTGAGCACCATTTGCACGGCAATCGCCGCGTCAATCGCCGAGCCGCCCGCCTTGAGCACCTGGTAACCGGCGTCGGTAGCCAGCGGGTTCGCCGCAGCGACGGCAAATTTGGAGGTCGCCCAGCCCGGTTTTTCGGTGTAACCGGAAGCGCCTTCGGGCTGCTGTGGCACGTTGTAGGCAAAAGGTGGCGCCGAGACGCAGCCCGCCAGCAGCAGGCTGCCAAGCAGTGCGGCGACAAGAAAGGGGCCAACAGCGCGCAGGCGCGCAGAGGGGTTGTTTTTCATGGCTTCTCCTGGGTGGGTGAGCGGCCATGGTAAACCCAAGCCCCACAGGGTGCAGCGCGCGCTTGCCCGGCCCGGCGGCTGATTTTTGTAAGTAGCTGAAAAAAAGCCGACCCAATTTTTATGACGTCGAATCGGCCTTCAGCCCAGGCGGGAAATGCGCAGGCAGCTATCAATCCGATAGCGGGCTCAGAGATCGAGAGTTTTTCGGAAACCAACGGGGCTGGCGGCTGGGCCGAAGGTTTTGGCGATTTCATCGACACGTCGATGTGCCAAGGGGTAAATGCGTTTGATCGACGCTGAATCCGTTCTGGCGGAGCCCATTT
>NZ_JBDNGU010000182.1:0-5922 GCF_041689105.1 Polaromonas sp. | reverse complement strand
CAACGCGGCGCTGAAAAATCCAACGGTCATCAGCAGCCTGGGCACCTTTGGCCTGGTGCCCGCAGGCTCCACCGTGCGCGAGATGGACAAGAGCCAGCGCGACGCGTATTTCCGCTGGGGTCCGCTGGTCAAGCACCTCGGCTTCACCGGCATGTCCTGATCCGGAATACCTCGTCGTGAAGCCCCTTGCTGGCGGCGCGGTCGTGGCGGTGCGCGCAGGCTGGATCGCCGCCGGCACCCGCCTGCAGTGCCCACGCCCGCAGGTCACACGCTACCACGGCGGCGGCGACTGCTAAAACGCGGCCAGCTACAGTTGCCACTGACACACCAGCGCGCTTGCACCATGCCAGAAAAACTCCCCACAGCCGTCGAAACAGTCGATACCACCTACCTCGAAGGCCTGGTCGGCTACAACGCCAGCCGCGCGGCCATCGCAGTGATCGAGATTTTCGTCAAACGCATGGCGGTTTACGGCATGCGGCAGGTTGATTTTTCGGTGATCTCGCTGATCACCCATAACCCGGGCATCACCTCGCGCCAGCTTTGCGCCGCGCTCGGCATCCAGCCGCCCAACCTGGTGGCCATGATCAATGCGCTGGAGCAGCGCGAACTGATCGTTCGCAAGCCGCACCCGCGCGACGGTCGCGCCGTTGGTCTGCATCTGACTCCAGTCGGCCAGAAACTGATGCGCGACGCGGAGCGCACTGCGCAGGCGCTTGAGCTGGACGCCACCGCGCGGCTGACCGCGGCAGAGCGAAAAACCCTGATCCGCCTGCTGCAGAAGGTCTACCTGCAGGTTTAGCAGGTTTATCTGTTGGGACCACTGGCCATGCGGGCTGCGTGCGCCCGGGTCGACTGGTGGCAAGTTCGCGGCCTACCCCATCTCGCTCTACTTTTCAAGTGTTTTTGGCTCCGGAGCTACACCCTGCGGGCGCGGGCAGCTATAAAACTAGTAGCAGTCGACAATTTCCGTTATATTCCGCTTGAAGCGCGTGCTTACCGATTAACTGTGACAAAAACATGACCAGGAGATGTCCCCCATGAGTGCCAAAGAAAATGCCGCTGTCGGCCAGCTGTTTGAACTGCTTGAAGCGCGTTACGCATTGCGCGTTTTGTGGGCGCTCAAAGACGGTCACCCGCAGACTTTCCGGCTGCTGCAGGACAGCATTGGCAGCATCACGCCCAACACCCTGAACACCCGTATCAAGGAATTGCGCGCCGCTGGACTGATGGGCCACGGCAGCGATGGCTACACCGTGACAGCCATGGGCGCCGACCTGCTCAAGCGCCTTAATGACATGCAGGCGTTCGCCGCCAAATGGGCCACCAGCCAGGTCAAGTCGGCCGGCACGGTCAAGAAAAAGTAGGCTTTCCGCATCCCGCAAATGACAGGCCGCGCGCCTGTCTTTTCATTGGTGGCTGCGCGCCCTGGCTGCGGCTTTTTTGTTGCGTATAAAAACCTGCTCCAGCCCTTTTCCGGCCTGCGCAGTCCGCTCCTTGTTTCATAGCATCTGGCGCCCGCCCGGAGAGGCGCCGCCGAAGCGCGCGGCACTCTGTGCCGGGGCACAATCCCTTGTCTTGAAAAGGGCTTTGCTGCCCCCAGCTAGCCAACTTGTCCTTCTGAAGAACTGTATTCGACCATGCCAGACAACACCCATTCCGATCAAAATCAAGACCTGACTGGCCATCCCAGCCCGGAAGAGCTGGAAGCCGCCCAAGCCGCCAACGAGACCGACGCGCTGAGCGCAGCCCAGGCTGAAGTGGCTGTGCTGCAAGCCAAGAACACCGAACTGGCCGACAGTTACCTGCGCGCCAAGGCCGAGACTGAAAACGCCCGCCGCCGCGCCGACGACGAAGTCGCCAAGGCACGCAAGTTCGCCCTGGAAAGTTTTGCCGACAGCCTGCTGCCCGTCACCGACAGCCTGGAAGCCGGGCTGCAGCAGACCGACGCCAGCGCCGCGCAGCTTCGCGAAGGCACTGAGGCCACGCTCAAACAGCTCAAAGCCGCACTGGAGCGCAACAAGGTGGTCGAGATCAACCCTGAGACCGGCGCGAGATTCGATCCCCACCAGCATCAGGCCATCAGCATGGTGCCCGCCGATCAGGAGGTCAACACCGTGGTCGGCGTACTTCAAAAAGGCTACCTGATCGCCGACCGCGTGCTGCGGCCTGCGCTGGTCACCGTGGCAGCCCCCAAATAAATGGCCCGATTCACGATGTCGCACTTGAAACATCGAAAGTTATCCACAATTCATCAACATGGTCTGGCGACCAGCGGCTGAAATCCTCAGCCACCCCGTATTCAAACAGTCAACCAAGAAAATCTAGGAGTAAATCATGGGCAGAATCATCGGCATCGATCTTGGCACCACCAACAGCTGCGTCGCTGTGATGGAGGGCAATGTCCCGCGCGTCATCGAAAACTCGGAAGGCGCGCGCACCACCCCCTCGGTCGTGGCCTACCTTGAAAACGGTGAAGTGCTGGTCGGCGCCTCGGCCAAGCGCCAGGCCGTGACCAACCCCAAAAACACGCTGTACGCGGTCAAGCGCCTGATCGGCCGCAAGTTCGCCGAAAAAGAAGTCCAGAAGGACATCGACCTGATGCCCTACAAGATCGTGGCCGCCGACAATGGCGACGCCTGGGTCGAAGTGCATGGCAAGAAGATGTCGCCCCAGCAGGTCAGCGCCGACATCCTGCGCAAGATGAAAAAAACCGCCGAAGACTACCTCGGCGAGCCGGTCACTGAAGCCGTGATTACCGTGCCGGCCTATTTCAACGACGCGCAGCGCCAGGCCACCAAAGACGCAGGCCGCATTGCCGGCCTGGACGTCAAGCGCATCATCAACGAGCCCACCGCTGCGGCGCTGGCCTTCGGCATGGACAAGCAGGAAAAAGGCGACCGCAAGATCTCGGTGTATGACCTGGGCGGCGGCACCTTCGACATCTCCATCATCGAGATTGCCGATGTGGATGGCGAAAAGCAGTTCGAAGTGCTGTCCACCAACGGCGACACCTTCCTGGGCGGAGAAGACTTCGACCAACGCATCATCGACTACATCATTGCCGAGTTCAAGAAAGATCAGGGCGTGGACCTGGGCAAGGACGTGCTGGCATTGCAACGCCTCAAGGAAGCCGCAGAAAAGGCCAAGATCGAGCTGTCCTCCAGCGCGCAGACCGACATCAACCTGCCTTACATCACGGCTGACGCCTCAGGCCCGAAACACCTGAACATCAAGATGACGCGCTCCAAGCTGGAGCAGCTCGTCGAGGAGCTGGTCGAGCGCACGATTGCCCCCTGCCGCGTGGCCGTCAACGACGCTGGCGTCGCCACCTCCGACATTCATGACGTGATCCTGGTCGGCGGCCAGACCCGCATGCCCAAGGTGCAGGACAAGGTCAAGGAGTTTTTTGGCAAGGAACCGCGCAAGGACGTGAACCCCGACGAGGCCGTGGCCGTTGGCGCGGCGATCCAGGGCCAAGTGCTCTCGGGCGATCGCACCGACGTGCTGCTGCTCGACGTGACGCCGCTGTCCCTGGGCATTGAAACCATGGGCGGTGTGATGACCAAGATGATCAAGAAAAACACGACCATCCCGACCAAGTTCGCGCAGACCTTCTCGACCGCCGAGGACAACCAGCCGGCAGTGACCATCAAGGTCTTCCAGGGCGAACGCGAAATCGCTTCGGGCAACAAGGCGCTGGGTGAGTTCAACCTCGAAGGCATTCCGCCGTCGGCTCGCGGCACGCCGCAGATTGAAGTGTCGTTTGACATTGACGCCAACGGCATCCTGCACGTAGGCGCCAAGGACAAGGGTACCGGCAAGGAAAACAAGATCACCATCAAGGCGAACTCGGGCCTGTCTGAAGCTGAAATCCAGCAAATGGTCAAGGACGCCGAGCTCAACGCAGCCGACGACAAGAAAAAAGTCGAGTTTGTGACCGCCAAGAACAATGCCGAAGCCATGGTTCACAGCGTGAAGAAATCGCTGACGGAATACGGCGACAAGCTTGACGCCGGCGAAAAGGAAAAAATCGAGACCGCCATCAAGGACATGGAAGAAGCGCTCCAAGGCGACAGCAAGGATGCCATCGACGCGAAAAACGCCGCGCTGATGGATGCCAGCCAGAAGCTCGGTGAAAAAATGTACGCCGATATGCAGGCTTCGCAGGCGGCCCAGGCCGGGGGCGAGGGCGGTGCAGCAGAAGCGGCAGCCAAACCGGCTGCCGACGACAATGTGGTGGACGCCGAAGTCAAGGAAGTCAAAAAAGGCTGATCCTTTTTTGATGGATTGCCCTGAGGCGGCAAAGCGGAATCGGGGGTTTTCTCCGTATTCCGCTTTGGCGCATCCGGGGTGCCGGAACTTTTTCCACAGAACACGCAATTTCCATGGCTATTAAAAAAGACTACTACGACACGCTGGGCGTCCCCAAAAACGCCAGCGATGAAGACATCAAGAAAGCCTATCGCAAGCTGGCGATGAAGCACCACCCTGACCGCAACCAGGGCGACTCCAGCAAGGCAGCCGAGGAGAAATTCAAGGAAGCCAAAGAAGCCTACGAGATGCTGTCGGACGGTCAGAAACGCGCGGCTTATGACCAGTACGGCCACGCCGGCGTGGACCCGAACCGCAGCGGTGGCCCCGGCGCGGAAGGATTTGGCGGCTTTGCAGAAGCTTTTGGCGACATCTTCGGCGACGTTTTCGGCGCGCAGCAAGCCGGTCGCGCCGGCCAGCGCGGCGGCCGCCAGGTCTATCGCGGCGGCGACCTCAGCTACGCGATGGAAGTTACGCTTGAGGAAGCGGCCACCGGCAAGGACGCACAGATACGCATTCCGAGTTGGGACGACTGTGGCACCTGCCGCGGCAGCGGCGCCAAGCCCGGTACAAAGGTGGTGACCTGCACCACCTGCCACGGCCACGGTGTGGTGCAGATGCGCCAGGGCTTCTTCAGCGTGCAGCAGACCTGCCCGCAGTGCAAGGGTACCGGCAAGCTGATCCCCGAGCCCTGCGTCACCTGCCACGGCGTCGGCAAAACCAAAAGCAACAAGACCCTGGAAGTCAAGATTCCGGCCGGCATCGACGACGGCATGCGCATCCGCTCCACTGGCAACGGTGAACCAGGCACCAATGGCGGCCCGCCCGGCGATCTGTACATCGAGATCCGCCTGAAAAAGCACGACATCTTCGAGCGCGATGGCGACGATCTGCACTGCGTGGTGCCCATCAGCATGGCGGCGGCGGCACTCGGCGGCGAGATCGAGGTGCCAACGCTGGCCGGCAAGGCCGCCATCGACATCCCCGACGGCACCCAGACCGGCAAGCAGTTCCGACTGCGCGGCAAGGGCATCAAAGGCGTGCGCTCCAGCTACCCTGGCGACCTGTACTGCCACATCACGGTGGAAACACCGGTCAAGCTGACCGAACACCAGCGCAAGTTGTTCAAGGAGCTTGAAGACTCGCTCAAGAAGGGTGGCCCCAAACATTCGCCAACCGAGGAAACCTGGACGGACAAGCTCAAGAGCTTCTTCGCGCCCTGACATTGACGCACCACGTAGCCGCCCCATGCCGGATTCAGTCCGGCATTTTTTTGCCCTGTTTTCGCAGTGCGATCCGAAAGAATCCGAGCATCTATAGCCTGGCTTCGGCGAAATCATCCCCCCACGCCTACGCCGTTTGCTATTATATTAATAGCTGCTGGAGACCGTCCATAAAGGGCTGGAGGCATTTTTTATTGATAACTCCGTTCTGGACAGGGCCCCACGCAGTCATTCTCACAATGACACACCGCCCGCCGCAGGACATGCAGCGCGGTGGCCGCGGCTGACCGGGCGCTGGCTTATAGTGCTTTGTCTCCCATCACTTCAGCACCAGCCCTCCCATGAAAACAAAAGCAGCCGTCGCCTGGAAATCCGGCGCACCTCT
>NZ_JBDNGU010000181.1:0-41226 GCF_041689105.1 Polaromonas sp. | reverse complement strand
GCACATGATCAAGAAGGGGCAGTTGCACTGCCCCAAGGTTCAAGCCATGTCTGCAGCTGAGCAGTTCTACAGCCTGGCTTTCTGATCACCAAGCGCCGTTGTCACATTTCTACGCCCCTTGTTCACTATTGCGACAGAACCGCCTTTCGCCCTGCCCTGAAGAACCGCCCGGTGGTGGTGCTGAGCAACAACGACGGCTGCGCAATCGCGCGCAGCAACGAAGCCAAGGCCTTGGGCATCCGCATGGGTGCCCCTTGGTTTGAATGTAGGCAGCTGGCCGAAGAACACGGCGTGGTGGCGCTGTCAGCCAACTTCGTGCTTTACGGCGACATGAGCGACCGCATGATGAGCGTGGCGGCCGGCCTGGGTCCCGGGCAGGAAATCTACAGCATTGACGAGTCCTTTATCGAGCTGACCGGCGTAAAGGGCGACCTGACCCAGCGCGCCCAGCGGGTGCGTGAGCGGGTGCTGCAGTGGACAGGTATTCCCATTGGTATTGGCATCGCTACTACCAAGACGTTGGCGAAGCTGGCTAATCACGTCGCGAAAAGCGCGGACCGCAAGCCTGGCAGCTACCCCGCCGAACTGGCACGAGTGTGCAATCTTGCCGCCCTACCTGCCAGCGACCTCGACGCAGTGCTGCAGGCCACGGCCGTCTGTGAAGTCTGGGGCGTCGGCCGGCGGATCAGCGAGCAGTTGATCGAAGGCGTTATCGCAACGGTGCTGGACCTTGTGCGGCTGGATCCGGCGACCGTGCGGCGGCGCTGGAGTGTGGTACTGGAGCGCACGGTACGCGAGCTGCAGGGGCAGCCGTGCATCACGCTGGAGGACCAGCCCGCGCCAAAAAAAGAAATTGCCTGCACCCGCAGCTTCGGCGGCGCGGTGACTGAGTTGGAGGACCTGGTGGCGGCCGTGCCGCGCTTTGCCAGCGGCGCCGCGGTGAAGCTGCGCAGCCAAGGGAGCAAGGCCGGTCAGATTCAGGTATTTGCGCACACGAGCGCTTTTCGACCCGGACCGAAGTACAGCCGCAGAGTAGTGATGCCTCTGCGCCGACCTACAGACGACACGATGACGCTGGTGAACGCGGCTGTTAAAGCCATCGAGGCCATTTACCAGCCCGGCTTCAATTTCGCCAAGCGGGGGTGATGCTGTTGGACCTGCAGGATGGTGGCTTGCAGCAGGGCGAACTGGACCTGGAGAAGGAACCCGCTGCGCGCGGGCAGTTGATGGGAACGATGGACAAACTGAATGATCGCTTCGGGCGTGGGACATTGGTGCTGGCCAGCGCCGGTGTGAAGGGTCCGCAGCGGGATTTTGAGATGAAGCAGAATCTGTTGACACCACGGTACACGACCAGTTGGGAGGATCTGCCGGTGGCGAAGGCATGATGGTTCGCGTTTTGCTTTGTTCACCCTTGCTCATAGGGACCGCGTCTTGGGCAACGATCAAGCGATCTGCCGCGGTAGCACAACATATTCCGATCCAATTGACCGGGCTTTGCAGGAATCCCTAACCATCGAATTTCCATAGTTCCGGGAAGGCTACGAGCAGCACCCGTGAACCACAAGCGCCAATGAAGGTTAAAAGCAAATCTGTCACGCAGTTCCCGGTCAGAAGCAGTTATACCTTTTCTGTCCCGCGACAGTCAGCAGTTGGCAGAAAGCTGACGGTCGACGAGGAAATACACGAATGGCAAAAACCGGTACTTAGTTGTGGCTGAACACCCTGATTTAAGTCTCAAGAAGTAGACATCAGGCTATCCTGTTGCATTGGCCACGGATGAATTGGAACAGTGTTAGCGCATCATCTCTCCGCTGATGATGATCTTGCGCACCTCGGTGGTTCCGGCGCCGATCTCCAGCAACTTGATGGCGCGGTAAAGGCGGTTGATTTCCGACTCCCAGATGTAGCCTGTGCCGCCATGTATCTGGACGGCTTCATTGAGCACCTTGTTCATGGTCTCGGCCGCAAACATGACAGAGGCCGCCGTGATCTTGTGGACATCACCGCGCCCGCCCCCGCCCACTTCCAGGTCGTTGGCCGCGCGGAGCGCCTGGTAGGTGAAGACGCGCATCGCCTCAACCCAGACAAACATGTCTGCCAGCTTGGACTGGATCATCTGGAAGCTGCCAATCGGCTTGCCGAACTGCTGGCGCGTCTGTGCAAATTCCAGCGACAGCTCCAGGGCACGTTCTGAAATGCCCAGGCAGATGGGAGAGATCATGGCGCGCTCGAGGTCCAGCCCGCTCATAACGATCTTCACGCCCGTATCTTCTTCACCAACGCGGTTGGCGGCTGGCACCCTGCAGTTGTCAAACACCAGCTCTGCCGTCTGGCTGCCCCGAAAACCCATCTTGGTGAGCTTCTGGGCCACCTTAAAGCCGGGGAAATCCTTCTCGACGATAAACGCCGAGATGCCCTTGGCACCCTTCTCGCGGTTAGTCTTGGCATAGACCAGCAGCACATCGGCCACCGGGCCGTTGGTGATGTAGAGCTTGCTGCCGTTGAGCACATAGTGCTCGCCATCCCGTGTGGCGGTGGTGCGCATGGACCCCAGCGCGTCCGAGCCGGCGCCTGGCTCCGTTAGGCCCAGGGCGCCAATGGTTTTGCCGCTGCACAAGCCTGGCAGGTAACGCCTCCGCTGCTCTTCATTGGAATTGCGGTAGATGTTGTAGAGGCAAAGGTTTTCATGCGCCACCCAGCTCAGCGCCAGCGCATGATTCCAGCGCGAGAAGGCCTGCAGCACCAGGCCGCTGGTGAACATGTCCAGCCCGGCGCCGCCATAGGTTTCCGGCACGGTGATGCCGAAGTAACCCGTCTTGCCGATCAGGGGAAAAGCCTTATCCGGCCACCACTCCTCGTTGTCCATGCGCGGCGACAACGGGTACATCTCCTGCCGGGCGAAGCGGTCGGCTTCGTCGAGCATGCCCTGCTCGTCATTGGACAGGCCCGAAAAACGCTGCATCGCAGAGCCGGTGGATGCTGAACGGAGGGAGATCGTCGAAGTGTTCATGAAGTGTTGTTCTGTACTTGTGGATGGATGAATCTGTCTACGGCGACCGGCTCAGACCGGGCGCTTCTGTGCTTTTTCTGCAAACGTGGCTACTCGCGCCGCAAAATCCGGCGTCTCTGCGCAACGCAGGAAGGCCGCCTTCTCGCGGTCCAGGTGCACCTCCAGTGCGGCGGCCGACTGCGCCGCGACCAGCCCCTTGAGTTCGCTCAGCGACTGTGGTGCCAGCACCAGTAATTCGGCAGCCCACTGATCTGTGGCCTGCTGCAGATCGGCATCATCGGCCACGCGATTGACAAGGCCCAGCTGTAGCGCCTGCTCTGCGGTGAACTGCCCGCCCGTAGTCAGCGCTTCCAGCCCGCGCGCACTTCCGAGGCGCTGCACCATGAAAAAGCTCAAGCCCCCATCGCAAGGTGCGCCCAGCTTGGGGTAGGCGACCACAAAGCGCGCCGAGCGTGCCGCCACCACAAAGTCGCAGGCCATGGCCAGTGAAAAGCCACCTCCCGCCAGCGCACCGTGTGCACAGGCCATCGCGGGCATGCGCAGCCGCCGCAGTCCCAGCACACAGGCATGAAAGGGGTTGATTGTTTTTTCAATAAACCCCGGAAGATTGTCGCGGTGCGCGTGCATCGCTGCCACATCACCGCCGGCACAAAACGATCGGCCCTCGCCGCGCAAGACAAGCAAGCGGGCACTGGCATTGCTGTCAACAGCGTCAATGGCGTCGCGCAAGGCACCGGCCATGTCGCTGTCCAGCGCATTCATCCTGTCGGGGCGGTTCAGGGTAAGCGTGACAACCGAGCCCTGCTGCGAAGAGAGGACGGAATCAGCGCCGCTCACTTGGGCACACCCATGTCGTACACACCCACGGAAAAAACATTTAATTCAACTATTTGACCCATCTTCAAATTTTTCTTTAATAGGATCAATATGTAATCCTCATTTCGCATCTGCATGAATAGGGTAATTACCAGATTTTCATATTTATTCAATAAAAAACCAGCTTTATGACGCTGCCAGACGGTTTTCATTAGGGAAATCCATAAGCATCATTATTTTTGAGTCAGGGTCATAATCTGCCAACTTTGCGAATTTTCAGAGCACTGAAAAGTGCCACGGAGACAAACATGACAACAACAGCCCAAGGCCACGGTGCCAGCAAGCCCAACGCATGCTGAGTATCACCAACCTCCAGGTCTTCTACGACCATGCGGTGGAAGCCGTGCGCGACGTGTCGCTTGAAGTTGGCGCCGGCCGCATCGTTGCCTTGCTCGGCAGCAATGGGGCTGGCAAGTCCACTGTGCTCAAGGCCATTAGCGGTGTGCTGTATCCAGAAGAGGGTGAAATCACCGGTGGTGTTATTTCTTGTGAAGGCAAGTCCATCAACAAGCTCGCCCCTCATGAAATCGTCAGGTTGGGGCTCGTACAGGTGCCCGAAGGCCGTCGGCTCTTTGACACGCTGACGGTTGAAGAAAACCTGCTGATGGGCGGCTACGCCCGGCCTGCCGGTGAATCGGCCGAGTCAATGGCGCGCATTTTTAAACTCTTCCCCGCAATTGAGTCACATCGCCACCGCGTGTCGGGTTATCTCTCGGGAGGACAGCAGCAGATGGTGGCCATTGGCCGCGCGCTGATGGGCCAGCCAAGGCTGCTGTTGCTGGACGAACCTTCGCTCGGGCTGGCGCCACAAATCATCACTGAGATCTTCCAGGCGATCCGCAAGTTGCGCGACGAGCGCGGCCTGACGGTGTTGCTGGTCGAGCAAAATGCGCAGGTGGCGTTGTCGGTGGCCGACTACGGCTACATCGTGGAGCGCGGCCGCATCGTGCTGGACGACACGCCGCCAAAACTGCTCGCGAACGACGACGTGAAAGAGTTTTACCTTGGTGTCCAGGACGGTGGCGAACGCCGCAGCATGCGCGACGTCAAACACTACAAGCGGCGCAAGAGGTGGCTGTCGTGAACGCCCCGGTACACGCCGCAGCATCGGCGCCGATTCTTGAGTTTGCTGATGTCTCCAAACACTTCGGCGGGCTGAAGGCACTGGGCGGCATCAACCTGCGCGTCATGCCTGGCGAGATCTGCAGTGTCATTGGCCCCAACGGCGCGGGCAAGACCACACTGTTTAACCTTGCATCGTGTTTGCTTAAGCCCACGACCGGTCGCGTCATTTTTGACGGTGAAGACATCACCGACCTGCCTTCGCACAAGCTGGCCAGGCGCGGCCTGGCACGCACCTTCCAGAACCTGGCTGTGTTCAAGCATGAGACCGTCATCGACAACATCCTGACCGGCATGCATTCAAAGCTGAACACTGGAATTTTTGGTGCTGCGGTGTTTTGGGGTGCAGCGCGCAATGCAGAAATCCGCGCGCGTGAAACAGCCGAAGAAATCGTCGAGTTTCTTGAAATCGAATCGATTCGCGACCTGCCGGTAGGTACGCTTTCGTATGGCCTGCAAAAGCGAGTTGAACTGGGCCGCGCGCTGGCCATGCAGCCCAAGCTTTTGCTGCTCGATGAAATGGTTTCTGGCATGAACCAGGAAGAAACCGAAGATATTGCGCGGTTCATCCTTGACATCCGCGAAGAACGTAATGTCACTATCATGATGATCGAGCATGAGATGGGCATCGTGATGGACATTTCAGACCATGTGTGTGTGCTTAATTTCGGCCGCAAGATTGCTGACGGTACACCGGCCACTGTTTCCAAAGACCCTGCCGTTATTGGCGCCTATCTTGGCCAGGATGTTGAGGCCACCGCATGAGCCGCCCCGACCCTGCTCTTGCCGATCTGCAACTGCCGCCCGGCCTTGCTGAAGGCAATGCCACCATGCCGGGCTTGCTAATGCACCGGGCACGCAGCATGCCAAACCAAGTCGCGCTGCGTGAAAAGACACGCGGCGTCTGGCAGGGCACCACCTGGAAGGGCTACTTTGAGAAGGCGCGCGCTTTTGCACTCTTTTTGAAAGCGCAGGGCTTTATGCCTGGCGACAAACTCATCATCGCGTCTGACGGCACTCCAGAATGGTTTTTTGCCGACATGGCGGCGCAGTCGCTGGGCGGCGTCACCGTCGGCATCTACCCGACCAACCCGTGGCCCGAGCTGCAATACATTGCGCGCCACTGCCGCGCCAGGATCGCTGTTTGCGGTGACCAGGAGCAGACCGACAAGGTACTGACTGCGATGCAGCGCGAAGGTGGCCTGCCCGAGATGCAGCGCGTGCTGACGGTGGACTGGAAGGGTATGCGCCAATACACCGAAAGTTGCCTGATGCCGTTTAACGATGCGCTTGCAGAAGGCTCGCGGCTGGCAGGCGATGCGTCCCAGGTAGCGGCATATGAGCAGGCCGTAAACAGCCTGCGATCCGAACAGGACGCGCTTATCGTCTACACATCCGGAACGACTGGCATGCCAAAAGGCGCGCGCATCTCACATCGCGGCATCCTGTCAGATGCCTGGGCGCTGGGCCAGGTGCAGGGCTTTGCGGGTCGTCCCATGTCTGTGGTTTGTTATTTGCCCTTGTGCCACGTCGCCGAGCGCCTGATGTCGCCCGTGATTCAACTGGCTTACGGCAGCGTGGTTTACTTTGCAGAGTCCATAGACACGGTGACGCAGAACCTGCGCGAGATCGGGCCCAGCTTTTTCTTTGGCGTTCCGCGCATCTGGGAAAAACTTCAATACGAAATTCTTATCAAGTCACGCGACGCCAGGCCGCTGGGGCAGTGGGCCTTCAAAAAGGCGCTGGCCATAGGCACACCGATTGCCGAGCGCACCATCATCAACGGCGGTAAACCACTGAATACTCGCGACGCCTTCGTCGGCTGGCTGCTCCGCGCCACCGTCTTCAGCAACCTGCTGGCCAGCATTGGCCTGGACCGCACCTGGATTTCTATGACAGGCGGCGCCTCTATTTCGCCATCGGTCATTCTGTTCTTCCGCGCCATGGGCGTGCCGATTTACCAGATCTATGGCATGACTGAGAGCAGTGGTGCCAGCCACGCGCAATCAAACAACATGTCGCGCCTTGGCTGGTGCGGTCCGCTTCTGCCGGGCGTGGTCGAGCAGCGTATTCTCCCTGATGGCGAGTTGCAGTTGCGGGGGCAGATCGTCTTCAACGGCTACCTCTATGACGAAGCTGCGACTAAAGCAGCATTTACCGATGGCTGGCTCAGTACCGGCGACGTGGTAGAGCTCGATGAGGCGACAGGCCAGGTACAGATCATTGACCGCAAGAAGGCAATTCTTATCACCAGCGGCGGCAAGAACATCACGCCATCGTTGATTGAAAACACCCTGAAAGAAAGCCTGTACATCAGCGAGGCCGTGTTGCTGGGCGATGGCAGGCATTTTGTGGCGGCACTCATACAGATTGACCTCGACACCGTTGGCAAGTGGGCGCAGGAGCGCGGTATGGCCTACACCACCTATGAGACCCTGGCCCGCCTTGATGCAGTGAAAGAGCTGATTGCCGAAGACGTGAACCGCGTGAATGGACGCTTCTCACGTGTCGAAAACATCCGCAAGTTTGTGATCCTGAAGAAGCAGCTCGACCATGACGATGGCGAGCTTACGGCCACCATGAAGGTACGCCGCAATGTGATTGAAAAGAAGTTCGCTGCTGAAATCGGCGAGATCTATGGACTCGTAAAGGAAGCCGCATGAACTACTTCATGAACCTCGTGATGTCGGGTCTGGTTATAGGCAGCCTCTACGGAATGGTCGCCATGGGCTTTGCCATCATTTACCGCGCGACCGGCATGGTTAACTTTGCGCAGGGCGAAATCATGATGCTGATCGCCTATATGAGCTACACCTTCGCCACCATTCCGGGTATGGCCTTTGTGCCAATGCTGGCCTGCGTGTTGGTATCCTCGATAGTGCTCGGCCTTCTGATTGAGTGGATATTCATACGCCCCATGCTGGGTGAGTCTATGTTCTCGCGGGTTATGGTGACCATAGGCCTCGCGGTGGTTATACGTTCTGTTGTCATATTGATTTGGGGCGTTGAGCCTGCAGCTTTTCCAAGGCCCTTCGGCAATGCCGTGATTCGTTTTGGCGAGCTGGCGTTGTACCCGGGCCAGATCTTTGCACTGGTGTCGCTGGCGGTACTGTCATTGGCGATGTGGCTTTTCTTTCGCCGCTCGCGCGTCGGCATTGCGATGCGGGCCACGTCCAATAACGAAACAACGGCGCTGCTGATGGGTATCAACGTCAAACGCATCAGTGCGATTGCCTGGGCAATATCGGCGGTGTTTGCGGCCTTTTCCGGGCTCTCTTTTTGCCTGATGTTCAGCCTGGAGCCCGAGATCTCGCAAATGGGTCTGCGCGGCTTCCCGGCCACCATCCTGGGCGGCCTCGACTCGGTTGTCGGTGGTGCCTTCGGAGGGCTGGTAATTGGCGTGGTCGAGAACCTGGCTGGCGGCTACCTGGGTCGCGGGCTGAAAGAGATCGCGGGCTTTGTCCTCATCATCATCGTTCTGATGGTTAAGCCCTACGGTCTTTTTGGTCAACGTGAAATCGAGCGTGTCTGATGCGTAGCCGTACCTACCAGAACTCTTACGCTGGCCTGGTAGCCCTTTCCAGCCAGCCAACGACCTGGGTCTGGGCGGCTATCGGCGTGCTTGTGCTCGCGCTGATGCCCGCATTGTTCGGCTCTTTCGGACTGAACTTGCTGACAGCAATTTTTGTTGCGTCTGTCGGTGTGCTGGGGCTAAACCTGCTGTCGGGCGTGGCTGGCCAAATCTCGCTGGGGCACGCCGGTTTTCTGCTGATTGGCGCTTACGCGCAGGCTATCTTGACGACTGACTACAAGGTGCCGACGCTGCTGGCGATCTTTGTCTCGGGCGCGGTGGCGGCGGTTGCCAGCCTTGTGGTGGGTATACCTTCGCTGCGGCTTAAAGGCCTGTACCTTGCTATCACTACGCTGGCCTTTACCTTTATCGTGCGCCACATCGTTCTGTTTGCCGACAACATAACTCGAGGCTCGGCCGGCATGCCGGTTGATGCGCTGTCTGTCCTGGGCTTTTCACTCAAGGGCGATGTGCGGTTTTATTATGCCGCGCTGGTGATGCTGGTGCTGTTTGTGTTCATCACGATGAATCTGATGCGCTCCCGCATCGGCCGAGCCTGGCTGGCGCTGCGCGACCACGACATTGCTGCACGCGCCATGGGCATAGACCTGATGCGCTACAAGCTGCTAGCCTTTATGGTCAGTGCGTTTTACACCGGCGTGGCAGGTGCAATGGTGGCGCTACAGACACGTTTCATCAACGTTGACACGTTCAGCGTTCTGATCAGCATAGAGGCGCTGGCCATGGTCATTGTTGGGGGCATTGGACGAATTCACGGAGCCATTCTTGGCGCGGCGCTCATCATCTTCCTGCCCGAACTACTCAGCCTGGGCTTCTCGGCTGCGGGGGACAGGTTCAAGACCCTGATGGCCGACCGCATCTATGAGGTCAAGGGAATGATGTACGGCATAGTCATCCTGCTCTTCCTGCGGCTGGAGCCAGAGGGTATGGCCGGCATCTGGCGAAAGTTGAAACGGTTCTGGGTTCAATGGCCGCTGTCGAAATGAAGGTCGAAGCGGGCCAGTAAACGCATTCGCATGACGCAGGAATCCCCCGGCGCCAGCGTTTTTCTAAGGAGACAACATGAGCAATAAATTTAAAAAAGCGATCAATCGCTTTGCACGATGGTCTGCCGTCACGCTGGCGGCAGGCGCTGCAATGACGGTTGCTGCGCAAGACGTGGGCGTCACGGCAACTGAAATCCTGATTGGTGAAGTGCAGCCCATGTCCGGGCCCGCTTCACTTATCGGCAAGGCGGGCGCCGCTGGCTCCAAGCTGGCAATTGCAGAGATCAATGCCAATGGCGGGATCAACGGCCGCAAGCTGCGCGCCATCTATGAAGATGACGGTTATGTGCCGGCGCGGTCGGTGTCGTCGGTCAAGAAGCTGATCGATTCGGACAAGGTGTTCGGACTGACTGGCACCACCGGTAGTTCGCACATGCTGGCCATGCTGCCGACTATCGAAGAGGCCAAAATTCCTACCATCGTGCACATGGCACCTCACCCCTCAGTTGTCTCCCCACGCCGCCCCACCGTGTTCATGATTGGCCCGGATTACGACTATGCCGGCTATGTACCGATCCGCTACATGGTTGAAAAGATGAACAAAAAAGGTGGCAAGTACGGCATCGTTTATCAGGATGATGACTTCGGAAAGGCTTTGCTGGCCGGTTATCAGAAAGCTGTCAAGGAGTACAGTCTGAACAGTGTCAGTGAAATCCCCTTCAAGCGCGGCACCAAGGATTTTTCAGCAGAAGTGCTGACGCTGA
Source organism: Polaromonas sp. (assembly GCF_041689105.1). Classification (GTDB taxonomy): domain Bacteria; phylum Pseudomonadota; class Gammaproteobacteria; order Burkholderiales; family Burkholderiaceae_C; genus Polaromonas. Next base: position 30,873 of record NZ_JBDNGU010000181.1, on the reverse strand, counting down.
AAGACAAGGGTGCCAACGCTGTTTACCTGGGCACGCTCACTACCGAGTCGGCTGCCATCATGTCGGAGTTCCGCCGCCTGAATATGGACGTTACGCTGGGCACCCTCTGGGCTGGCCAATTGCCTGTAGCCGTCAAGCTGGCAGCGCCTTCAGGTTACCAATATCTGATTCCCGACTACTACGCGTCCAACTATGACCCTGCAGGCATCGCACTGATGGAAAAAGCCAAAAAGTTCCTAAGTGCAGATGACTTCGCTAACTTCAACCGCTATACCGTCAGCGGCTACGTTGGAACGCTGGTGTTTGCCGAAGGCATTCGCCGCTGCGGTGTCAACGTGACGCGCATCTGTGTGGTCAATGAGCTGAACAAGCTGCAGAACTTCCAGACTGGCGGCTTGAGCGGACCGGTGTCCTTCAACAACCCGAAAGCTCAGTCAGTATTGCCGATCAAGCTGTTTCAGACAGACCCGGCCAGCGGCACCGTGAAGTCGGTGACGGATTTCATCGCCTACTAAGCTGCGCTCGACAAGATGACCCTGCAAAGTACCAGCCCCGTAGCAACAGCGCCTGACTGTCCTGCTAGCAAAGCACCTTACCGGTCAGCCTTCCGCCCGGGGTTGTTTCATGGCCAGACCGTCGTCGTTACCGGCGGGGGAAGCGGGCTTGGCAGGTGCACGGCGCATGAGCTGGCGAGTTTGGGCGCACATGTCGCACTGGTGGGTAGGCAGGCCACCAAACTTGAGTCTGTAGCCGCGGAGATTGCAGCGATTTACCCAGAGCGTGCCTGCGATGTCACCACTACGGTGTGTGATATTCGCGACGAAGTCCAAGTCAGGGCCACGGTAGCCGCCATCCTGCAAAGGCATGGCCGCATCGATGGGCTTTTTAATTGTGCCGGCGGGCAGTTTCCTGCGAAGCTGCGCGACATCTCGCTTAAGGGCTGGGACGCGGTGGTGCGTAACAACCTGCACGGCACATTCCTTTTTTCACGTGAGTGTTTTGTCCAGTGGATGGAACATCACGGTGGCAGCATCGTCAACATGCTGGCCGATATCTGGGGCGGCCTGCCCGGAATGGGGCATTCAGGCGCTGCCCGCGGCGGCGTGTTGACCTTCACCGAAACGGCAGCGTGCGAATGGGGTTATGCCGGTGTTCGCGTCAACGCGGTGGCGCCCGGCTGGATAGCCTCCGCCGGTATAGACACCTACGACGAGGACTATCGCAATGTGGTGCGTGGCCTGCGTACCAAGGTACCGTTACAGCGTTTCGGTACTGAAGCCGAGTTGTCTTCGGCGGCGGTGTACCTGTTGTCCGAAGCCGCAGGCTTTATCAATGGTAGCGTGATACGCGTTGATGGCGGCGTGCCAACAGCACGGCACAGCTGGAAGCTGCAGCCGGCGGAGCGCAGTTTCCCCTACAACGGCTTTCCGCAATATCAGCCGCCTGCCACCTTTGACGATAGCCCCAAAGCCGCAAAAGAATGAAAATGGCGCATGAATTTACCCAACTGGTCGTGGCCCAGCGCGGTGCGGCCTGCCACATCACGATCAACCGTGCCGCCGAACACAACACCATGAGCGACGTGGTGATGGAAGAGCTGACGCGCGCGCTGCGCGACGCCGAGGGCATGCCGGGTGTTCGCGCCATTGTCCTGACCGGTGCGGGCGAGCAGACCTTCTGTGCTGGCGGCAAATTGAAACCGACTGCGGACGGCTCGCCCTTCGCGCTGGAGCCGGGCCGCTTTGACAACCCGATTGCCGACATGTTCAAGGCCATGGATCGTTGTAACCTCCCCATCATTGCACGCGTCAACGGCGGTGCATTCGGCGGTGGCCTGGGCCTGATTTGCGCCTGCGACTTTGCCGTTGCCGTCGATACCGCAAAGTTCGGCACAACCGAAGCCAAAGTCGGCGTCTTTCCGATGATGATTTTGCCAGTGTTGATGCGTGTGATACCACGCCGTCGCCTGCTGGAAATGTGCTTTTTTGCGCACCGTTTTTCAGCCGCTGAAGCGCAAACTTTCGATATTGTCAACGAAGTGGTTGCAGCTGCAGAGCTGGACAACGCTGTCAACGCAATGGTGGACAAACTGTCCGCCAATTCACCCGTCGCCCTTCGCATCGGGCGGCGCGCTTTCTCGGCCGTCACTGACCTGTCGTTTGCGGATGCACTCAACCTGACGCAAGCGGTGCTTCCCATCCTGTCGCAGAGCGAAGACACCAAAGAAGGCATGAAGGCTTTTGCCGAACGCCGCGCGCCCGTCTGGCCTGGCCGCTAGATCACTTAACACCCAATCCATGACAACCCTAAAGCCGTTACGGACAAAACCCTTGCGCATAGGTTGCGCCACAGGATTCTGGGGCGACTCGGAAGCCGGTGCCACGCAGCTGGTGATGCACGGCGGTATTGACTACCTGGTATTTGACTTCCTGGCCGAGATCACAATGTCACTGCTGGCGCGTGCGCGCGCCAAATCAGCTGATGCCGGTTATGCCCCTGACTTTGTGCGCATCATCGCGTCGCTGGCTGGGGAGCTGAAGTCGCGCAGCATCAAGGTCGTGTCCAACGGCGGCGGCGTCAATCCAAAAGCCTGCGGCGAGGCATTGACCAAAGAGCTGCGGGCTCTCGGCATCGACCTCAAGGTGGCCGTTATCGAAGGTGACGACTTGTTTGCACGGGCCAGTGAATTCAGGGCAGCTGACCTGCGCGAGATGTTCAACGGCGCGGTCATGCCGGCTCAATTCCTGAGCGTCAACGCTTACCTAGGCGCACAACCCATTGCCGCCGCGCTGAATGCCGGCGCAGACATAGTCATTACCGGCCGCGTGGTGGACAGCGCCGTGACCCTAGGCCCGCTGGTGCATGAATTCGGCTGGTCATGGAACGACTGGGACAGGCTGGCCATCGGTAGCCTCGCGGGTCATGTGATCGAATGCGGAACGCAGGCCACCGGCGGCCTTTTTACCGACTGGGAGCGTGTACCCGGCTGGGATGACATGGGCTTCCCCATTGCTGAGTGCAATGCATCCGGTGACAGTTTTGTACTGACCAAACCCGAAAACACAGGCGGCTTGGTGGAGCCCGCATGCGTGGCCGAACAGGTCGTCTACGAAATAGGCGACCCTGCGGCCTACCTGCTACCCGACGTGGTCTGCGACTTCAGGCATGTCAAGCTGGAACAGGACGGCCCGCACCGTGTACGGGTCAGCGGTGCGCGCGGAACGGCAGCGCCCCTCAGCTACAAGGTCAGCGCCACCTATGGCGAGGGCTGGCGTCTGTTCACCACGCTGATGATTGGCGGCACCGACGCTGCACGCAAGGCGCAGCGTGTGGGCGACTCCATCCTGCAGCGCACACGCCGCATGTTTTCAGAGCGCGGTTGGGGCGACTACAGCGAAACCAGCCTGGAAGTGCTTGGCGCCGAAAGCACCTACGGCCCGCATGCACGCACCCACGGAACGCGCGAGGTCATCCTCAAGATCGCTGCGCGACACGCTTCACGCGACGCGCTTGATTTGCTGGCACGCGAGATTGCGCCGTCAGCCACAGCAATGGCCCAAGGCATCACCGGGTTTGCTGCGGGGCGGGCCTCACCATCCCCCGTGGTGCGACTGTTTTCCTTTCTGACGGACAGAACACGCGTCAAGGCCTCGGTCACCGTCGATGGGCATGTCCTGCCGTTTGAAGAAAGCTTCAGCCCTGCAGGACTTACACCCGCACATGCGTCCCCGGCTGTCGCCGAAGACACCTCTAGTCAGGGTGACTTGCGGACAGTGCCGTTGTTGCGCGTGGCGCATGGCCGAAGCGGCGACAAGGGAGACATGGCCAACATTGGCATCATTGCGCGCAGCGATGCGCTTTACGCAGTGCTGCAGAAGGCGTTGACAGCCGACATCGTGCGTGACTATCTGGCACACGTGGCCAAAGGCAAGGTCTCGCGCTACAGCCTGCCCGGGTTTAACGCACTCAACTTCACACTTGAAAATGCGCTCGGCGGCGGAGGCGTGGCCTCGCTTCGCTACGACCCCCAGGGCAAGGCGCTGGCCCAGATGTTGCTGGATATTCCCGTCAGCATTCCCCTTGTACTTCTTGAAAATCTGCCATGAAAACCGCAACCGAAGCCTCTTTCGACGAGGATATTGAAGCACCGGCCACCAACGCGGTCGGCAAACAGACGCCGCGGCGTATGCGGCGCGCCGCAGAAATCATTGTGGCAGCGCGTGAGACCTTTCTCGAAAAAGGCTTTGAGTGCGCCTCCGTAAGCGAGATCGCCGCCAAGGTTGGCGTGGTCGAAGGCCTGCTGTACTCCTACTTTCCGACCAAACGCGACCTGCTCAACGAAGTGTTGCGCGGCATGTATGAGCCACTGATACGCGAAATGGAAGATGGCTTCAGCCGGCTGCAAGGCCTGCGCAGCCGCATGCGTTTTCTGGTCTGGCGCCACCTGCGGGTGTATGTTGAAGACCCCGGCCTGTCGCGTCTGGTGCTCCATGAAGTGCGGACCCGACCCGAGTATTTCAACTCGGCGCTGCATGAACTGCACGTGCGTTACACCGCGTTTTTGATACGTACTGTGCGCGATGCCATCGCCAGCGGTGAGCTGCCCGCAGACACCGACGGCGAAATGGTGCGCGGCATGGTCTACGGCGGCATTGAACACCGCATGTGGGGCGTGCTCTTCGGGCGCGACACGGTCAATGTCGAGGTTGCGGCAGACCGTTTTACAGACATGATGCTGCGCGGCATTCTTCCTGACGGTCAGGCTGGCGTATCAGCCACAACCGCATCTGATACCGGGAGCCGCGACGATATCGAGCGCCGGCTTGAGCGCCTCGAAAGAATCGTGGTGGCAGGCGCAGAGCAAGCCGCTGCACCGGTAGCGCCACGGCATAAAAAATCCCATGACCACCATCAATAAACTATTCATCGCCAACCGCGCGGAAATTGCCCTTCGCATCGTCCGTACCGCGAGGCGCATGGGCATCGCCACGGTGGTACCCATGCACAGCCAGGACCAGTTCGGCCCTGCGCTTGCCGAGGCGGATGAGACCGTTGAGGTCTTCGGCACGCCCGCCGTTGCCGCTTGGCTGGACATCCCCGGCATGATCCGCGCCGCCATCGAAAGCGGCTGCGATGCGATTCACCCGGGCTACGGCTTCCTGTCGGAGAATGCTGCCTTCGCCAAAGCGGTCAAAGACGCCGGCCTGATCTTCGTCGGCCCACCTGCACCTGTGATCGAGCTAATGGGTGACAAGATCACCGCGCGCCGCTTTGCCGTCACCCAAGGCATGCCGGTCACGCCGTCTGCAGACGAAGCAGAAGACCCGGCGACTTTTGAAAAACGCGCGTTGACCGTCGGCTTTCCGCTGCTGGTCAAAGGTGCGGCGGGCGGTGGCGGCAAAGGCATGCAGATCGCGCGCTGCGCCGAAGACCTCGCCCACGCCATCAGTGTGGCCCGTTCCGAAAGCCAGCGCTATTTCGGCGACGGCCGGCTGTTTGCCGAACGTTTTGTCGAACAACCCCGCCACATCGAGGTACAGGTGTTCGGCGACACACAGGGCAACGTCATTCACCTCGGCGAACGGGAATGCTCCATCCAGCGGCGTTTCCAGAAGCTGGTTGAGGAGTCACCCGCGCCAAAGCTGCCTGACGGCCTGCGCGAACGCATCTGCACTGCTGCGGTCCAGCTCGCCGCAGCTGCAAAGTACGTCAACGCGGGTACGGTGGAATGCATCGTGTCGCCTGATGGTGAATTCTTCTTTCTCGAGATGAACACGCGCCTGCAGGTCGAACACCCGGTCACTGAGATGGTGACCGGCCTGGACCTCGTAGAGCTGCAACTGCGCGTCGCGCAGGGCGAGCCACTGCCGCTCAGCCAGGGTGATGTGCAGTTCAGCGGCCATGCGATTGAATGCCGCATCTTGGCCGAGGATGCCGATGCGGGGTTTGTGCCAGATACAGGCAAAGTGCTGCTTCTGGGAGCACCAACCGGCCCCGGCGTGCGTTTTGATTGCGGTGTGACGCAAGGCGCGCCTGTGACGGCAGATTTTGACTCCCTGCTGGCCAAGCTGGTGGTTCACGGTGCAGACCGCGCGCTGGCGATATCCCGCATGCGCAGCGCGCTGGCCGACACGGCCATGCTGGGCGTGACCATCAACAACGACTTCCTGTCGCGTGTGCTGCACCACCCGGCCTTCGCGCGTGGCGACACCGACACAGGTTTCCTGGAGCGGCACAAGGCCGACCTAGCGCCCGTCGCATTCACTGATGACGAGCGGCAACTGATGCTGGCCGTTGCCGCCAGTGCCGCGCCGGACATGTCTGCCACCCGTATTCCAGAACCTTACGCCTCAATGGGCGCATGGCGCAACTGATTGCCAAGATGACCACACTCCAGTTTTCAGACACGCCCGAGACGCGGCACGAGGTTCAATTGCGCACAGATGCGGTGTACGTTGACGGCAAGCCGATGCAGATCCGCAAGGCCGCAGCCGGTACTTTTATCGGCACGCTGAACGGGCGCACCGAGCGCCTGCTGGGCGTCGCCCACGGCGATACGCTGTATGTGCAACTGCGCGGCCGCAGCGTCTGGATCAACCGGGTCGATCCGACGCGTGCCTCTGCCACCAGTGCGGCAGGTGGCGCCGGAGCATCACACGCGCCCATGCCGGGTATGGTGATCTCGCTGTTGGTCGCCGCTGGCCAGCACGTCAAAACAGGTGATGCACTGCTAGTGATTGAAAGCATGAAGCTTCAGATGACAATTTCGGCCACGCTGGACGGTGAAGTAGCCGAACTTCCCTTGGCCGTCGGTCAAACCTTCCAGCGCAACGACATGCTGGTGCTCCTGGCAACTCCTGGAGACGCCGCATGAGCCGCATTATCAGCAAGATAGACACCGCCTCTGCGGGCTACAAAAAAAACCAGGCGGCGATGAGCGAAAAGGTCAAGGCCCTACAGGCGAAAGTGCACAAGGCCCGCTTCGAGCGGCCTGTGCGCGACATTGAGCGGCTGCACCGGCAGAAGAAACTGACGGTGCGCGAGCGGCTTGACCTGTTGCTCGACCCAGGTACGCCATTCCTGGAACTAAGTACGCTGGCTGCGAACAAGGCCTATGACGGAGAGGTGCAGGGCGCTGGCCAGGTGTCGGGCATAGGCATCATCCATGGGCGCGAGGTCATCATCCATGCCGACGATCCGAGCATCAAGGGCGGTGCCTGGTACCCGCTGTCGGTCAAAAAGATTGTCCGCACGCTGGACATTGCCATCGAGAACCGGCTGCCCGTCATCCACCTTTGCGACAGTGCCGGCGGCTTTTTGCCGCTGCAGTCTGACCTGTTCCCCGACAAACATGCGGCGGGCCGTATCTTTCGCAACCAGTGCACGCTGTCTAAAATGGGCGTGCCGCAGATTGCGGTTGTGCTGGGTCATTGCACAGCCGGCGGCGCCTACATCCCGGCGCTGTGCGACTACAGCGTCATCGTGCGCGGTAACGGCGGTGTCTTTCTGGGTGGGCCGCCGCTGGTAAAGGCCGCTACCGGCGAGATAGTTACAGCCGAAGCGCTCGGCGGCGCAACGATGCACACCACTGTGTCGGGCACCTGCGACTATGCGGCCGACGACGAGCCACACGCGATGGCCATTGCGCGTGACATTTTTGCCAACACCTCGCCGATTCCCAAACAAACAATTGACCGCATTGAGGCCGAAGCACCTTTCTATGACCCGATGGAGCTCTACGGTATCGTTCCCACCGACTGGAAAACCGGCTTCGACATGCGCGAGGTAGCTGCGCGTATCGTGGACGGCAGCAACTTCCATGAATACCAGCCCGACTATGGCACAACCATGATTTGCGGCTATGCACGTATTTGGGGTTGCAAGGTCGGCATCCTTGCCAACAACGGCGTGCTCTTTAACGACAGCTCGCTCAAGGCAGCGCACTTCATGCGCCTTTGCGACCGTGACCGCACACCGCTGGTTTTTTTGCAGAACATTACGGGTTATATGGTGGGACGCGAATACGAAGAGCGCGGCATCACCAAGGACGGTGCCAAGATGATCATGACGCAGGTCGGCTGCACGGTGCCCAAGTTCACTGTGATCGTCGGTGGCTCATTCGGGGCCGGCAACTACGGCATGTGCGGTCGCGCCTTTGACGGCCGATTCCTGTGGATGTGGCCGCAGTCGCAGATTGCGGTGATGGGCGCAGAGCAGGCCGCCAACACGCTGGCCGATGTCAAGATACGCCAGTTGCAGCGCCAGGGCCACGAGCTCAATGCCGAGGAAATCGCGGCGATCCGCGACCCGGTGCTGGCCAGCTTCGAGGCCGAAAGCGATGCCTATTACTCCACGTCCGAGTTGTGGGATGACGGGATCCTGGACCCGGTTGACACCCGCAACGCACTGGGGATGGCCATCGTGGCTTCGCTCAATGCGCCGTTTGGTGACATGGGCTACGGCGTGCTGCGCCTGTAACCGGCCCGAAAAGGTCTGCAGGAGCCCGCATGGTTGCCGTCGATGATCACTCCACCATAGGCGAAACATTTTTCCGCGCTGCAGAAATGTATGCCGGAAACGCCTTCCTGGCGGTCCCTGCCAACGCCACACGCACCTACGACCCTGCGGGACGGGAGATCACCTATGGCGAGGCGGAAAAGACCGTACGCTCGCTGATGCAGCTTTACGGCAACGCAGGTTACGGCGCAGGCCACCGCATCTCGCTGCTGATCGAAAACCGGCCTGAGCACATGCTGCACAAGCTGGCGATGAACGCGCTGGGCGTGTGCTGCGTACCGCTGAACCCTGACCACCGGCCGCGCGAAATGGCCTATGTGCTGGACCACGCCCGCGTCGACCTGGTGGTGGTCCTGGCCTCACTGGAAGCCCAATTGCGCATGGGAATAGCACAGGCGGAACGCAGCCAGCCCCAGGTGGTGCTGTTTGAAAATTTCGCTGCCAGCGTGCCAGCTGCTGCGCAAAAGGCCATCTCAACCACACCGGACGCGGCCACACCTGCCAGCGTCCTCTACACCTCGGGTACGACCGGCCGGCCCAAGGGCTGCCTGCTCTCGCATGGCTATGAGCTGGCGGCCGGTGCCTGGTATTCGTCACGCGGCGGCCTCTCGGCATTTGGCGAGGCCTGCGACCGCATCTACAACCCGCTGCCGCTGTTCCACGTCAACGCCTCGATCTTTTCCTTTTACTGCGTCTTGCTGAAGGGCAACTGCCAGGTGCAAACCGACCGCTTCCAGCCTTCGCGCTGGTGGACCGAGGTGTTTGAGTCGAAGGCGACGGTAGTCCATTACCTGGGCGTCGTGGTGCCCATGCTGCTGGGCCAGCCCGAACACCCGCATGAGCACGACCACTGCGTGCGTTTTGCCATCGGCGCGGGCGTGGAGCCGCAGCGCCACCGGGCTTTTGAACAGCGTTTTCGCTTTCCCCTGATCGAGATCTGGGGCATGACCGAGATGGTGCGCGCCATCATCGACAACCAGTTGCCACGCGAGGTCGGCACACGTGCCTTTGGCCGCGTGACACCGGGTGTGGAGGTGCGTGTGGTCGACGATAACGACGCGGACATGCCGGTCGGCCAGGAGGGCGAGATGCTGGTGCGCCACAGCGCCGCGACACCGCGCAAGCACTTCTTCAGTGGCTATCTGGATGATGAGGCTGCGACTGAAACATCCTGGCGCGGTGGCTGGTTTCACACCGGAGATATCGTCACGCGGGATACCACGGGCCTGCTGCGATTTATCGACAGGCGAAAAAACATCATTCGCCGCTCGGGTGAAAACATTGCCGCTGCTGAAGTCGAAGCGCTGCTGCAGGCGCACCCGCTGGTCGAGAACGTGGCTGTGCTGGCCGTGAAGGACGAAATACGCGAGGAAGAAGTGCTGGCCTGCGTGGTACTCAAGGACAAAACCGCAGATGCCGCCATGGCTGGCAGGGTACTGTTTGAGCACTGCAACTCCAACCTCGCGTATTACAAGGCGCCGGGCTGGCTGTACCTAACCGACAGCATCCCTACAACAGCCACACAAAAAATCCAGAAGCACCAGATTTTTGAACCTGAACTGGACCCGCGCACCTTGCCCGGCATGCAGGACCTGCGCGCGCTCAAAAAGCGCGACGCGCGGCGAGGTGCATCTGCCCCTCCAAAGATTTCCTGAGACAACAACACCATGCCACTGCCTCCCCTTTTGCAGAACGCCCTGTCCCTACCCGTCATCGGCTCACCGATGTTCTTGGTGTCGTTTCCGCCGCTGGTCACTGCGCAGTGCAAGGCTGGCATTGTGGGCAGCTTCCCGCATGTCAATGCACGTACCTCGGAACAGTTCGACCAGTGGCTGACCGACATCGCTGCCGAACTGGCGACCCACCGCGCAGCCCATCCATCAGCCGTGGTGGCGCCCTATGGTGTCAACTTGATCGTGCACCGCACCAATTCACGTTTTGAACCTGACCTTGCCATCGTCGTTAAACACAAGGTGCCTGTGGTCATCACCTGCCTGGGCCACCCCGGCAAGGTGGTGGAGGCCGTGCACGCTTATGGTGGCACCGTTTTTTGCGACGTGACGAGCGCAGCGCATGCCCGTAAATCGATGGACGCAGGGGTTGATGGCCTGATCTGCGTGGGTGCCGGAGCCGGCGGCCATGCTTCAAACCAGAGTGCGTTCTCGCTGGTGCGCGAGATCCGCGAGTTCTGGGACGGATGCCTGATCCTGGGCGGCGGCATCAACGACGGCCACCAGATGCGCGCGGCCGAGGCACTGGGCGCAGACCTAGTCTATATGGGCACGCGATTCATCGCCACACAGGAGTCCAATGCGCAGCAGGAATTCAAGCAGATGGTGATCGACAGCGATGTGTCAGACCTGGTCTACACCGACAGGCTCTCGGGTGTGCATGCCAACTTCCTGAAACCATCGCTTGAAAAATGGGGCGTTGACGTGAGCAAGCTCCCGCCCAAGACACCGGACATGTCATCGCTGACCGACACCACAGCGAAGCTCTGGAAGGACTTATGGAGCGCCGGCCAGGGCATAGCGACCATTCACGATTCACCCCCGGTGGCTGAACTGATCGGGCGTATCGCCGCTGAATATGATGCAGCCTGCAAGCTGGGCCGCAGCCCCGCCATACGCCAGCTGGCGGCCACCGCCTGATCTACCCAGTTAGCCAGTCATAAGCAAGCCATGCCACCCATCGATTTTTACTTCGACTTTGCCTCGCCTTACGGCTATTTCATGTCGGAGAAAATCGACGCGCTGGCTGCAGAGCGTGGCCGCCGCGTCACATGGCGGCCCATCCTGCTGTTTGCCGCGCTGCGCGCGCTAGGCTTGCCGCCTCCGTTCGAGCACCCCGTCAAGCTTGAGTACATCACGGCAGACTTCGCAAGGTCGGCCCGCTTCCTCGGGTTGGGCTACCGCCTGCCGCCCGCCTTTCCGGCGCTGACCCAACAAGCCGCGCGCGCCTTCTACCTGCTGAACCGCCAGGCACCGGCGGATGCCGTGCCTTTTGCGCAGGCGGCGCTGCGCGCTTACTTTCGCGACGGGCAGGATATCGCCAGCAACGATATGGTTGCGCAGATGGTTTGCGAACAGACGGAGGCACTGGGCGATGCAGCTGCCGTGCGTGACGCCCTGCAAAGTGCCGACGCCAAAACCCTGCTTCAGGACGCGATCACTGCAGCGGTTGAGAACAAGGTTTTTGGCTCGCCTTTTGTTGTCATTGATGGCGAGCCGTTTTTCGGCGTCGACCGCCTCCCACAGATTGCCCAAAAGCTCGCCGCGACCGCCTGAACCCGCGACGCAAGCACCACAACCCTAGGAGACACGCATGAAACCCGACCTCGTCACCACTGAAAAAATCGGCCACGTCGGCCTGATGCGCCTTAACAACCCCGAAGAGCTCAACACCCTGCATGTGCCCATGATGCTGGCGATGGAAGAGGCGCTGACCGTGCTGGAGCGTGACAATGAAGTGCGTGTGATCGTCGTCACTGGCGTAAATGACAAGGCCTTTATTGCGGGCGGCAATATCAAGGACTTGAACGCCAGGCGCGGACTGCAGCACTACAACGAGTTTTCTGAAACCGTGCACCGCGTCTTCCGGCGCTTTGAGGTCTGCAACAAGCCAACGATTGCAGCCGTCAACGGCTGGGCGCTGGGTGGAGGCATGGAGTTCATGCTCACCATAGACATCCGACTGATGGCCAATGAAGCCAAAATCGGCCTGCCCGAAATCAAGCTTGGCATCTTCCCCGGTGGCGGCGGCTCGCAGCGCCTGATGCGCCAGTTGCCGCTGTGCCAGGCCAAGATGCTGATGTTTACCGGCGACTTCCTCAATGCCGATGAGGCCGTCGCCATGGGCCTCGTGAACCAGACGGTGCCGCGGGCGCAACTGCTGGGCGACACGCTCAAGCTCGCCGCCCGCATCGCTGAAAAATCCCCGGTGGCGCTGAAGTTTTTAAAAAGCTCCATGCTGCACGGTGCCGATATGCCACTGCCAGCCGCCCTGGCCCACGAGGCGGCCACCATCGCCCTCGTGTTCGACAGCGACGACGCGCATGAAGGCTGCAGCGCGTTTATTGAAAAGCGAACCCCAGTCTTCAATGGTAAGTAGCCCTAGAACACCGTAAAAAATATAAGCTTCGCTACGGCATTAAAGTATTTGGGGAAATACCTGCTGGTTGGCTGACTCTTATGATCATCTGGATTTGGCTCAATCCGCAATTCTTATAGACTAATTGAACGGCTGCTAACGCAGCATTCCTGACATTGCGGCCAAGCATCGAATTCCTAGTCTTACTGTGTCACAAAGTGGTATATTGCGCTCATCATTGAACTGGGGAGGTGTGATGGACCTATCCAAGGATTTCGAGTGCTACTTAGCGCATCTGGCCCAAGGGCTGGGCCACGCGGACCGACACGCTGGCTTGACGGGGTACTGCACCGGCCTGATGCTACCGCTGTCACGCAAGAGCGTGGAGCCCATGGCGGCACGTGTCGACCCCCTGCACGCCAGCGCCAAACACCAGGCGCTGCATCATTTTGTTGCCAAGGCCCGTTGGAGCGACGAGCAGGTGCTGCGCTTGGTGGCCCAGTGGATCGTGCCCCACATGGACATGAGCGAAGGTGGTTTCTGGATCGTTGATGACACCGGCTTTCCCAAGAAGGGCATTCACTCGGTGGGAGTGACACGCCAATACTGCGGTGTGCTGGGCAAACAGGACAACTGCCAGGTGGCTGTCAGCGTGTCCCTGGCCTGCGAGCAGGGCAGCCTGCCCGTGGCTTGGCAGCTGTACCTGCCTCGCAGCTGGGCCGAAGACACTGGGCGCAGAGTCAAGGCCGGCATTCCCGAGGACATCGAGTTTGCGACCAAGCCCCAAATCGCCCTGCAGCAGTTGCGCAAGCTCATTGAGGAGGGTGCGCCCAGGCACTGTGTGCTGGCCGACGCCGGCTATGGGATTGACTACCAGTTTCGCCAAAGTCTGAGCGATCTGGGCTTGGCCTATGTGGTGGGCGTCACCTCGGCCGTGGTGGTCTGGCCTGCGGGGGTTGAGCCGCTGCCGCCCAAGACCTACAGCGGCATGGGCCGCCCCCCGGTTATGCCCAGACGCACCGCCAAGAGGCAGCCGGTGAGCGTCAAGGCCCTGGCCCACTGCCTGCCGAGCAACGCCTGGCAGAGCATCAGCTGGCGCGAGGGCACCAATGAGCGCCTGAGCAGTCGCTTTGCCGCATTGAGAGTGCGCTGCGCCGGCGGTAACGTTGGCAAGGCCCGCCTTCTGCCCCAGCAGTGGCTGCTCATAGAGTGGCCCGCCGACCAGGCTGAGCCTGAAAAGTATTACCTGTCCACGCTGCCAGAGACGGCGGCGCTGAACGACTTGGTACGCACCGCCCACATGCGCTGGCGCATCGAGCGGGACTACCAGGATTTGAAGCAGGATCTCGGGCTGGGGCACTATGAAGGACGAGGCTGGCGTGGGTTTCACCATCACGCCAGCCTGAGCATTGCCGCGTACGGATTCCTGATGGCGCAACGACTCAAAGCTGGGGGCAACACCGGCAGTAAAAAAAAACTCCGTCATACGCCAAGTGCCTGCCGTTCCCGCGGGTTACATTCCTCGGGGCAGCCCAGCGCGCGCAGCGTCACGTTCCCGATTCGATCACCACGCTGCGCCTACAGTTGAGCATCGCACTGGTAAGCACCCTGGGTCATTGCCCTCATTGCAACTGGATAAGTCAACGGCTGCGTTTGTGACACAGTAAGACTAGGACTACGCTGATCAAGTCCACGGCATTGCAGTCCCAAGCGTTATGAGTAGATGAAACAGCAAACCCTCGTCATGGCAGCCGATCAAAGCTTTGAGAACTACCGCAAGCCCACGCGGCGCGATGAATTTCTCAAGACCATGGAAGCCAGCGTGCCGTGGGCAGCACTGTGCGAGGTGATTGAGCCGCACTACCCCAAAGCAGGCAATGGCCGACCGCCCATAGGTCTGGAGCGCATGCTGCGCATCCACTTCATCCAGCACTGGTTCAATCTGGCAGACCTGTCCTGCGAGGAGGCCCTCTACGACAGCGCCAGCCTGCGCCGCTTTGCCGGCATTGACCTGGGCCGCGAGGCCGTGCCCGATGCGACCACGATGCTGAAGTTTCGCAAGCTCCTCAACGAGCACAAGCTCGGCGAAGCCCTGTTTGCCAAGGCACTGGCAATCAAGCCATGTCGGTTGTTTGTCAGTGTGAGGCCCATGTAGCGCAGCTCGCTGGCGGTCTTGCCTTTGCGGTACAGCCGCGCATCAGCATCGGTGGTCGATTCGTGGGTTTCATTGCTACGGGTTTGGCCCTTGAAGTTACCGCCACTGCCGCCATTACCTTCATCGCTGCCGTCTTTCCGTACAAAGCTCTTGTGACCAGCCCAAGCCTGGATGACGGTGCCGTCCACGCTGAAGTGCTCGCCGGAGAGCAGGTCTTGTCTGCTGGCCATCTCCAGCACCTGGTTGAAGAGTTCAATGACGGCGTCGTGTTCAATCAGGCGTTCGCGGTTCTTGGTGAAGACCGTGGGCACCCAGACGGCATCGTCCATGGCCAGGCCTATGAACCAGCGGAACAGCAGGTTGTATTGGGTCTGCTCCATGAGTTGGCGCTCCGAGCGGATGCCGTAGAAGATTTGCAGGAGCATGGCGCGTAGAAGCTTCTCGGGGGCAATGCTGGGGCGTCAGCTCTTGATGCCTGCTTCGTACATGCCGCTGAGCAGGGCATCCATCTTGAGCAACGAGGCATTGACCATGACTCGGATGGGGCGCAGCGGGTGATTCGCTGGCACGAAATCACCCAGGTGACGCATCGTAAAAAGCCTCTCGGTGAATGTGTCGGCTCCGCGCATTTTTGTATCTATGTAGTTGCAGCTTCTATAACGGTTGGGCATTTATGCCCGTGGACATGATGGGAGGTATTTCAGCAGCCTGCGAGGGGGAGGGCGAAAACTTAAGAGCTTCGACCTCGGCTGACCACATCAGGAGCGTCCATCTTTGCACCCCCCAACGCCCCATTCGCCGCCACAAGCATCGAAAAACCTCCTACACTGATTTTCAATCGGGAAGACACACCATCTTTAATGCCAGTCCGCGCAGGCGCGGGCGACGTCGCGCGGAAAGGCCTAGAGCCTGACCGGCCATCCGGTGTCTTCATAGCGGAGTGCGTGGCCCTGCCACCGAGCGGCATGCCGGTCTCGGTTTTATCACTGTGATTCCAGCTAAGCGGCTATTGGCCGTGCGGAGCTATGCACCCACCCACCGAGTCAGGTTCTAGAGAGCAACTACGCAATGGTTACTTCTATGCAGACGCCCTCGACCAGGGCCGAATTCGAGGAGCGCATGAACTTCGCGCGCGAGCAAGTGAGGAACGGGATGATGCATTTCGCCAAGGGCCTCCGAGGCCCGGATCGCCTGCTCAATGTCCGCTACCTTCCCAACCGACGGATTGACCTTCTCAGTATCGACGAGATGGCGCGCTTGAACGCGAACATGAGCAATCAGATGCGCAACTCAGATTTCGGAAAGATGCTTTTGGACGACAAGGGGCAATGAGCAGGGCAGGTTCGATGTGGTGCTCAGCCTCTTGCGCACGCATTCGTCTAGTCATGGCGGACAGAATCGAATTGCTTGGCCGGAGCGGGAATAGCGGGTTAAGCTAGTTGCAGATTTCTGTTTACACACTAGGGCGACCTCATGACCGCTTTCTGCCAGGTCCCGCCGCCCACCGGCTCGCAAACGCTTCAGCTCAGGATGCTATTCCCTTACGCAACGGCGATCTGCGCGCTCTACTGCGCCGGAAACTGGTAGCGTCGTAACGCGCGATGCAACTGCACTCCTGCAATGTATCTCTCGCACCGACATGTCACCGGCCATCCTGCGTTGGCGCAGGGTTGAATCGGTAAAGACGAGGGACATGACGCCCGAGGGAATCATGGTCGCCGAGATGGCGCCCGGGGCGATGTGTGAGCCGCTGCAGGCCAAAACCGGGTTGCGCTGATCTGAAGTCGGCGAAGCCACTTTCCATTTGGAACAGGGCTTTGCAACAAGAATGCCACTGACGCACAACGCGCCCGTGACTGATCAATTTGTCATTGGCGGGTGTAAGTATTGACTTTCTGAGACGACAGGTCTAATCTTGAAGAGTTGCAACGTTAATTTTGTCCATGCCTGCCACTTTATCCAATGTTAATCCCGCCGGGCGCCTAGAGCCCCGAAATCGCCAGCAGCGCAGCGCAGCCCGCTCAGACACACGGAGTGCGCTGGTGTGGTGCGGCACTGAGCTATTGACTGAGCGCGGTTTTCAGATCACCGGCATTGATGAAGTGCTTAAACGGGTAGGGGTGCCCAAAGGCTCGTTCTACCACTTCTTCAAGAGCAAGGACGAGTTCGGCGCGGCCGTCATCAAGAACTACACCGAATACTACGCTCGCAAGATGGACCGGATCTTCAACGATCCGACGCGCCCACCACTGGAGCGGCTCAAGGCCTTCGTCGACAACGCCAAGTACGGCATGATCAAGTTCGACTTTCGCCGTGGCTGCCTGATCGGCAATCTGGGCCAAGAACTGGCCAGCCTTGATGGTACATTTCGCCAGACGCTGGAAGCGGTTCTGGTGTCCTGGGAGGAGCGCGTGACCACTTGTTTGCAAGATGCCATTGACGCCGGCGACATCGCCAGCAGCAATGACGCCCATGTGTTGTCGCGCTTTTTCTGGATTGGATGGGAAGGCGCGATCCTGCGCTCCAAGCTGATGCGCAGCCTCGCCCCTATCGACCACTTCGTCGACCTGTACTTCGCCAAAATCGCGGTCTGACGGCCGCTGAATAGAAGCATCGGGGGTAAACACCTATTTTATAGACGACCGGTCTACGTGAACAATGAGCGCATGAATTCCTCGAACGTACCCGGTCGATTCGCAAGTCGCCCGTCCCAGTCGCCTGCCCCTGAACCTCGCGAGATCGGCGGTGCTCCGATGGCCGATGGCGCCGGCGAGCGCTCCGTTTGCGGCGGCAGCATGGAGCAACAGGCATGAGCGCGCCTTTGTTGCAACTGCGCGAGGTTGGCAAGAACTTTGGCGGCGTGCAGGCGGTGCGCGGCCTGAGCTTCAGTGTGCAGCGCGGTCAGGTGCTGGGCCTGATCGGGCCCAATGGGTCGGGCAAATCCACCTCGGTCAACTTGATCTCGGGCACCTTGCCTGTCAGCTGCGGCGCGATCGAATTCGACGGGCAAAGTGTTAACGACCTGCCCATCAGCGCCAGGGTGCCGTTGGGGCTGGCCCGCACTTTTCAGACCACGAGCCTGTTTCCTGAATTCAGCGTGCACAACCAGGTGCTGGCGGCCTGCCACAGCCGCTTTCGCAGCGCGCCCTGGGCGGCGGTGTTCCGGCTGCCGGCCGCGCGCAGGGAAGAGACGCTCCAGCAGGAGCGGGCCGATGAGATTCTGGCATTTGTCGGCCTGGGCGATGTCGCGCAGGAGCTGGCGTCGTCACTGTCATCGGTGCAGCAGCGACTGTTGATGATCGCCACTGCCTTAGCGAGTGAGCCCGCGCTGGTGCTTCTGGACGAGCCAGCTGCCGGTATGGTGGCCAAGGAGCGCAAGGAGCTCACCGGCCTGATAAAGCGCATTCAGGCGCGCGGCGTGGCGGTGCTTGTGATCGAACACCACATGGGCTTAATCATGGAGGTGTGCGAGCGTATCGTGGTGCTCAACTTCGGGCAGAAGATTGCAGAGGGTACGCCAGCGGAAATTCGGACTAATCCGGTGGTGATCGACGCCTATCTGGGAGGGGCACACTGATGCTCAAAGTCAGCCAGTTGCGGGCCGGTTACGGCAAGGTCGATGTTCTGCATGGCATCACGCTGGAAGTTAACGCCGCCGAGTGCGTGGCCCTGGTGGGCGCCAATGGAGCCGGCAAAAGCACCACCCTCAAGTGCATCTGCGGTCTCAACGAGGTGCGCGGCGGCACCATCAAGTTTGAGGGCCAGCGCATCGACGGGTTGCCCGGTCACAAGATCGTGCAGCGCGGCATCACCATGTGTCCGGAAGGGCGTCAGGTGTTTGCCGAGATGTCGGTGGTCGAGAACCTGGAGATGGGCGCGCACACCCGACGCGATAGTGAACAGCGCGCTGATCTGGACGAAATGCTGGACCTGTTTCCGGTGCTGCGCCAGCGGGCGCGCCAGCGCGCGGGCACGCTGTCGGGCGGCGAGCAAGAGATGTTGGCCATTGCGCGGGCGCTGATGTCGCGCCCGCGGCTGTGCATTTTTGACGAACCTTCGCTAGGCCTGGCGCCCAAGATCGTCGCCGAGGTCGAGCAGACCATTGCCCGCATCAAGGCTCGTGGCACCACGATCTTGCTGGTCGAGCAAAACGCCGCTATGGCACTTCGACTGTCCGATCGGGCCTATGTGTTCGAAGCCGGAGAGATCGTGCTGCACGGAACGGGCAAGGAACTTCAGGACCACCCCGAAGTCAGCCGCGCTTACTTGGGCTATTGAGCGCAGCCAGAGTAATCAATTTTTGTCAGTCAATCAACAGGAGACAAGTATGAAACGGTTCAACAGGCGAGTGGTGATGGTGGCGGCGTCTGCCGCAATGGGCTTGGGTATGGTCTGGTCCGCACACGCGGCCGACAAAGTGCTGGTGCTGGGTGTGAATGACGCACTGACCGGGCCGGGCGCGGTCTATGGCTTGCCGCAGGCCAATGCGGTGAAGATGGCGGCAGACGACATCAATGCCAAGGGTGGCATCAAGGCCGGGGGCGACACCTACAGGATCAAGGTCGTCGACTACGACGACAAAGCGAACCCGACCGAGGCAACCAACAGCGTGCGCAAGCTGATCGACCGCGATGGTGCCAAGTACCTGCTGGGCTTTTGCTGCTCTGGGCCGACCAGCGCAGTGGCATCGTTCATTGATAAGGAAGATGCCGTGATGTTGGTGGGCAATGCCGCCGAGCGCGCCATCACCGCCAAGGGCATTCCCAACCTATTCCGCACCCGTCCACCAGCAGACTTCACAGGCGCAGCTGCCGGTGTCTTTGTTGCCAAGCGCGGAGCTCGTAACATCGCCGTGATCGGCTCGCTGGAAGTGTCGTTTTACGGTCAATACCTTGAAGCTTTCGAACGCGAGCTGGTCAAGGCCGGTGGCAAGATCGTTGCCAAGGAAACTTTTGCTCTTAAAGACCGGGACATGACGCCCCAGCTAACAAAGGTGCGGGCGCTCAATCCCGACGCTCTGCTAGTGCTCGGCTATGTCGAGCCCGCTGCCTTTGTTTACCGCCAGGCCATCGAGCTGGGCATGAAGATGCCGCGCTATGGCTTTACCAGT
The DNA here is from genome assembly GCF_041689105.1 of Polaromonas sp. Lineage (GTDB taxonomy): Bacteria > Pseudomonadota > Gammaproteobacteria > Burkholderiales > Burkholderiaceae_C > Polaromonas. The sequence goes on along the minus strand of NZ_JBDNGU010000181.1, from coordinate 11,002 downwards.
GGCAGCGAAGAGCAGTTTCTGCGCGTGGCGTCAAGCGAGCAGATGGAAGGCGTCTGGGACCTGCGCCCGACTGAATTGACTGTCGAAGCCCTGGACGCCAATGCCAAGACCTACGTCGCCAACTACACCAAGAAATACGGCAGCGCGCCAGCCCCAAGCTCGCCGTATGCATATGACCAGGTCTATGTGCTGAAGAACGCCATTGAAGCGGCCGGTGGCGCAGGCGATGCGAAGAAGGTGGCCGCAGCCATTCGGAAGCTGGCCATTCCCAAGGAGGCGGTGATGAAGTACCTGCCCACCAACGGCACCATGTTCGATGTCAATGGCCAGGCCTACACCTCCAACGGCGCATTCCAGTGGCAAAAGGGCAAGTGGGTGTATGTCGCCGAGTTGCCTTCGGACACTGTGGCCTATTCCACCTTCCTGCGCAGTCTCTACAAATAAGGCGAAGGCACCGCGCGAAGCGCGGTGCACTTAACACCAGGACGGACCATGATCGAAGTTCTTCAACAAGGCATCAACGGCTTGGCCATCGGCTCGGTCTATGTGCTGATCGCGCTGGGCCTGACGGTGGTGTTCGGCATTCTTGGCATCGCGCATTTCGCGCACGGCTCGGTGGCGATGTTCGGCGGCTACCTGACATTCACCTTCGTTGAGCGGTTCGGCCTGCCGTTTTTCGCGGCCATGGCGCTGGCCATGGTGGCTGGCGCGGTGGTCGGCTTGCTGATCGAGCGGCTAGCCTACCGGCCGGTGCGCGATGCGCCGCACATTAACGCCTTCATCATTGCGCTGGGTCTGACCATGATGATCGAAGGCTTGAATCTGTTGACCTTCGGCGCAGATCAGGTGGTGATCCAGACGCCTTACCGCAGCGTATTCAATGTGGGTGGCGTAGCGGTGGCTGAACTGCGCCTTTTGGTGATTCTCACGGCCTGCGCGCTGGTTGGCGTGATCGCGTTGCTGATGAGCCGCACCAAGACCGGCAAGTCAATACGTGCGGTTGCCCAAAACCGCCAAGCAGCCGTTCTGATGGGTGTCAACGTCAACCTGGTCTCGCTGGTGGTGTTCGGTATTTCTTCGTCTCTGGGCGTGGCCGCTGGTGCGCTTATCGGTGCTTTGTTGGCCATAGCACCCGGCGTTGGCGAAGGGCTGGCGGTCAAGGGTTTTGCGGTGCTGATCCTGGGCGGGCTTGGCTCCATACCCGGGGCCATCGTGGGGGGGTTGATCCTGGGGGTGAGCGAGTCCATGGCCGCTGGCTTCATCTCGTCGGCCTACAAGGATGTCATTGCCTTTTTGGTGATGATCGTGGTGCTGTTATTTAGGCCTGAAGGCCTGCTGGGCAAACGGTGAAAAAACTTCTCACACACCTGACCGCTTGGGTGGTGTTGATCCTGGTCGCAGCAGCTATGCCTGCGTTGATCAAGGTTCCGTACTTTATCCACCTTATCATTCTTGCGTTGGTCTGGATTGTGCTCGCGCAAGGCCAGAACTTGATTCAGGGATTGGTCGGCTATGTCTCGATTGCGCAGGCTGGTTTCATGGGGATAGGCGCTTATTTTTCTACACTGCTTACGGTCAAGTTCGGTTGGTCGGTCTGGATGACGATGTGGCTGGCACCACTGTTCACCGGGCTTGTTTCTGTGCTGGTGGGCTACCCCAGCCTGCGGGTGAAGGGACACTACTTTGCCATTGTCACCTTGGCCTACAACATGGTGATTTTTACGGTGCTGCTGACCTACAGTTCACTGACGGGCGGGGAGGCCGGCATTTCGAACATACCGCGCCCGTCCGAGCTTTCTCTGCTGGGTTGGACGTTCAATTTTGAAGGCCGCAGTAACACCAACTATTATTTGCTGGCACTTCTAATGGCTGCGCTCAGTACCGGCCTGTGCGCGCTCATACTGCACTCGCGGGTGGGCCGGATTTTGCTGTCAATTCGCCAGAATGAAAGCCTCAGCGAAGCGATTGGCGTGCGCACCTTTCGCTACAAGCTGCTGGCCTTCGTAGTCAGTGCCGCGCTGGCGGGTCTGGCTGGCGCGCTGTATGCCCACTACATCGGCTTTCTTAATCCCGAGCCATTCAGCGTGGACCAGTCGCTCAACGCGATTTTAGCGGTGATTCTGGGTGGAAGTGGCACGCTGGCCGGCCCAGTAGTCGGCGCCTTTGCCATCACTTTCCTGCCGGAGTACCTGCGCATTGCGGACAGCTACAGGCTGGTGACGTACGGGCTCATTCTGGTACTTGCAACCATTTTCCTGCCACGTGGGCTTGTGCCGGTCTTCCATGGGCTGTGGCTGCGTCTGGCTGGTGCACTGGGGCTACGCCGTGGCTGAAGGCCTTGCCGACGCCGACCTTGCGTCGGCCGAAGCTGCTTTGTTGAAGCGAGCGCGCACCTTTGTCGATGAGCATGTGGAGCCAAAGGCAAGTGAGCGAAGCCGACAGGGCGCCAGCAGTCAGGCGCTGATGCGCGAGGCTGGGCGCCTGGGCCTGATTGGCGTGCAGATACCGCGCAGTTTGGGCGGGCTCGGCTTGCCTTTCAGCAGCAAAGTCAAACTGACAAGGCTGCTCGCTGCTGCGGATTTTGGCGTCGCGATGGCCGTGGTCAACAGCCACAACGTAGTGGAGCACTTGGCACGCATGGGCTGTTCTGATCACATAAGCCGCTGGGTACCCCGGTTGCTCACTGGTGAGATGACTGGTTGCACGGCGTTGACTGAACCTCAAGCCGGTTCAGACGCCGCTGCCATGCTCACCCAGGCGCAGGCGGTGGACGGCGGCTGGCGGCTCGATGGGGCCAAGAGCTGGATCACCAATGCCGTCCATGCGGACGTTCTAATCGTTTATGCACAGACCCAGCCGGGCGGCGGCGCGGCCGGTATCGCCGCTTTCGTAGTGGATGCACAGGCAACTGGCTTCGAGCGCGCGGCGCAACCACCGCAGGGACCAGTTTCCAGCATTGGAAGCGGCAGCTTCAAGCTGGCGCAATATCAGTGTGACGGACAGGACATGCTGGCAGCGCCCGGCGTGGCCTTCAAGGACATTCTCAATTCAATCAACGGCGCACGTGTCTATGTGGCGGCAATGTGCTGTGGCATGGTAGATCGGGCGTTAGCCTTGGCCAGTGAGTACGGCGTTTTCAGACAGACTTTTGGCGCCAGCTTGCACGCGCACCAGGGCTGGCGCTGGCGCCTGGCTGACGCGGCCATCGACCTGGAGGCCGCCAACTTGCTGGTGGACCATGCGAGCGTCTTGGTCGATGATGGGGACCATTTGCGCGCCCAAGTGGCCGCAGCCAAGGCCAAGGTGTTTGCCACGCGAATGGCCCAGCGCCATTTGGCCGAGTTGCTGCATGCCATGGGCGCGCAGGGCCTCAGTGAGCAACACCCGCTGACGCGACATCTGGCAGCGGCGCAGGTGGCGACCCTAGTCGATGGCTCGACCGAGATGCTGCTTGAGCGCATCGCGCGCGATGTCCAGGGGCAGGCTGACACTGCCGTGGGCCTGACCATACATTCAACACAACAGACAAAGGATCAGTAATGCGGGTATTTCAAATAGAAGGCGATTGGGGCATGGAGCATCTAAAGCTCTCGTCCAGGCCAGAGCCTGTAGCCGGGCCAGGTCAGGTGCTGGTGCGGATGAAGGCCTCATCGCTCAATTACCGCGATCTTGTGGTGCCGGAGCGCGGTTATGGCAGCTACACTGGCACGCTGCCGCTGATTCCCGTGTCTGACGGTGTGGGCGTGGTTGACGCCGTTGGTGCGGGCGTGAGCCGTGTGGCGGTGGGCGACCGCGTCTGCCCGACCTACTTCCAAAGCTGGACTGGGGGTGAGCCCGATCTGGAGCGGCTTACGCAATCCCTTGGCGGACCGGTTGACGGGACCATGACCGAGCTGATGTGCCTGTCCGAGCAGGGCGTTGTCAAAGTGCCGGCCCATCTGTCGGACACCCAGGCCGCCAGCCTGCCTTGCGCGGCGCTCACCGCCTGGAGCGCTTTGACCTCGGCCGGTGGCTGCCGCCTTGGCGACCGCGTGTTGGTGCAGGGCTGCGGCGGCGTGGCGCTGTTTGCCTTGCAGTTTGCCAAGCTGCTGGGTGCCCACGTGACGGTGATCACCTCCAGTGAAGAGCGCATGGACAAGGTGAAAAAGCTCGGTGCGGACGCAGTGCTTAATTACCGCACCGTGCCCGAATGGGCCAAGGCCACACGAGAGTTCACCGGCGGTCGCGGCTACGACTTGATCGTCGAACTTGGCGGGGAAAAAACCCTACCCCAGTCGCTGCGCTGCATCCGTCCTGGCGGCACCATTGCGATGATCGGCATTTTGTCGGGCTCGACGATGGCGACCTCGCTGGGTCACATCATCACCCGGCAGGTGCGCCTGCAGGGCGTGACCGTGGGCCACCGCGACGGATTTGAAGCCATGCTGCGCGCCATGGAGCAGCACCAGGTCCAGCCGATCGTGGACCGAGTGTTTGAGTTTGCCGAACTCAAGGAAGCCATGGCTTACCTCAAGAGTGGCGTGCAGTTCGGCAAAGTCTGCCTGGCGCACTGATGGACGGCGGAACGCGCAGCATGATGCTTCCCTTGGACAGTCCGGGCACGGACCCGGACAAGATCGCCTTCATGATGGCCGAGAGCGGCGAGCAGGTCAGCTTTGGCCAGCTCGAGCAGCGGGCCAATCAGGTGGCCCGGGTGTTGCGCGAGTGTGGCGTTGCGCCTGGAGAGCACGTTGCGCTGTTGATGAATAACAGCCGCCGTTTTTTGGAAGCCTGCTTCGGCATGGACCGCGCAGGCGTCTACTACACCACCATCAGCACCAGGCTCACCGCGGCCGAGGTCGCGCACATTGTGGCCGACTGCGGCGCCAAAGTGCTGCTGATTTCGTGCGACGTTGCCTGCGTCGACGCGCAGTTTCTGGACCAGTTGCCCGCTCAACTGCAATGCTTCGAGGTTGACCTGTCATTGTCTGACCTGCCGTCATGGACGCAGCGGGTGGACCAGGCAAATGATCTGCCGCAAGATGATCCGCTGCAGGGCCTGGACATGCTGTACTCGTCTGGCACGACCGGCCGGCCCAAGGGCGTGAAGTGGCCGATGCAACGCCAGCGTGCTGGTGGGCGCACCATGCTGGTCAATCTGCTGCAGCCTTTGTTCGGTTATGGGCCGGATTGCCGCTACCTGTCCCCGGCGCCGCTGTACCATGCCGCGCCGCTGCGCCACAGCATGACGGTGATCAAACTCGGTGGCATGGTGATGGTCATGGAAAGCTTCGACGCACAGCGCGCACTGGCGCTGATCCAGAACCACCGATTGACCCATAGCCAATGGGTGCCGACCATGTTCGTGCGTATTCTCAAACTGCCAACCAAACTGCGCGAGCAGTTCGACGTATCGACAATGAAGGTGGCCGTGCACGCGGCCGCGCCTTGCCCGATAGAAGTCAAACTGCGGATGATGGACTGGTGGGGACCGATCCTGACGGAATACTACGCCGGCACTGAGAACAACGGCTTTTGCTCGATCACGCCGCAGGAGTGGCTGCTACACCAGGGCTCGGTCGGCCGCGCCACACAGGGGCAGCTCCACATTTGCGATGAAGACGGCCAAGAACTGCCTGCAGGCGAGTCGGGTCTAGTGTATTTCTCGGACGGACCGACTTTCAGTTACCACAACGACACCGAGCGCACAGCACACACCCGCAACGCCCAGGGCTGGACCACGCTCGGCGACATCGGGCGAATGGACCAGGACGGCTACCTGTACCTGCTGGACCGGCGCGACTTCATGATCATCTCTGGGGGTGTCAACATCTATCCTCAGGAAGCGGAAAACATCCTGATCGGCCACCCGAAGGTGATGGATGTCGCCGTGGTGGGCGTACCCAATGAAGATTTTGGTGAGGAGGTCAGGGCGGTGGTCCAGCTGGTCGATCCGCAAGACGCTGGACCGGCCCTCGCGCAGGAGCTAATCGATTACTGCCGCTCCCACTTGGCCAGCTTCAAGTGCCCGCGCAGCGTGGACTTTGATCCGCAGTTGCCGCGCCACCCCACTGGAAAGCTCTACAAGAAGCAATTGCGCGACCGATACTGGTTGTTATGAAAAGCTTTCCATAATGACCGATTTCTGAAAATCGATCTGCTGGCGCGCCGCGTCGAAGTCGGCATGCTGTGGATCAATATGCCCGCCATGCCTTCGGCCGAAATGCCGTTCGGCGGCATCAAGGACTCAGGCTACGGCTCCGAAGGCGGACACGAAGCGCTGGAGGCCTTTCTCAACGTGCGCTCGGTGGCGGTGATGAACGTCTGAGTTTGCCCATGGTGATACCGTTCATGCTGACGAGAGGTTTACGTGCGTGTCCGCAAGTGGACTATTGCTGGAGGCCTGGTGCTTGGCAGTAGCCTGCTTCCCTCCGCAATAATTGAAATCTTTTGATTGTTTGCTCAAATCGTTCATGATGACGAGGGCACACAGACTTGTATTGGCTTGGAGTGAGTGAATGAAATTCGCAGTCATGGGGGCGGGGGCGGTCGGTTGCTTCTACGGCGGCATGCTGGCGCGCGCCGGCCATGAAGTGATGCTGATCGCGCGGCCGCAGCATGTGGAGGCGGTGCAGCAGCATGGCCTGCTGCTCGACACGCAGACCTTCACGGAACACGTGGCGTTGCAAGCCAGTAGCGACCCGGCTGCCGTGCGCGGCACGCAGTGCGTGCTGTTTTGCGTCAAATCCACCGACACCGAAAGTGCCGCGACCGCCATCGCGCCGCATCTCGACGCCGATGCCGTGGTGCTGAGTTTGCAAAACGGTGTCGACAACGCCGAGCGCGCGCAAGCGGTGCTGGCGCAGACCGTGGTGCCCACGGTGGTGTACGTCGCCACCGGCATGGCCGGGCCCGGCCATGTGAAGCACAACGGGCGTGGCGAGCTGGTGATCGGCCCTTCACTGCGCAGCGAGGCGCTGGTGGCCGAGTTCGCCCGCGCTGGCGTGCCGGTGCAGATTTCCGACAACGTGGCCGGCGCGCTGTGGGTCAAGCTGATCATCAACTGCGCCTACAACGCGCTCTCGGCCATCACGCAGCTCCCCTACGGTCGCCTGGTGCAGGGGCAGGGCATCGAAGCCGTGATGCGCGACGTGGTGGATGAATGCCTGGCCGTGGCGCAGGCCTGCGGCGTGCAGGTGCCGGGTGATGCCTGGGGCGCCGTGCAGGCGATTGCGCGCGCGATGGCCACGCAGTATTCCTCCACCGCGCAAGACCTGGCGCGCGGCAAGCGCAGCGAGATTGACTACCTCAACGGCCATGTGGTGCGCAAGGGCGATCAGCTGGGTATCCCGACGCCGGCGAACCGCATGCTGCTCGCCCTGGTGAAAACGCTGGAAAGCAAACAGATACCCAAGAAATTTGAGATACAACAACCATGACAACCACCATCCAATCGCTGCACGCGCGTCAGATTCTCGACTCGCGCGGGCGCCCCACCGTCGAGGTCGATGTGCATCTCTCTGGCGGCGTCATGGGCCGCGCCTCGGTGCCGTCGGGTGCCTCCACCGGCGCGGCCGAGGCGCACGAGTTGCGCGACGGCGATCCCGCGCAGTACCGGGGCCTTGGCGTGCGCCAGGCGGTGGCCAACGTCAACGGCGAGATCGCGCGCGCATTGCAGGGCGTGGATGCTGCCGACCAGCGCGGCCTGGACGAGCGGCTGCGCGCGCTCGATGGGAGCGAGCAACTCAGCCGCCTGGGCGCCAACGCGGTGCTGGGGGTTTCGCTCGCCGCCTGCCGCGCGGCCGCTGCCGCGTGCAAGCAGCCGCTGTACCGGCGCATCGCCGAGCTCAGCGGCGAAACTGGCGGGACGGGCGAGCTGCTGATGCCCATGCCTATGGTCAACATCCTGAGCGGCGGCCTGCATGCCGGGCGCGGCATGGACGTGCAGGACTTTCTCGCCATTCCCGCCAGCGCCCGCAACACCGAGGAAGCGCTGCATCACATCGCACGGATCCGCAGCGCCGCCACCGACGTGATGGCCGAACGCGGCTTGCCCACGCTGCTGGCCGACGAGGGGGGCCTGAGCCCGGGTTTCGCAACCGGGCGCGAAGCGCTGCAATTGATGGTTGAGGCCACCGAGCGCGCTGGCCTGCGCCCGGGCGAGGACATCGTGATCGCCATCGACGTGGCGGCCAGCTCGCTCAAAGGGCCGGATGGCAGTTACAGACTTGCACGTGAGGGACGACAGGCCAGTGCGCGCGCGATGATGGACATGGTGCGTTCGTGGGTGGACGAGTTCCCGGTGGTCTCAGTGGAGGACGCGCTGGACGAAAATGCCTGGGGCGACTGGACCACGCTCACTTCTGAACTCGGCAGCCGCGTGCAACTGGTCGGTGACGATTTCTTCACCACCAATCTGGCGCGGCTGCAGCGCGGCATCGAGGCGCACGCGGCCAACAGCGTGCTGATCAAACTCAACCAGAACGGCACGCTCACCGGCACGCTGGACGTACTGGCGCTGGCGCGCCGCGCCGGCTACGCGCCAGTGGTGTCGGCGCGTTCGGGCGAGACCGAGGACGACTTCCTGGCCGACCTCGCGGTAGGCACCGGCGCCGGCCAGATCAAGATCGGCTCGCTGCGCTGTTCCGACCGCCTGGCCAAGTACAACCAGTTGCTGCGTATCGAGGAGATGAGCGGCGCACGCTTTGCCGGCATGAGCCGCTGGGCCGTTCCCAAGGCGAATACCACAGCGCGCAACGCGCAGGTTTCTCCATGAAGGGATTGGTATCCTGGCGCGGCAGCAAGGCATGAAGCCCGCGCCCGAACTGGAGGACTTTCTGCTCGGCCAGGGGCTGGCCGCCTCGCGCGAGGATGCGCGCTGGACGCCGCTGGCCGGCGGCGTATCGTCTGACATCTGGCGCGTCGATCTGCCGACGCGCACACTCTGCATAAAGCGCGCGTTACCGAAGCTCAAGGTGGCGGCCGACTGGTTCGCACCGACCGAGCGCAATGCCTTTGAATGGAAATGGTTGCAGTTCGCCGCACGCCATGTGCCGCAGGCCGTGCCCAAGCCGGTGGCGCACGACGCCAGCGCCGGCCTGTTCGCAATGGAATTTCTCGCCCCGGAGCGGCATCCGGTGTGGAAGGCGCAACTGATGGCCGGCCAAGTCGATTCCGCCACCGCCGCAGCGGTGGCCCGCATCGTGGTCGCGGTGCACAACGCCAGTGCTGGCGACCCGGCAGTAGCGCGCGAATTCGCCACGCGCGACAACTTCTTCGCCTTGCGGTTGGAGCCCTATCTGGTGGCCACCGGACGCCGGCACCCCGATCTGGCCGAACGCTTGAATGCGCTGGCCGAGCGCACCGGCGCTGCGCAGATCGCGCTGGTGCACGGCGACGTGAGTCCGAAAAACATTCTGCTTGGCCCGGCCTCGCCCATCCTGCTCGACGCCGAGTGCGCCTGGTACGGCGACCCGGCCTTCGACATCGCCTTCTGCCTCAACCATCTGCTGCTCAAGTGCCTGGTGCATCCGGAACTGCGCGCGCAGTATCTGGCCGCGTTCGAGGCCTTCGCGGCAAGCTATCTGGCTGCCGTGCAGTGGGAACCGCGCGCCGACATCGAGGCACGCGCGGCCGCCTTGTTGCCGGCGCTGCTGCTGGCGCGCGTGGATGGCAAGTCGCCGGTGGAATATGTGCGCGATGACCACACCAGGGATCTGGTGCGCCGCGTTGCCAGACCGCTGGTGGCGGCCAGTCCGCAAGGTCTGGCGGATGTGGCACAGGCCTGGAGCAAGGCGGTTGAGTCGCATTAAGCAAATTTCCCAAAATCGACCAAATACCTGTAGCGTCTCAACCTTGCGAATTCGCTACCCCTGGTGTGTCGCGAAAACGAAAAATGCTTAATGCGACAGAACCGCTGGCAGCTGCGTACAGCAATGCCATTACAGCCGCAGCGAGGCGAGCATGGCCAAAAACAGGACGTCGATCACCGCGTACAGCCTCCGGCACGTGGTGGGCAGCGAACTCAAAGCAAGTGGCTTGGAGTCCGAGGACATTTCGTAAGCGCTCAATAGACTGCGTTCCTTGCGGCGATGCCGCGAATCGGATTGGGATGGGCGGCAGGCCTAGCGGCTGGGTAGTTTGATACGCCAAGGCAGCAAGGCCTCGTAATCATCGGCTGTCTGCGCCGTTGGCAGCGCAGTGAGCAGCGTGCGTAGATACCAGTAGCCGTTAATGCCATTGGCCAGGCAGGTCTGCAGCAACGAGTACAGGTTGCCACTGGCGTTGGCTCCGGCCACCGAAGGTGGGCCATGAGCTGCAGGCCCGGGGCTTCAAGGTCAACACCGGCACCATCGTGGACGCCACCATCATCGGCGCGCCCAGCTCCACGAAGAACGCAGACAAGGCGCGCGACCCCGAGATGCACCAGACGCGCAAAGGCAAGCAGTGGTACTTTGGCATGAAGCTGCATATCGGCGTAGACAGCCAAAGCGGGCTGGCCCACAGCGCCGTGGTGACTGCAGCCAACGTGCACGACAAACATCCTTTGCCGGACCTGCTGCACGGCAACGAGCAACGCGTCTATGGCGACTCGGCCTATGCCAGCCAGAAGGCGTTGATTCACAGTAAGGCGGCCAAGGCCAAAGACTTCACCAATCAGCGAGTCAAGCGCAAAGGCGAGATCGACGAAGTGGCCAAGGCGAAGAACCGCACCAAGTCCAGCATCCGTGCTCGGGTGGAGCATGTCTTTGGTGTGGTCAAGCGGCTGTGGGGCTTTGGCAAGGTGCGCTACCGGGGGCTGGCCAAGAATGCAACGCGGGCATTTACTGCGTTGGCGCTGGCCAATATCTACCTGGGCCGACAAAGGCTCTTGGCACAGGTGCGTCCATGAAGGTGCAAAGTGGGCGAAGAAGCCCGGCAATGCGGCTCTCAGAGCCGCAAATCTGGTCCAACTCGGGCAAAAATCTTCAATCGATGGGCCATACCGAAAAGTGCCGTTTCAAAAACGGGGCTTATTCAGCGT
>NZ_JBDNGU010000180.1:0-8939 GCF_041689105.1 Polaromonas sp. | reverse complement strand
GCGGGCGGCCTGCTCACTGCGCAGGGTGAGGCCGGCTGGGTCAACGGCCAGCCGATGGTGGCGCTGACAGCCAAGCTGGACAAACTGCGCGCCAGCATACGCACCGACAGGCAACTCACCGTCTCCGGCCAGTTGCAGGCCAGGCTTAACGACAAACTGATGGAGATCACCGGCGCGCTGCGCGTGGACCAGGCCCGCATCGTGCTGCCCGACGAAGGCCGGCCCGAGCTGGGCAGCGACGTGCTGGTGCGCAACGTAGGCGGCGTTGCCATCGGCAAACAGGCTCCGGCCAAAGCCGGCCCCACGCCCGAACCCATCAGGGACACCCGCAAGGTCAAGATCGCGGTAGACATCGACCTGGGCGACGACTTCCGCATTGAGGGCAAGGGTATCGACACCCGCGTGCGCGGCACGCTGGCGCTGACCGGCGACTCTTTGGCCTCCCCGCGCCTGGTCGGCACGGTGCGTACCGTCGGCGGCCAGTACCGTGCCTACGGCCAGCGGCTGGACATCGAGCAGGGCGTGCTGCGCTTCACTGGTGCCATCGACAACCCCACGCTCGACATCCTGGCCGTGCGCCCGAACATGACGCAGCGCGTCGGCGTGCAGATCACCGGCACCGCCCTGCTGCCCGCCGTGCGCCTGTATGCCCAGCCCGACTTGCCCGACGCTGAAAAGCTCTCATGGTTGGTGATAGGCCGCGCCTCCGCCAGCGGCGGCGCCGAAGCCGCCCTGCTGCAGCAAGCCGCCATCGCGCTGCTGGGCAGCAAAAGCGGCAACACCGGCGGCATCGCCGGGCGGCTGGGGCTGGACGAGTTGTCCTTCAGCAGTGGCGCCGGCGGCGCCAGCGGCGGGGCCATCACGCTGGGTAAACGCTTCTCGCGCAACTTCTACGCCGCCTATGAGCGCAGCCTGTCCGGCGCGCTGGGTACGCTCTATGTGTTTTACGACCTGTCGCAGCGCTTCACGATCCGCGCCCAGACCGGCGACCAGACGGCGGTGGACCTGATCTACACCTTCTCTTACGACTGACGTCAGCGGGGGGGGGAGAATTCAAAGCCGACCATCAACAGCTGGTGGCTTGAATCAAAAGATGGTGCCCTTGGCAGGAATCGGACCTGCGACCTATCCCTTAGGAGGGGATCGCTCTATCCACTGAGCTACAAAGGCAGACGCGTAGTTTACCAAGGCAGCATCTGCGGTTGCACGCCGCGTGCGGGGAAACTGCAGCCAGGCGGCGCCGTCGTCCTGGGTCAGTTTTTCAAGCGTCTGGGTTTGCTACTTTTTTGATAGCTGCCTGTGCCCGTCAGACAAGGGCCTGAGGCCGATTTGATGCACAAACTGGCAACGCACCGATAAAACCGGCAGCAAACCGTGGACCAGTCAGGTCGCCACGGATTCCGGCGCTTGCGCGACCTGCCGCCGCGCCGTCAAGGCGCTGCCCATCGACGCCGCCACGATGCAGCCAATCGCCAGCCACTGGCCATTGCTCAGGTGTTCGTCCAGCAGGCCGATAGCCAGCACAGCCGCCACCGCCGGCTCCATGCTGATCATGATGCCGAAAGCCTCTTTGGGCAGGCGTTTGAGCGCCATCATCTCCAGCGAGATCGGGATCGCGCTTGAGATGGCGGCCACACCCACGCCAATCAGCAGTACCTGGGGCGATAGCAGCGCCGCCCCCGCATGCACCACACCCACCGGCACCACCACCAGCGCCGCCACTGTCAGCCCCAGCGAGACAGAATGCCCCGCATGCAGGTGGCCGATACGCTTGCCAAAAACGATGTACATCGCCCACAACACCGCCGCCGCCAGTGCGTACAGCACACCCACCGGGTCCAGCGTGCTGCTGTTGATGCCCAGTGGCAGCAACATGCCCAGGCCCAGCACCGCCAGCGCCACCCAGACAAAATCGACGGCCCTGCGCGAATAAAAAATGGCCACCGCCAGCGGCCCCGAAAACTCGATGGCCACCGCCAGCCCAAAAGGCAGGGTTCGCAGCGACATGTAAAACATCAGGTTCATGGCGCCCAGCGCCGCACCATACTTGGCAATCGACAGCGCATCAGCCCGCGAGAGCTTCCAGCGCCAGGGCCGCCACAACAGCAACAGCAACAGCGCCGAAAACCCCACCCGCAACGCCGACACCCCCTGCGCCCCCAGCAGCGGAAACAACTGCTTGGCCCACGAGGTGCCAATGCCCAGCGAAGTGACAGCGCCGAACACGGCGAGAAGGGGAATAAATTGCTGCAGGCGCGGGGAGGTCATGGGGATGAAAAATGTAGAAGGCCGCGGCGCACTTTTCGCTGGATCACCCCAGTGATACCAGGTTTCGCAACCCCTGAATCAAAAATATTTACTCGGCGATGCCTCTCAGCATCACCAGTTCTCGCCCATCTCCCGCACTTGCTCCAGCACCAGCTCCACTGCCGCGTCCTGGTCGTCCGGAGGATATTTGTACTTGCGCAGGATGCGTTTGACCATCAGTCGCAGCTTGGCCTGAACACTTTCCCTGGCCGACCAGTCCACACTGAGGTTTTTGCGCAAGCTGTCCGTCAGCTCATGCGCGATTTTTTTCAAGGTGTCGTCGCTCAGTTCACGCACCGCTGATTCGTTTTCGATCAGTGCGTAATAGAAGCGCACCTCGTCTTCCGTCAGTCCCAGTTGCTCGCCCTGCAAAGAAGCTTCCCTGAACTTCTTCGCCATCTGGATCAGTTCTTCCATCACCTGCGCGGTTTCGATAGACCGGTTCTGGTAGCGCTGGATGACGTTGGCCAGCATCTCGGAGAACTTGCGGTCCTGCACGACGCTGCCGGCAAACCGGCTTTTGATCTCGCCCTGCAGCAAACGCTCCAGCAGTTCGACTGCCAAATTGCGTTCAGGCAAATCACGGACCTGCGCCAGAAACTCGTCGTCCAGCAGGCCGATGTTGGGTTTGTCCAGTCCCACGGCATCAAAAATATCGACCACGCTTTCAGACACCACTGCAGAACTGATGATCTGGCGAATCGCCAGCTCGCGTTGCTCGTCGGTCCGCTTCTTCGCCGTCAGTTCCTTCTTCGTGAGGATGACTTTCACCCCCTGAAAAAACGCCACTTCTTCACGCACCGCCTTGGCCTCGTCAAGCGTGCAGCACAGCGTAAAAGCTTTGCTCATCGCCAGCGCGGTATCGGCAAACCGTTTCTTGCCATCACGCGTTTTGCCAGTGCTCAGGCCCAGCACATGGTTGGCTGCGCCCGCCAGCGTCTTGTGCCCGCCCGTGAGAAACCTGCTGTAGTCAAAGCCGTGCAGCATGACGCGCAGCACGTCCACCTTCTCGGCCAGCACGCTGAAAGCTTCATACGCATCAACTGTCGGGCGGCCCCGCCCCTGGCTGGCGGTGTATTCCTTCATGGCCGACTTCAACTCATTGCCGATACCGATGTAGTCCACCACCAGACCACCCTGCTTGTCCTTGAACACGCGATTCACCCGGGCAATCGCCTGCATCAGGTTGTGACCCTTCATGGGTTTGTCCACGTACAGCGTGTGCACGCAAGGCGCATCAAAGCCAGTCAGCCACATGTCACGCACGATCACCATGCGCAACGGGTCAGAAGGGTCTTTGAAGCGTTTTTCAAGCCGCTTCTTTACTTGGGCACTGTAGATGTGCGGCCGCAGCAGTGCCTTGTCGCTGGCGGAGCCGGTCATGACGATCTTGATCGCGCCCTTCTCTGGGTCAGCATCGTGCCAATCGGGGCGCAGCTTGACGATCTCGTTGTACAGATGTGCGCAGATGTCGCGGCTCATCGCCACCACCATCGCCTTGCCGGTCTGCGCCTTGTTGCGCTCTTCAAAATGGGCCACCAGGTCTTGCGCCACGCTGGCAATACGCGGTTCGGCACCCACTACTTTTTCCAGCGCCGCCCAGCGGCTCTTCAGTGCCGCTTGCTGGCTTTCCTCGTCGTCTTCTGCCAGGTCGTCCACCTCTTCGTCGAGCTGCTGCAGGTCAGCCTCCTTGAGGCTCAACTTGGCAAGGCGCGACTCGTAATAGATGGCTACCGTGGCGCCATCTTCCTTGGCCTGCTGCATGTCATACACATGGATGTAGTCGCCAAACACAGCGCGGGTGTCGCGGTCGGTGCTGCTGACCGGTGTGCCGGTAAATGCCACAAAGGTGGCGTGAGGCAGCGCGTCCCGCAGGTGTTGTGCGTAGCCGACCTGGTAGCGCTCAGCCATGTCGCTGACAACGTATTCTGGTAGCACCAACTCAGCCCGGTGCGGCATGACCGCACCATCACCGGTAGCTACTATATTAATAGCTGCTTGCGCACGTCCTGTAAGGGCTAGAGGCACTTTTCGAACTTTAAGTTTGGCCTCAAAGCCGTATTGCGTGCGATGCGCTTCGTCAGCAATCACCACGATGTTGTGCCGCTCCGACAGCACCGGGAATGTGTCTTCGTCTTCCCCGGGCATGAACTTCTGGATGGTCGCAAACACGATGCCGCCGGATGGCCGGTTGGCCAGCAGCGCGCGCAGCTCCTGCCGTGTGCGCGCCTGCACCGGCTGCTCGCGCAGCAGGTCTTGCGCCAGGCTGAACACGCCGAACAGTTGCCCGTCCAGGTCATTGCGGTCGCTGATCACCACGATGGTCGGGTTCTCCATCGCCGGCTCCTGCATCACGCGCGCCGCAAAACAGGTCATGGTGATGCTTTTGCCACTGCCCTGCGTGTGCCAGACCACGCCGCCCTTCTGGTTACCGCCGGGGCGCGACGCCTCGATGACTTTGACGATGGCCGAGCGCACAGCATGAAACTGGTGGTAGCCGGCAATCTTTTTCACCAGCGTGCCGTCGTCTTCAAACAGCACAAAGTAGCGCAGGTAGTCCAGCAGGTATTGCGGCGCCAGCACGCCACGCACCAGGGTTTGCAGCTCGTTGAACTCGCCCAGCGGGTCCAGCGTCGCGCCGTCAATCGTGCGCCAGGCCATGAAGCGTTCCGGCTCGCTCGACAGCGAGCCCATCAGCGCCTCGGTCCCGTCCGAGATCACCAGCACCTCGTTGGTCTGGAAAACGTCCGGAATCTGCTCCTTGTAAGTCTGTATCTGGTCGTAGGCCTTCCACACATTAGCCTTTTCGTCGGCAGGGTTCTTGATCTCCAGTAGCACCAGCGGCAGGCCATTCACAAACAGGATGATGTCCGGCCGGCGCGTGTGGCTGGTCCCCTTGATGCTGAACTGGTTCACCGCCAGCCAGTCATTGTTTTGAACATGCCCCCAGTCCACCAGCCGAACGAAGTCGCCCCGGGTGTCACCGTCCTTCTGGTACTGCACCGGCACGCCCGTCACAAACAACTGGTGAAAGCGCCTGTTGGAAGTCAGCAGCGCCGGTATGCCCAAGTTCAGCACCTGCACCAGCGCGTCTTCACGCGCCGCTGCCGGCACACCCGGGTTCAGCCGGTCAATGGCCGCACGCAGCCGCCCGGCCAGCAGCACCTCGCGGTAGTTGGCCCGCTCCGGAGCCATGCCGTCAAAGGCAATGTCCGGGCCATAGGCACAGGAATACCCCACGTCTTGCAGCCAGCCCAGGGCCTCTCGCTCAAGTTGGTCTTCCGTCATCTGCTCACCTTATGGACATTGACATGAGGCCGTTGTCATGTAAAAAATAGTTATATTTATTAACATGATGAGCGTCTCGTGTACACAAAGTCAACATGAGAAGCCTGCTTCATTTCACCAGCGCGTCGAAAAAAGCATCGTTGATGAAGTAGTTCTCCCGCCAGACCGGCTGCTCCCGCAGCAAACCCGCGCCAACCAGCGCCCGCAGGTACTTGGTGCAAGTGGGGCGTGAGCCCAGGCCGGCCTGCTCCAGAAACTTGACCTTGCAGTAGGGATGGCGAAACACCACGTCCAGAATCGCCGGCACTTGGACCTTCGGTAACACCGACTCGGCCTTGGCAGTCGCGGCCTGTTTCAGCTCAAGAATGGCCAGAATGCGTTCGCCGGTGAGCCTGGCCGTGCTTTCCACGGCGCGCAGCATGTACAGCACCCATGCTTCCCACTTCGCATCTTCCGTCACGCCCGACAAGCCGCGGTAGTAGTCGCCCTTGTGTTCAATGATGTAGCGCGACAGGTACAGGATGGGGACGTCCAGCAGTTTCTCGGAGATCAGGTACAGGATGTTCAATATCCGCCCCACCCGGCCATTGCCGTCCGGAAACGGGTGAATCGCCTCAAACTGGTAATGCATCACCGCCAGCCGTACCAGCGGGTCCAGCTCCGACGGCTCATTGATAAAGCGCTCCAGGTTGCCCAGCTTGTCGCGAATCACACCCTCACCCTCCGGCGGGGTGTAGATCGTCTGACCAGCCGGGTTGGCCAGCCGGGTGCCCGGCAGGCGCCGCACCCCATCGTCGGCCTGCTTGACGACTTGGTACAGCGTGTCAAACAGCCGGGTGGTCAGCGGCATGTTGTCCTGCTTGACCCACTGATAGCCCTGCCACAAGGCATCCTTGTAATGCAGCACCTCTTTGGTTTTGGGGTCCGAGCCCTCGCCGTCGTTGGCAAAGCCGCGGTACAGCGCATCGTCGGTCGTAACGATGTTTTCGATCTCGGACGAAATTTTGGCCTCCTGCAAACCCACCGCCTGAATCAACACCCCCTGGTTGGGCAGCAAGCGCGCAATCCCCTTGAGCTCTGCCAGAGCCGTGCGCGCGACCACCACCTGCTTGAGCACGGCCTTGGTTTCCAGCTCGACAACGGGCGGCAACGCCGGTAACGCGTTGTAGGGAATGGCACGGTCAAAAGACATTCATCAGTCCTTAAGGGGCAGAAAGTTTGGCCATATTAGCCGCATCATGTACAAAAAACCATGTTTTTTTTACATGTCAACGCTAACATGTATAAAAATTGCCATTTTCTATACATGAGAATCATGGGCTCTGCGTTTGGCTACTACGCAGTTATCGTCCCGGCATGCTGAAAAGTCTTGCCGAATGGCGAGTCACTCGGGCAAACTAACGGTCAAGTGGATGGGGGGTTCCTGATCGGCGTTACAGCCTCGGTGGGTTCATCGGGGCTTTTCGCTTTTGGCCGCCATGTGCGACCTTCCTCAAGTAGCGCGATGCCCCAGCGCAGATAGAAGTCGACAGGTGTCACCACTTACCTGTACGATCCAGCCAACTCGCCTGCCACGTGTAGAAGGAGTATCAGGAGCCCTTGTACAGAGATGTACCGGGGCTTCAGTCTTTTGGAGCAGCGGTTTCTGGTTCAGCTTCTGGCAAACGCAGTTGCCCCGAAATCAGGCGAGGCAGCATAGTGTGGGATGAACGAAGGAGTAGGGAGCGCCACCAGGTCACAGCGCGCGCAGCAAGGCTTCACTCGCTGCACTGTCATTGTCAGCACTGGCAAACCCTACGCTGAACTCTTTCGCTTCCAGCGATAACTCTTCGGTGTAGTCCTGCACGATGCCGCGCTCCTTGTCAGTCAAATTGGGGCTTTCTAGTGGCGGGAAACCCAAAACAAGCAAACTTGCGCGGCTACTGACGCGTTGTGCCAACGAAAGTTCAACGATCAACCCACGGGTAGTTCGTACCGTATTGCTAATTTTGCTTGGCTGCAAGACGCCAAAGTGGGCAACCAGGGAATCCGACAAGAATCCAAACCTTGTCCGACGGCGAGCGCTCATCAGCGATGCCTCACGGTTAAAACATATACCCAGCGAGGCGTTACGGGCGACAACCAAATCACGAATCCGCGTTGCAAACTGCCGAGACGGTTGTGATTGGTCGGCCCGGGCATCATCAGACTCTGCTGCATCGGCGTCATCTGGTTCGGCAAAAGTGGCCAAACTAGAACTCATTAATTTGGCCACACGCAATAAATCGCTATAGCTATTAACGTGGCTAGTCTCGACATCGCCAAAATAAATGCCAGACATAGATGCTGCGGTGACCTGTAACGTAGGCGTATCCGTCAGCCGCGCATTCAACAATCGAAACGTACGCTCTAGCAGCCCGTTCGCCTTGCTCCCAGCAGCACCAAACAAGGTGGCCAATAAATCAGGACGAATCGTCAAGACCGCTTTGGATTGTTGTTCCCAAGCAGTTAAAAAGCCTACGCAGATGCGCTCACCAGTTTGCATAACTGGCTCCCAGTACACCGCACGCCATGCGCCTGTACTTGCAGGAAGCGCAGGTACTTTTGCCAAAAGTATTTCTGTAGTCATAAAAGCCCCTTGATAGATGACGCCAAAGCAGGCAAACGGGCAGACACCTGTTGCGCAAACGGCTGCGCAAAGGCAGCTACCAGCGCATGATTACCCATTTCAGCAGCAGCTGCAAGCGTGCAGTCAGTCGGAAAAGTTAGCGCGTTGCTTATGGCACTGGCTTCCACGTTCGCACAGTCCAACGAATTTGCATGGCCCGCAATAACCCTATAAATTTTATGCAGTTCATAGGGCGCAAGCGGGTCAATTTCTAGCGTTCGCCCATGGTCGATGGCCCAGTAATCTTGACCATCTGTTAGCAAGTTTTCCGGATTGCGGTCTGAGTTGCGCACCAAAACGTCCAACGCGATTAACCGGCCCAATCCAATCCACGCCACCAGTTCGGCAACCAGCGCTTGAATCTCTGCCTTACCTGGGGCATTCGGGTCAATGTGGAACTGCTGCATCAGATTCGGCGCTTGAACGTCTATGCTGGCAAAAAGCGGCGTAGCTTGCTCGTAAACAATACCGCACGGCGGCGTTTCCACACCCAATGCGTCCGCAAGCAAGGCGCAAAAGCACTCGGCAGCCAACTCTATGGGCGGACAGCTTTTAAGGTTCTTCGTCGAATCCACTGTGAATTTTCCTTCACTCCAGCACAATTCAGTTTTCCAAATTGATTGACCGTGCCATGAAAGATACCGCGCTGTACGAACACCTTCTTGGACTGAAGACGCCCTGGTCGGTGAAGAAGGTT
>NZ_JBDNGU010000179.1:0-4982 GCF_041689105.1 Polaromonas sp. | reverse complement strand
GCGCAACCTGGCTCGCCTGGATGGGCGCCGTTTCGCGGGCCGCTGAGCACCCGCAGCGTACGCCAGGCCATCACCATTGTGGTGTCGATGTTTCACTGGCTCCAAGCCAGTGGCTACATCGCGCAGAACCCATGGTTGCTGGTGAACCAAAAAATCGGCGATGATCGCCAGGAGCGCGTGCTGCAGTCAAAGGCGCTCAGCGAGGTGGCCACGCGTCAGGTGATCACTTTCTGTCAAGGCAAGCTGCCCGAGCCTGCGGCCCAGCGCATGCTGTTCATCGTGCAGTTTGTCACCAGCGTGGGCCTGCGCAGCGCAGAATTGTTGACAGCGAAGTTATCCGATGTTCAGCACGAAGAAGAGGGCTGGGTCATGCAGGTGCATGGCAAAGGCTCCAAGAACCGTATCGTGGCCCTGCCACCTGCGGCGCTGCACGCCCTCAACACATACTTGCAAGCGCGCGGTTTGGGTGACATTACATGCGCTGCGCCGCAAGCCCCCATACTGGCCAGTCTTCTTGATCCCATGCAGGGCGTGGGCTACCAGGCGCTATACCAACACGTCAAATCCTGGCTGGGCAAAGCCATTGATGTGGCTGAGTTGCCCAGTTCCGAGCGGCTGCGATTGCGCCAGGCCTCGACACATTGGCTCCGGCACACCTTCGGCACCAGAGCCATTGCCAAGGAGGTGCCACTGGACGTGATCCAGGCCCAGATGGGGCACGCCAGCATTCAGACCACCACCGCCATCTACGGACGCGCCCCCATGCGCCGACGCATTGATGAGATGGACCGGGCGTTTAAGTAGAATCGAATTGATCATGCGCGGCGACAACAACGAGCGGCTGACCATTCTGTCAGATGCGGAAAAAACAGCCCTCTACGGCATCCCTCACTTCGACGACTTCCAGCGCATTGAATTTTTTGCCCTGACGGAGACCGAACTGGCCCTGGCGCTGGGGCGAAAAAGTCTACTAGCCCAAGTCTATTGCCTGCTGCAAATCGGCTACTTCAAAGCCAAGCAGGCATTTTTTCAATTCTCACTCAATGAGATTGCGTCCGAAGACGTCGAGTTTATTTTGCAGCGGTATTTTCCTGGACAAACACTTGCAAAAGCCGCCCTGCACACCAGCGAATACTATGTACAGCGCAACAAAATTGCGCAACTCTTTGGCTACCGCATGTACTGCACGAGCGACTTGCCAACACTGCAAGAGAAAGCCAAATTGCTGGCACGTACGGATGTAACGGCCACCTTTTTGTTGGCCGAACTGATGGTCTTTTTGATTGGGCAGCGTATCGTGCGTCCGGGCTACTCCACGCTGCAAACCATCATCAGAGATGCGCTCAGTGCTGAGCGGGAGCGACTGGAGCAATTGGTCGAGGCCGCCATGACCGATGAGGCACGCCAAACGCTGGAGTTGCTGCTGGCCCATGAGAACACATTGACGGAATTGGCTGCCCTGAAACAAGATGCCAAGAGTTTTCGCTACCGCCAGATGGGTGTGGAACGCCAAAAGCGCCTGACACTGAAGCCTTTGTATGCGATTGCAAAAAAACTGCTTCCAGGCCTTGCTGTCTCTCAGCGCAACATCGCTTACTACGCCAGTCTGGCCAACTTCTACACCGTCTATGACTTGCGGCGATTCAAGCCCGCCAAAACCAACCTGTATCTTCTGTGCTACGCATGGCAACGCTACCGCCAGCTCACAGACAATGTGGTGGAAGCCTTTGGCTACCAAACCAGACAACTGGAAGATGAGACCAAGGCGCAGGCCACCCAGCAGGCCGCCAAAATTCACGTTGAGCGCCAACAAGCTACACCACGAGTGGGTGAGCTGCTCTTGCTGTATGTGGATGACACGCTCCCGGACATCACCCCCTTCGGAGCCGTGCGCCACAAGGCGTTTCGCATCATGCCGGAAGATGCGCTGCGCTCGGCCGGCAAACTTCTGACAGAAACGCCTGTCAGCCAAATGGATTTACGCTGGCAGGCCGTGGACAAGCAAAGCGGGCTCTGCACCAAAAACCTGCGCCCACTGGCCACCGCCTTGGAATTCGCCAGCAGCAGCGCCGGTGGCAATGTCTGGCTGGCGGCACTGACATGGATGAAGACAGTGTTTGACCGCCAGCAATCCATTGCCAAACAGCCCCTCTCTGAGGTGCCTGTTGATTTCCATCCAAAGTTGACCCCCTTTTTTCATCTAAAGTTGACCCCACTAATTGCAGTTTAAAGCCCTGCTCAAGAGGCTGTGGATAAGTCTAGGTCAGTTGAAGGTTCTGGTGACGTTTCTCCTTTTGTAGTTGCGGATGTCTTGCTGCGAGAGCCGCCCTTCGCTGTTGTTGCAACCCCAGCAGCGATTTTTGATTTGGCGCTTGATTGTTTAAACCGCCAACTCTGATTGCCCGTCTCCACGATGTGACAGTGGTGCGTCAATCGGTCCAGCAGCGCCGTCGTCATCTTCGCATCGCCAAACACTTGCGCCCATTCGGCAAAGCCCAGATTGGTCGTGATCACAACGCTGGTGCGCTCATAGAGTTTGGACAGCAAGTGAAACAGCAACGCGCCGCCAGCCTGGCTAAACGGCAAGTAGCCCAGCTCGTCGAGTATCACTAGGTCAACGTACATCAGCTTGAGCGCAATCTGCCCAGCTTTGCCGTTTACTTTTTCCTGCTCGAGTGCATTCACCAGTTCCACGGTGGAGAAGAAGCGCACCCGCTTGCCATGTTTTTGAATGGCTTCCACGCCAATAGCCGTGGCCAGGTGCGTCTTGCCGGTGCCTGGCCCGCCAATAAACACCGCGTTGTGTGCCTCTTGCGTGAACTGTCCGCTATGCAGTTTGCGCACCAATAGCTCGTCTACGCTGGCCTCGGTAAACGCAAAGCCGGCCAGGTCCCGGTGCGCGGCAAACCGTGCTGCACCCATCTGATAGGCAGTCGAGCGGACGGAGCGCTCTGCCGACTCACTGAGGATCAGCTGGTGCATAAAGCTCTCAGGGTTGAACTCGGTGTGCCGCGCTTGGGCGCAAACCTCGGGGAAGCTGGCTGCCATGCCGTGTAGTTTGAGGACCTTGAGCTGGGTGATGATTTGCGCGCTCATAGTTGGGCCTCATTTACCGCAGATGGGGTGATTGACTGGCGTAAGCCGTCATAGCGGGCCACATTGGCTGTCGGCGCAATGCGCAGCTTCAAAGGCAGATGCGCCAGCTCAGCGGCCATGGCCTCGCCCAGGTTGGCTGCTGGCATAGTGCATTTAAGGCGAGCCAGCACATTCAAGACATGCTCGCCACTGGGCTTGCCAGACTCCAGCGCCAACTCGGCTGCAACCAGCACCGCATCGAGTCCGTGCACCGGTACGGCAGCCAGGACTTGCGCCATGACCGCATCACCGCCAGATTTACGCATAAGAATAGCTTGCAGCTGCTTGAATGCTGCAGGCATGGTCTCAAACGGTGCGCCGTTGCGCAGCCCGCCGGGTTTGCGTTCGAGCAGGCTGATGTAGTGTTGCCAGTCGTAGAAGGTTTGGCTGCGATCAAAGCAGCGCCGGTGCGCTGCCACCCGCACGCCATCGGCCACGGCGGCAATATGGTCATGGTAGATCCGCAGGCTGACGACACTGTTGGCGTGCTCAGTGGGAACGCTGTAGCGATTACGCTCCAGATGAATCAGGCTGGTGCTGGAGACCCGCGCCAGCAATTCCACATAGCCGTCGAAGGGGCGCGGTACAGGCATCAGCTGGGTTTGCTCGTCTTGCAGTGCGTCGGCTACCTTCATCGCCGGGTACTCCGGGTGATTGAGCTCAGCCCATGCAGCCTTGCTTTGCTCTGCCAGCCACGCGTTGAGTTCTGCCCAATCAGCCCACCTCCTGTCTTTGGCGCGGTGCCAAATACTTGTGCGCCGGTCGCGTACGTTCTTCTCGACGATGCCTTTCTCCCAGCCACTGGCGACATTACAGAACTCGGGCTCGAACAAATAGTGACCCGTCATGGCTTCAAAGCGGGCGTTGATCTTGCGCTTCTTGCCTGCCAGCACCCGATCAACAGCCGTCTTCATATTGTCGTAAATACCGCGCTGCGGTACACCGCCGAAAGCTTCAAACGCTCTGGCGTGCGCGTCAAACAGCATTTCATGGCCTTGGCCGGGGTAGGCAGTCAACCAGAATGCGCGGCTGGCGCACAGCTTGGTGTGGGCCAGCTCGACGCGCCGCCTGATCCCGCCGATAAAGGTGTACTCGGTGCTCCAGTCAAACTGGAAGGCTTCGCCCTGTTTGAACTTCAAAGGAATGAAAGCGCCCTTGGCTGTGGCCAGTCCTTCCTGGATCTTCCACAGCCGGGCAAATGCGCAGACGCGGCCGTAGCTGCCTGTGTAGCCCAACTCACACAGCGCTTGCCACATTTGACCTTTGGTGCGCCGCTCGCGCTTGCCGCGCCCACTGTCAGCTTTGAGCCACAAACTTAAAGTCTCGGTATACGCGTCTAGCTTGCTCACGACCACGCGTACCGGGTATTTGGGCTCGACCATCTCGGGGTCGCGAAGCCACGACCTGACGGTGTTTCGGGACATACCCGTTTGCCGGCAAATTTCTTTAATCGACTGTTTGTCCCGAAAGTACAAACGCCTTATCTTGGCTAATGTTCCCACTTTGATCACTCCTGTCTCCTGTGCATAACTACGCATGCACAGACTTTCTAACAGGGGTCAAATTTCAATGAAAATATCTGCCCTTAAGGGGTCAATTCTGGGTGGAATTCAACAGGAACACCATCTTTCGCAACGGCTTTAAGTGAGGGCGACAAGCGAACTCTGGCGTTTGCATTCTTCGTTGCGAGCACGCTTGCTGACAACAAACTCTCGACGAGGATCGTGGTGATCGATGATCCCATGTGCAGTTTGGACATCAATCGAAAGCACCATACCAAAACAGTCCTAAAAAGCCTTCTCGCTGGCTCGGAACAGCTCGTAGTGCTTGCGCATGATCCATATTTT
>NZ_JBDNGU010000178.1:0-1909 GCF_041689105.1 Polaromonas sp. | reverse complement strand
CCCCCTGCGCAGATCCGTACGTGCGCTACTAACGCATACGGCTCCTACCTTGAGTATTTAACGCCAAATCTTTGGTTCGGGTAAGGATGCAGCACTGTCGCTTTTGGCATGCTCATGTTGAAAAATCGACCAAACTTCGCCCAGATCAGGTTGTAACGCTGGCTCCGGCGGCGCAGTGCTTTCAACCAGTATTTTCCGGCTTCACTCCGGAATCGACCGATTCTCATTGCATTGCCCGGCACGCCGAAGTAATTGAAGTGACCACGAAGTACTCGCGTCAGCCAGCTCATCTGCTCCGGTATGGATTTATGTCGATTTTTGTGCAGCCAAACCTTTACCTGCTGAAGTGTGGTGCGCATACGACTTTTCGCCGTTTGCCTTAAGAGGAAGAACTCTTTACCACACCGTTTAACAGCGCAGCTGTGGGTAAATCCCAGAAAATCGAACGACTGAGGTTTACCATATCCATGTTCCCTATGAGCGCTACGCGCAAAACGACCAAAACGAATCAACTTCGTTTTCTCCGCATTAAGCTCCAGACCAAACTTATCCAGTCGCTGATGCAGTAGCTTCAGAAAGCAATCGGCCTCGTCTTTTCTTTGAAATCCCAGTACCGCATCATCTGCATATCTGACAATAATTACATCGCCGAGACTCGGATGCTTACGCCATTGGTTAACCCAAAGATCCAGACAATAGTGAAGATATATATTCGCCAGTAAAGGCGATATCACGCCCCCTTGGGGGACTCCACGGGCCGAGTTTACATGCTTGCCATCTTCATCGTAATGCCCCACCTTCATCCATTGAGTGAGCAGACGAATCAGACGTTTATCCCTGATCCGATGCTGGAGGAACTTGATCAGCCAATCATGTTCTACCCGGTCGAAAAACTTCCGCAGGTCTAAATCCAGCACCCAATTCACTTTCCGCTTTGTAATCCCTACGTACAGCGCATCCAGAGCATCATGCTGGCCTCTTCCCGGGCGGAACCCGTATGAGAAGCCCAAGAAATCCTTCTCGTAGATGTGCTCCATTACCGTTACTGCTGCTTGTTGAACAATCTTATCTTCCACACAAAGAATACTCAGTGGACGTTGAGAGCCGTCTGCCTTCGGAATGTACATCCTCCGGGCAGGTCTTGGCCGATAGGAGCCATGGCGGAGTTTGTCTGCAAGTTGTGTCAACCTTGCATCCAGCCCTTCCTCATATGCCGTCCATGACACGCCATCAACTCCCGGAGCTGACCGACGATTCAACTGATAAAAACTGCTCCAAAGTAGCTCCTTGCTCAGATAATGAAACAACGAAGTGAATTGCGTGCGGCGATTATCCGCCGCAATTTGACGCACACGCAGCAGTCGAGACATGGCACTTATCCCGCTCTGTGTCGGGGTACTGGCGTTCTGCTGTGTGTTCCTCTTGGTTGAATCCCTTCCCTCCACAGATTCCGCCAGGCCGCTTCGCCCGTTGTTCACCCGCTTCTTCGGTACTATGGACTCATCCGACTTCCCATCCTCGGACATGGCCGTTCGGCTATTAACCTTCTCCATGTCGCCTCCACTGACTACTGTTGGAGGACTGGTTGGGACCTCCCGAGTTCCGCACAAAATGCGTATCTGCATGCTTAAGGTCTCCGACTGCGGGAGATTCACACGCACCTTGCGGATTACCGGGGCATGTGATTTTGCGTTCTGCTTCGCTTAACAGCATCTGCATCTCCAATCATTGATTTCGCAGCTCAATACTTCGCCTACAGACACCCCTGTCAACGCTTCACGTCAGACCTTGCGATCAGCCGCGCATGACTCGGGGACGAGGCTGCCCGCCAGCTTTACCTCGTCGGGACTTTCACCCTAACATTTTGCCGATTTATCTCGGCGCACTAAGCGATCAATAAACCACAGGT
>NZ_JBDNGU010000177.1:0-2669 GCF_041689105.1 Polaromonas sp. | reverse complement strand
TAGCCGCCCAGCGCTTCGTCGGCCGAGTTGTCCAGCACTTCCTGGATGATGTGCAGCGGGTTGTCGGTGCGCGTGTACATGCCCGGCCGCTGCTTGACGGGCTCCAGGCCCTTGAGCACGCGGATCGAGCCTTCGGAATAGTCGTTGGGTGGTTTGGTCGCCATGGGAGGGCTGATTGTAGTGCTGAAAGATTTTACAACTGGATGAATATACAGTCCAAGACAGGGTTCCTGCACAGTCAGCCGCCCTTCTTATCCATACCGTGAAAATTTCGGAAAGCAAAAATCGTCTGGTCTGGTTACATTCATGGGATGCAAGCGACCCCCCGAAATCTTTCCATGACTCAGGTGCTGCTCTGCGGCGCCGCCATCGTCACCCTGTCCATGGGCATACGCCACGGTTTCGGCCTGTGGTTGCTGCCGATTACTCAGGAACAGGGCTGGACACGAGGAACCTTCTCCTTCGCCATCGCCATCCAGAACCTGTCCTGGGGCGTGTTCGGGATTTTTGCCGGCATGCTGGCCGACCGCTTTGGCGCGTTTCGAGTCGTCATCGGCGGCGCCGTGCTGTATGCACTGGGTCTGGTGGGCATGGCGCTGTCCACCACCGGCCTGATGTTCACACTGACGGCCGGCATTTTGATCGGTGCGGCCCAGGCGGGCACCACCTATGCGGTGATTTACGGCGTGATTGGCCGCAACATCCCGGCTGAGAAACGTTCCTGGGCCATGGGAGTGGCAGCCGCTGCAGGTTCGTTCGGGCAGTTCCTGATGGTGCCGGTTGAAGGTTTTCTGATCAGCGGCCTGGGCTGGCAGGAAGCACTGCTGGTGCTGAGCGCCGCCGTGCTGCTGATTGCGCCGCTGGCCTTCGGCCTGCGCGAGACCTTCTTCGGCCCCGGACAGGCACCGCCGCGCGAGCAGACCATCGTGCAAGCGTTCAAGGAAGCCTTCAAGTACCCCAGTTTCCAGATGCTGATGGCAGGCTACTTTGTCTGCGGTTTCCAGGTCGTATTTATCGGCGTGCACATGCCCAGCTACCTTCGTGACAAGGGCCTGTCGCCGCAGGTGGCCAGCTACGCGCTGGCGCTGATCGGGCTGTTCAATGTCTTCGGCACCTACGCCGCCGGCACGCTGGGCCAGCGCCTGTCCAAAAAGAACATCCTGGCTTTCATTTATCTGGCGCGGGCCGTGGTCATTGCCGTGTTTCTGGCTGCGCCACTGAGCCCGGCCAGCGTCTACATCTTTGCCAGCTTGATGGGCCTGCTGTGGCTGTCCACCATTCCGCCGACCAATGCGGTGGTGGCGCAGATTTTCGGTATCCAGCATCTGTCCATGCTCAGCGGTTTTGTATTTTTCAGCCACCAGATCGGCTCTTTTCTGGGCGTTTACCTGGGCGGCTATCTGTATGACCGAACCGGCAGCTACGACATCGTCTGGTACATCGCCATCGCGCTGGGCGTCTTCGCCGCCTTGATCAACCTGCCGGTGCGTGAAACCGCCATCCAGCGATCGCGCGCTGTGCCGCAGGGTGCCTGACATGGCTCGCAAGCTCGCCCTGTATCTGCTGGCCGTCGCCGCCACGCTGGGCGTGTTTGCGCTGTACACGCGGCCCGACTTCCTGCTGACGCTGGCCGACCAGATCTGGGCCTGCTTCTAGATCCCGCCGCAAGCCGGGGGATGGTAGGCTTGCGTCTGCAAAAAGAACTGGGGACAGCGGCATGAAAAGCATCGTGATCACGGGTGCCTCCGAAGGCATAGGCGCCGAAATGGCGCGCCAGCTCGCGCGGCGGCATGGCGCGCAGCTTTCGCTGGTGCTGGCCGCACGCAATGAGCAGGCGCTGCAGGCAGTGGCGACGCAATGCCAGGCCAGCGGGGCCGCCACGCTGGTGGTCCGCACCGACGTCTCAGAACAGGCTCAGTGCACCGCACTGATGGATCGGACCATGGCCCGCTTTGGCCGCATCGATGCACTGATCAACAACGCCGGCATGTCGGCGCAGGCCCTGTTCAGCGACGTCAAGGCGGACGACCTCGGCTGGTACGAACAACTCATGAAAATCAACTTCTGGGGCAGTGTCTGGTGCACCCATGCGGCCCTGCCGGCCCTCAAAACAACCCGCGGCAGCATCGTCGCGGTGTCCAGCCTGGCCGGGCTGGTCGGTGTGCCGGGCCGCACTGCCTACAGCGCCACCAAGTTTGCGATGACCGGTTTTTTCGAGGCGCTGCGCGCAGAGTTGAAAACCGCCGGCGTCAGTGTCACCACGGCCTATCCTGGCGTGGTCGCCACGCAGATCCGGCATCGCGGCTTCAACGCCGCCGGCGCGCCAGCCGGTGCCAGCGGGCTGAAAGAAGATGACGCAATGAGTGTCGAAGAATGCGCCCGCCTGATCATCGAGGGCATGGACCGCCGCGAGCGCGAGGTGGTGATGACCGCCAAGGGCAAACTGGCCCGCTGGCTCAAGCTGCTGGCGCCCGGGGCGGTTGAGCGCATGGCGCTGGCAGCGCTCAAGGACGAGGTCAAACCCCGGTGAGCATGGCCCCCACGCTTGTCGCTTCGCGTACTGCGCTGCCCCCCGAGGGGGCTGTGCTTGCTTGGGGCGGCCCTGCGCGGCGCACGCTGGCCCCCACGCTTGTCGCTTCGCGTACTGCGCTGCCCCCCGAGGGGGCTGT
>NZ_JBDNGU010000176.1:0-1693 GCF_041689105.1 Polaromonas sp. | reverse complement strand
TCAGGATGTATGCGAGCGACCCCGGGCGCACCACGTTTGAAACCTGGGGCACGATGGAGCGGGTCGATCAGCCCGGCGTGATTTACGCCGCCGGCGGCGCCACCACCATCTGGGTGGACTTCCCGAGCCAGAAAGCCGCCGGACTGCCCGACTGGATGCGCCAGATCGTCAATTGAGGGTCAAACAGGTCTTTAGTACTGCGCCCCAAAAGTATCGAAACATGAAAGCGCGTCTTCGCACCCATGGCGGCGTTGCAAACCTTGCGAAGGCGCCCAGCCTTCGCTGCGGCTTGCGCCTTGCCCTGGACACGAAGCCATCACTTTCATCTTGTTCCGCTACTTCCGGGGCGCAGTACTAGCCCTTTCCGTGCGGGCGCAGACAGCCATCAAATATGTAGCACCTGGTGGCTGCTTATTTCTGCTTGGGCACGCGTCCCATCAGATAAAACTCGGGGTTGGGCATCATGCTGGAGAAACTGGCGATGCGATTGGACAGGCCGAAGAAAGCCGTGATCGCGGCGATGTCCCAGATGTCCTCGTCGTTGAAGCCGTGGGCATGCAGGGCGGCAAAGTCGGCCTCTTCCACCTCGTGCGAGCGATCGCACACCTTCATGGCAAAGTCCAGCATGGCGCGTTGGCGCGGCGTGATGTCGGCCTTGCGGTAATTCACCGCGACCTGGTCGGCCACCAGCGGTTTTTTCTCGTAGATGCGCAACAGCGCGCCGTGCGCGACCACGCAATACAGGCACTGGTTGGCCGCGCTGGTGGTGGTGACGATCATCTCGCGGTCGCCCTTGGTCAGGCTGGACTCCTCGCGCAGCATGAGCGCGTCGTGGTAGGCGAAAAAAGCCCGCCATTCGGCAGGGCGGCGCGCCAACGCCAGGAATACGTTGGGCACAAAACCGGCTTTTTCCTGCACTTCGAGAATTTTTGCCTTGATGTCGTCGGGCAGGTCGTTGATGGCTGGGGCAGGGTAACGGGGCACGGTGCTCGGGGTCTGTGGGCGGGTCATGCGGGTTCCTTTAAAAAAAGCTTTATAAGTGGTTAGGCCCCAAGCCTAACTGCATGGGCTTGTCTGGCCGTTGTCGCGAGAAAACAGATGCAAAAAATCTTCATCAATAAAAACTATCAAACAAATACGTTTAATTTACTTTCATTATTTATGTCTGAAATTTAGACTTGGCACATGGGCCCAGGCGTTCACGTCACGACGTCACGTTCACGCCATGTTCCCGACGCTGTCCCAAGCCTCACCCACCCATCGAAAAGGAATCACCATGTCCGAGCAACAAATGCAAAGCGAAGCCAAGTGCCCATTTTCCGGCGGCGCTCCCGGGCTCACGCCACGGGGTACAACGAATGCGTCCTGGTGGCCCGGACAGCTGAACCTCAAGGTTTTGCACCAGCAATCCTCCCTGTCCAACCCGATGAGCCCGGACTTCAATTACACCGAAGAATTCAAGACACTCGACCTGGACGCCGTGATCGAGGATCTGCATGCCCTGATGACAGACTCGCAGTCCTGGTGGCCGGCGGACTACGGTCACTACGGTCCGTTCTTCGTCCGCATGGCCTGGCACGCAGCGGGCACGTATCGCATTTCCGATGGCCGTGGTGGCAGCGGCAGCGGCGAGCAGCGCTTTGCGCCGCTCAATAGCTGGCCCGACAACGGCAACCTCGACAAGGCACGTCGT
>NZ_JBDNGU010000175.1:0-10093 GCF_041689105.1 Polaromonas sp. | reverse complement strand
GTAGAAAGCGGTCGCATCAGCCACGCGGATGTGGCAGGCGCTGGCCAGCTCCAGCCCGCCGCCGACCACCGCGCCGTGCAGTGCGGCGATCACAGGCACCGGGCCGAACTGCACACGCTCCAGCGCGGCATGCCACATGCGTGAGTGGTGCATGCCCTGACCTGCGTCGCGTTCCTGCAGTTCGCCCAGGTCCAGGCCAGCGCAGAAATGTGAACCTTCGCCATGGATCACCGCAGCGCGCACGGTGGCCGGCAGGGTGTCAAACATATCCCGCAGCGCCAGAATCAGTCCGTCGTTGAGGGCATTGCGTTTGGCGGGGCGGCTCAGGCGGATCACGGCGATCTGCTGATGGTCGCCGCGGAGTTCAAGCTGGAGGTCGGGGTTGTTTGTTTTTTGGCTCATGGGAGGTTTGCAAGTTGCATCGATTATTGTTATAAACAATAACCAATTCAATTGACTTGGCAACCTCATTTCTCAGTGTTAACCCGCATGAGGTGAGCAACAAGTCGAACCACCAGGAGACAGCATGGACTACGAGAACCTCATTGCGATTGACGTCCACACCCACGCTGAGGTCAGCTGCTGGAACCCGTTCGACAATTACGGTGAAGAATATGATCGCGCGGCCGACAAGTACTTCAAGAACAGCCGACGTCCGACCATTGAAGAAACGATTGCCTACTACCGTGAGCGCAAGATCGGGCTGATCATGTTCACCGTGGATGCCGAGACGCAGATGGGCCGGCGGCGCATCCCGAACGAGGAAATTGCCGAAGCCGCGCAAAAAAACAGCGACATGATGATGGCGTTCGCCAGCATCGACCCGCACAAGGGGAAAATGGGTGCCCGCGAGGCGCGCCGGCTCATCGAGGACCACGGCATCAAGGGCTTCAAGTTCCACCCCACGGTGCAGGGCTTCCACCCTTACGACCGGATGGCCTGGCCAATTTACGAGGTGGTCAACGAGTACCAGCTGCCGGCCATCTTTCACACCGGGCACAGCGGCATTGGCAGCGGCATGCGCTGCGGCGGCGGGCTCCGGCTCGAGTATTCCAACCCCATGCACCTGGACGATGTGGCGATTGATTTCCCCGACATGCAGATCGTCATGGCGCACCCGAGTTTTCCGTGGCAGGACGAGGCCCTCAGTGTTGCCACCCACAAGCCTAATGTCTGGATCGACCTGTCCGGCTGGAGCCCCAAGTACTTTCCGAAGCAGCTGGTTCAATATGCCAACACGCTGCTCAAGGACCGCGTCCTGTTCGGCAGTGACTACCCCCTGATCACGCCGGACCGCTGGATGAAAGATTTTGAAGACGCGGGCTTCAAACCCGAAGTGATGCCCGGCATCCTCAAGGGCAATGCGATGCGCCTGCTCGGGCTGGGACAGGCTGCATCTGAATGAGCGGCCAGATCCGCAGCCTGGCCGACATCGAGACGCTGGAGGCGACGCCTTACGACCAGGCCATACCGGCACGCACGACCTACGGCCTGATCGCCAGCGCCGCGCATCGCTTTGGCGAGCGCGATGCCTTTCGTTTTTTGCCCAGTGGCAACCTGCAGGACCCGGCGCAAGGCGTGAGCTACAACGAGTTGCTGGCGCAGATTCACCGCGCTGCCAATCTGTTTCGCTCGCTCGGTGTCGGGCCCGATGATTCGGTGGCCATCCTGGCGCCGAACATTCCCGAGACGCAGTTTGCGCTGTGGGGCGCGCAGGTGGCGGGCAGGGTCTGTCCGATCAACTATTTGCTGCAACCCGACCATATCGCGGCGCTGCTCAAGGCATCCGGGGCCAGGGTTGTCGTGGCCCTTGGTCCCAACGAAGCACTCACTCTTTGGCCGACGGTGGAAAAAGTCATGGAACTGCATCCGCTGCCGGTGCTGCAGATCTGCGTGGGTGGACAGGTCGCGCCGGACGTGCCGGTGTTCCAGGACTTGCTCGCACAGCAGGGCGCCAGCTTGGCGTTTGAGCCCTTGCTGACACCCGACCGCATCGCTGCCTGCTTCCACACCGGCGGCACCACGGGTGCGCCCAAACTGGCCCGGCACACCCACGGCAATGAAGCGCACACGGGCTGGTT
The DNA here is from genome assembly GCF_041689105.1 of Polaromonas sp. Classification (GTDB taxonomy): domain Bacteria; phylum Pseudomonadota; class Gammaproteobacteria; order Burkholderiales; family Burkholderiaceae_C; genus Polaromonas. The sequence continues at coordinate 8,012 of NZ_JBDNGU010000175.1, read as the reverse complement.
CTCGCACTATTTTTATGGGTTTGACGAACACACGGTCGAGATCAATGGGTTTCCGCTGTTTCATGTGGCGGGTGCCTTTGTGTACGGGCTGTCACTGCTGGCCATAGGCGCGACTCAGGTGCTGCCCACATTGAGCGGCATGCGCAACCCCGATTTCCTGAAAAATTACTGGAAGTTCTGCGAACGTGAACAGGTGACGGCACTGGCCTGCGTGCCCACCATTCTGGCGACCCTGGTGAATCTGCCGGTGGACGCGGACATCTCTACCGTCAAGGTGGCCTACACCGGCGGCTCGCCCTTGCCCACGGAGCTGGCGGCGCAGTTCGAACGCACCACCGGTATCCCGGTTCGCAACATCCTCGGCATGACCGAATGCGCGGGTCTGGTCTCCATCGAGCCGGCCGCCGCACCGCGCGTGCCGGGCTCGACGGGCCTGCGCCTGCCTTATACCGAGGTGCGTGCCGTTCCCTGGCGCGACGGCACTGCGCAATTGGCCGGTGCCTGCGCGGTGGGGCAGACCGGCGTGATCGTGCTGCGCGGCCCGCATGTGAGCCCGGGTTATACCGACACGGCGCGCAACGCCGGCATGTTCGAAGGTGATTGGCTGCTGTCCGGCGACCTGGGCCACCTTGACGCGCAAGGCTGTATCCACATCACCGGCCGCGCCAAGGATGTGATCATCCGCGGTTCGCACAACATCGACCCGGGCCTGGTGGAGGACGCGTTTCTGGCTCACCCCGCCGTGGCGCTGTGCGCCGTGGTTGGCGAGCCCGACGCCTATGCCGGCGAGCTGCCGGTGGCGTTTGTCACGCTCAAGCCCGGCGTGTACTGCGAGCCCGACGTCCTGCTTGCCGAGGTTGCGCCGCAGGTGTACGAGCGGCCGGCCACCCCCAAACGCGTGACCCTCATCGAGGCCATGCCGATGACCGCCATCGGCAAAATCTACAAACCGGCGCTGCGTCTGCGCGCGATGGAAAGCAAACTTGCCGACATGCTGGCCGATGTGCCGGGTGCCACGGTCACCGGCCACGAGCGCGGTGGCAGCTTGCACGCGGTGGTGCGCCTGCCTGGCCCGCCCGACGCCGCGCTGGTGCGGCGCCTGCGCGAGCGCCTCGCGGCGATCGCGGTGCCGGTCGAGTTTGAAGCCGCCGACGTCTGAAGGCTTACCAGCCGCCGCTGGCGAGCCATTCCTCGGCCAGCTCCAGCGTTTGTACGCCCCAGAAAGGTTCTTCGTCGATCATCAGGGTGGGCGAGCCGAAGATACCCGCCTTGAGTGAGGCGTCCACCGCATTGCGCAGCAGTGTGCCAGCTTCATCCGTTTGGATGCCGCTGCTCAGCCACGCGGCGTCCACGCCGTCAGGCAGGGTGATGGCGGCGATGGATTCGGCACTGGACAGATCGCGCCCTTCTACCCAGTAAGCATGGTAGATCGCATGCGCCAGCGGCACTACCAGCGCCGGGCGCTGCTGTTTGACCCAATAAAAGGCGCGGCCAGTGGCGCGCGGGTCCATCACCGGGTCGTCCAGATCGCGGCCCAGCTGCAGTTGGCGGCGTCGCGCGTAACGCTTGGCCTCACGGCGGATGTAGTCGCCCTTGAGCGGTGTGGCCAGCAGCGACTTGAGCCCCATCACCTTGAGGACCGACACGCCCAGCAGCATGGCATGCCACTCGACGATGCGCCCGTGCCGCGCCGCCATGTCCTCGATACGCAGCGAAGCGAAATAACCGAAAGGCGAGATGAAGTCGAAGTAGAAGTGCAGAGGTGAGGGCGGGTTCATGGCGCCAAGCGTAGCCGAAGTTCTGCCATCAGACCTGCAGCGACACCATGACTTCATTGCGGGACGACGCCATCAGCGCCGCTATCAGCCGGTGCACCTGCAGTGCCGAGCGTCCGGTGACGGCCGGCTCGGTGTGGTGGCGAATGGCTGTCACAAGGTCATGCAAAACGACGCGATGGGCGTGGTGGTCAAAGCCCATCAGGTTGGCGCCCGAGCCGGAAGCCTGTTTTGTACCGGCGTGGATTTTCTGGCCGTCCAGCAGTTCCCCCTGAAGTTCGCCAGCTTCAAATGTGGCCGAGCCCTGGGTGAAGTTGAGGCAGATCCGTTCAGGGAACCCGGGATAGGCTGCCGTGGTGGCATCGATGCTGCCAATGGCCCCGCTCGGATAGTGCAGTGTTGCGGCGACGGTATCTTCACACTCCATGCTGTGCAGGGCACTGGTGACCGTCGTGGCGCTGACCTTATCCGGCATGCCGGTCAGGCTCAGAAACAGGTCCAGCGTGTGAATGGCCTGCGTCATCAGCACGCCATCCGAATCCTGTGAGCGCCGCCTTTACTCAAGCTTGATGCCGGCGGCCTTGATGACCTTTGCCCATTTCTCGACTTCCGCCTTCTGGAAGGTGGCGACCTGCTCCGGGGTCATGCTGGAGGATTGCATGCCCAGGGTCTTGAGCCTGTCCTGCATCTCGGACGTCTGGAGGATCTTCATGATCTCTGCGTGCAGGCGGTTGATGATGGGCCGTGGAACGCCGGCCGGCACAAAAATGCCTTGCCATGACACGACTTCAAAACCCGGCAGGTCCGACTCTGCAATCGTCGGCACGTTGGGCAGGGACTCCATGCGTTTGGCTGAACTCACAGCGATGGCGCGCAGCTTGCCGCTCTGGATGTGCGGGCCAGCCACCACGGTGGTGTCAAACATCATGTCCACCTGGCCACCAATCACATCCTGGATCGCCGGGCCGCTCCCTTTGTACGGCACATGGATGAACTGCGTGCCCGGTTTGAAGGCCAGCAATTCCAGCGTCATGTGCTGCGAGGTGCCGTTGCCCGCCGAGGCTGACGAGAGTGTCCTGGGTTTGGCCTTGGCCGCCTGGAGGATGTCCTGCAGCGTCTTGTAGGGACTGTCCGCCTTGACGATCAGCACCACCGGGTTCGAGCCGATCAGGGCCACTGGCGAAAAGGACTTGATCGGGTCATAACCGAGCTTGGGGTACAGGCTCACGTTGATGGCGTGTGAACTGATGGTGCCGCCCAGCATGGTGTAGCCGTCGGCCGGCGCGCGGGCCGCAATCTCGGAGCCCACGCTGCCGCCCGCACCGCCGCGGTTGTCGATCACGATGGTGGTGTCCAGTGCCGGCCCTAGCTTCTGGCCGATCAACCGTCCGAGGATGTCCGTGGTGCCGCCTGCGGGGAAGGGGACGACGTAGTTGATGGCTTTGGAGGGCCATTTGTCCTAGGCCCAGACAGCGCCGGTTCCAAGCAGAGGCGAGAGAGCGGCTGCGGTCAGGGTGCTGTGAAGCAATGTGCGACGTTTCATTGTTTGTCTCTTGATCGAGGTTGAAAAAAGATGCCGTACCGGGTGCGATATCTAGCGCACCATGCATGGCATCTTGGGGTTGAATTTCCAGTTCGGCAGCAGGTACTGCATGGCCACCGCGTCGTCGCGCGCGCCCAGCCCGTGCTGGCGGTAAAGCTGGTGGGCTTTTTCCACTTCCGCCATGTCGAGCTCCACGCCCAGTCCAGGTGTTTTCGGTACGGCCACGCTGCCGTCAACAATTTGCAGTGGCTTTTTTGTCAGGCGCTGGCCGTCCTGCCAGATCCAGTGGGTGTCGATAGCCGTCACCTTGCCCGGCGCTGCCGCCGCCACATGCGTGAACATCGCCAGTGATACGTCAAAGTGGTTGTTCGAATGCGAGCCCCAGGTCAGGCCCCAGGTCTGGCACATCTGCGCCACGCGTACCGAGCCTTGCATGGTCCAGAAGTGCGGATCTGCCAGTGGGATGTCGACCGACTGCAGCGTGACCGCATGCGCCAGTTCCCGCCAGTCGGTCGCCACCATGTTGGTGGCTGTTTTCAGGCCGGTCGCGCGGCGGAACTCCGCCATCACCTCGCGGCCCGAGAAACCCCCTTCGGCGCCGCAGGGGTCTTCTGCATAAGCCAGTTCCCGGTGGCGGTCCCGACATAGCCGCACTGCATCCTTGAGCAGCCAGCCGCCGTTCGGGTCCAGCGTGATGCGTGCTTCAGGAAAGCGGTCCGACAAGGCCATGATCGCCTCGATCTCTTCCTCCCCGCTGAGCACGCCCCCCTTGAGTTTGAAGTCCTTGAAGCCGTAACGCTTGTGGGCCGCCTCCGCCAGCCGCACCACCGATTTGGCGTCCATGGCCGGCTCGTGGCGTAACCGCAGCCAGTCGTCGCCGGCCTGCGGCTCGCTGCGGTAGGGCAGGCCGGTCTGCGCGCGATCGGCGATGTAGAACAGGTAGCCCAGCATCGCGACCGACGCGCGCTGCTGTCCGTCGCCCAGCAGGGCCGCTACAGGCACGCCGAGAAACTGCCCCAGCAAGTCCAGCAGCGCACTTTCAACCGCAGTCACGGCATGGATGGCGACGCGCAAGTCGAAGGTCTGGTTGCCGCGGCCGCCGCTGTCGCGTCCGGAAAATTGCGTGCGCAGCGTGTTGAGGATCTGTTGCCACTGGCCCAGTGGCTGGCCTTCCACCAGTTCGCGGGCCTCCTCCAGCGTGGTGCGGATTTTTTCTCCGCCCGGCACTTCGCCCACGCCGGTACGGCCTGAACTGTCGGTCAGCAGCAGCAGGTTGCGCGTGAAAAAAGGACCATGGGCCCCGCTCAGATTGAGCAACATGCTGTCATGTCCTGCGACGGGAATGACCTGCAGCCGGGTGATGCGGGGTGTGGCGGCGGCCAGTGGAACGGAGGGGGAGGCGAAAGACATGAAACAAACGGGCAAAGACGAAATGACCGGTTTAAAGATCAGTCATCGTACAACTTTCGGTCCGCCATCCCATCGGTGGAATCCCTGATGCCGTGGGGACTTTGAGGCCTGGTTTACTCAGGCCGCAGGACGGGCCAGCGCAGTCAGGGCGTCGGCGTTCTGGCCTTTGCGCAGGCGTTCCCGGCTGTTGGACAGGTGCGTGCGCATTGCCGCACGCGCCGCCTCGGCATCCTGGCTGCGGATGGCGTTGTAAATGCTTTCGTGCTCGCCATTGACGCGTTGCAGGTAACTCAGGCGACCTTCGGGTGCACTTTGAGGGGTGTTCACGCGGGTCCGCGGAATGATCATGGTGCCCAGGTAGGTCATGAGGTCGGCGAAGTGCCGGTTGCCGGTGGCGCGGGCCACTTCCATGTGGAACTGGAAATCGGGCGGAACGGCATCGGAGTCTGCATGGATGGAGTCCTGGAAGGCCCGCAGAGCCGTGGCCATAGCCTCCAGGTTTTCCGTGGTTCGCCTCTGGGCGGCCAGGCCGGCAGCCTCGGTTTCCAGGCTGATGCGCAGCTCCAGCACCGAGATGACATCGGCCACCGTGGCGAAGTCGGCCGCCGCGATCCGGAAGTTGCCAGCATTTTGGTTCTGGATCACAAAAGTGCCTATGCCATGACGCGTTTCGACCAGGCCGGAGGCCTGCAGCTTGGAAATGGACTCGCGCACCACGGTCCGGCTCACATCGAAGCGGGCCATGATTTCGGCTTCCGTCGGCAACTTGTCGCCGGTCTGAAGCTGTCCGTCGCGAATGCTCGCCGCCAGGCTTTCGACGATTTCGGTGACCAGCCCACGGGGGCGCCGAGCGCGGGGGGATTCGTCAAGGGGGGCGGCGGTCAAATTCGATTCCATCGGGTGGGTTCTTCGGGTAGGGGTTTGCCTCAGTACAGCCAAAAAACGCTTGACAGACGATGTCGTGTTCATAAAATTCATAGTCATCAGACAACGTACGACTGATATCTTAAGAGTTTCAGTTCACTTTAGCAAACCTGGTGCAAAAGTCCAGTGGGATTCCAGCGTTGTCCTTCCCCCATTTTCAACCAGAGGCAGGAATGACCATCCGGGTTCATGAAAAAGTGCTGTCAACCGACGCAGCAGCGGCTGGCGCCAGGGCGCAGGGCGTGAAGGCCATCGCCACCCATGCACCCGCGCTGTCGCTGTGGCTGCCACGGACGGTGGGGGTCTGACATGACCGCGCCCGCCGTCAACCGACCGCCTCTCTACATCCGCATGCACGAGGCGGACAATGTTGCCATCGTGGCCAACGACGGCGGCCTGGCGCCGGGTGCAGTGTTTGCCAACGGGCTGACACTGACTGAGCGCGTGCCGCAAGGCCACAAGGTGGCGCTGCTGGACCTGCCGCAGGGCAGCGCGGTGCTGCGTTACAACGTGCCCATCGGTTATGCGCTCAAGGACATGCCTGCCGGCAGCTGGGTGCACGAGCGCCTGCTCGAGATGCCGGCTGTGCGCAGCCTTGAAAAGCTGCCCCTGGCCACCGTCAAGCCGCCGTCCATGACCCCGCTTGAGGGCTACACCTTCGAGGGCTACCGCAATGCCGACGGTTCCGTGGGCACACGCAACATCCTCGCCATCACCACCACCGTCCAGTGTGTGGCTGGCGTGGTCGACTTTGCCGTCAAACGCATCAAGGACGAGCTGCTGCCGCGTTTTTCGCATGTGGACGACGTGGTCGGCCTCGAGCACAGCTACGGCTGCGGTGTCGCCATCGACGCGCCCGACGCCATCATCCCGATACGCACGCTGCGCAACATCAGCCTGAACCCCAACTTCGGCGGTGAGGTGATGGTGGTCAGTCTGGGCTGCGAGAAGCTGCAGCCAGAGCGCCTGATGCCACCGGGCACCATCCAGATTGTGGATGAGCGCAATGTGGCGGATATCGGCGTCAACGCCGAAGCGGCGCTTGATGTGGTCTGCCTGCAGTCCGAGAACCATGTCGGCTTCATGTCGATGATTGACGCCATCATGCAGGCTGCGGTGCTGCACCTGGAAAAGCTCAATGCGCGCCGCCGTGAACCTGTGCCCGCCAGCGAACTGGCGGTCGGTGTGCAGTGCGGCGGCAGCGATGCTTTTTCCGGCGTCACCGCCAACCCGGCCGTGGGTTTTGCCACCGATCTGCTGGTACGCACTGGCGCCACGGTGATGTTTTCAGAGACCACCGAAGTGCGTGACGGCATTGACCAATTGACCTCGCGCGCCAGCACACCCGAAGTTGCGCAGGCCATGATCCGCGAGATGGCCTGGTACGACGCCTACCTGCAAAAAGGCCAGGTGGACCGCAGCGCCAACACCACGCCCGGCAACAAGACGGGCGGGCTGTCCAACATTGTAGAAAAAGCCATGGGTTCCATCATCAAGTCGGGCAGGGCGCCCATCAGCGGCGTGCTCGCGCCTGGCGAGAAGCTCAAACAAAAAGGCCTGATCTACGCCGCCACGCCGGCCAGCGACTTCATTTGTGGCACCTTGCAACTCGCCGCCGGCATGAACCTGCATGTGTTCACCACCGGCCGCGGCACACCTTACGGCCTGGCCGCGTGCCCCGTCATCAAGGTGGCTACGCGCAGCGACCTGGCCAGGCGCTGGCACGACCTTATGGACATCAACGCCGGCCGCATCGCCGACGGCGAAGCCAGCATCTCCGATGTAGGCTGGGAGCTGTTTCACCTGATGCTGGAAGTCGCCAGTGGCCGCAAGAAGACCTGGGCCGAACACTGGAAGCTGCACAACGCGCTGGTGCTGTTCAACCCGGCGCCCATCACCTGAATCAACCCATGCCCCAAGCTGCGCGTGCAGCCTCTCTCATCCTGACCCCAGCGTTACAAGCGAGACCTCATGACAACAACCCTTCCCTACCAATCCTTTCCCAACAGCTTCAAGCGCGATCTGCTGGCTGGCAAAAAACTGATCGGCTGCTGGTCCTCTCTGTCCAATGCCATCACCACGGAAGTGCTGGGTGTGGCCGGCTTCGACTGGATCCTGCTTGACGGCGAACACTCGCCCAACGACATGACCACCTTCATCCCGCAACTGATGGCGCTGAAAGACAGCGCCAGCGCGCCGGTGGTGCGGCCGTCCTCCAACAACGCGGTCGAGATCAAGCGCCTGCTCGATGCCGGTTTCTACAACTTCCTCGTACCCTTTGTCGAGAGCGTGGACGAGGCCCGAAGCGCAGTGGCCGCCACCCGTTATCCGCCCCAGGGCATACGCGGCGTGTCGGTGTC
>NZ_JBDNGU010000174.1:0-22632 GCF_041689105.1 Polaromonas sp. | reverse complement strand
GGCGTGTGAACTGTGGCGTGTCTGGTGTGAACTGCACATCGTTGCCTGGCACGCTGACCGTGCCCTGCACTTTGGTCTTGTCCAGCGCAGCCAGCGGCAAGGTGAGTTGCACCTTGTAGCTGGCGGTTCCGCTGGCCACGGCTCTGGCCAGCGCCTTGCCGGTCATTTCACCCAGCGGCGAGCCATTGACAAAACCCACGGCCTCGGTGAGCGGACCCTTGATCTCGGCATTGACCTGGACGGTGGCCGAGTGCATCAGGTCCGGGATGCGGGCATCTGCCTTGACGATCTGCAGGCCAGGCAGGCCGGACACCCGTCCCGTGGCGCCATCGACCTGCAGCGACGCGCGGTCAAACACCAGCTCGCCGGACACCTCGCTCAGGGCAGGCCAGGCACTGGCTTGAGGCGGCTGGGTCGACCTGGGCACATAGGCGTAGGCTCCTTTGGCCACCCTTGCCGAGACCCGGAACTCGCCGAGTTTGGGGTCTGCAAAGGGCAGGTCTTTCAGATTGCCCTTGACCTTGAATTTGACGTCCGACAACGCGCCTTGGGCCACTGCATCGCGCACGTAATGGCGAACCGCATCGGGCAGGACGAGCGGCAGGTAGCGGTGGACCTTGCTGCCGTCGCCCCGGCTGAGCACGCCCTGCAGGTCCAGTACACCGGGGAAACGGCTGTCGGATGTTCCGGCGACTGCCCCGCCGGCAGGTGCATCGGCGGTATGCCAGCCGGCTTGCGCCGTGCCTTGGGCATCGGCATTGGCGAAGGCGACATTGCGCAGCTGAACGTCCACTTTCGGTCCGGTCAGCTTCCACTGGGCATCTGCGGCAAACTGGTCAAACAGCAGCCGGGGGTCTTCGAAAATCCCCGGTAAGTCCAGCTGGCCGCTGTTGATCCTGACCTTGGCCTGGCCTCCCTGCTGCGTCAGGTCAAAGTCCACCGCCGCGCCTCGCACGCCGGGCCGGCCGATGGACGCACGGGTGCCCGCAACACCCGCCTGGGGCGCAGACGCCTGCGATGCGATCTCCAGGCCGGCCACCCTGCCTCTGGCGGCGTAGGCACTGGGCGCATCCAGCGGTCCCTGCCACTTCGCATCTACAACTTCCACCAGCCCCTTGGGCGCCAGCGTGGCGATCAATTGATGAATGGCGCTTCCCAGCGGAAGCCGGTTCGCGATCAGCGCCAGCGCGGCAAGATCGAGCCTGTTCGCCTTGATTTCGCCCCGCGCGGGCAATTGGCCTTCGGTGCCGGTGTAGACAATGGCGGCGTTGCCGCCCGGCCACTGCAGGCCGTCGCGGGTGCGAAACTGCAGCTCCTCCGTGGCAAGGTCGAACCCATTGGCCAGCTGCCTGCCGCCTACGCGACCGCTCACCGCCAGCAGCGCCAGCGGCTCCAGTGTCCGGCCCAGCTGCACATCGACCTCCAGCAAGGCCAGATCTGCCGTGCCGCCAGTGAACTGTCCCCCCTGCACATCCACCCAGGCACGCAGAGCGCCGGTGCCGGCTTTCAGGTTGACGCCCAATTTGTCCATGCCGACGTAACGCTTGACCTGCGAAGCATCGACGCGGCTGAACTCGGCATAGAACTGGCCGGCCCATTGCTGCCACCGCCCGGCGCCGCCGGACAGAAAGGGCTCGCGAAACACGCCGCGCAGGCTGAAGCGCTCGCCCCAGGCCGCCGGTGGCGTAGCATCCAGCCGCATCAGATGTCGCTGCCCCGGATTGCGTGAAGTCCAGTCCACCTGGCTCAAGGCCAGCACCGGCACTTGCCGCAAGTCGTCACTCCAGCGCACGGTACCGCCGCGGATGACGACTTCGGTCTGGGAAAAGAACCAGTCGGCAGCCGCGCTGCCGCCGTCAGAGCGGTTCTGCAAGACGTCCAGGCCGGCCACGTAAATCTTTCCGTCCGCAGCACGCCGGATGTCCAGCTCAGGCTGGTCAATGAATATCTGCTCGAAGCCCAGGCCCCACAGAGACGCTGGCGATACCGCCGCCAGCACGCGCGGCAGGCGCAGGGCCTCCCGCCCCTGGACATCCAGCAGGGTGACATCGCGCAATTCAAAAGAGGGCATCAGCCCCCCGGACCGTGCAGTGATCTGGCCGATGCGCACCGGCGCCCCCAGGGCCTGAGTGGCCGCCGCTTCCAGGCGCGGGCGAAAGTCCGCGATTCGCGGCACAATCCAGCCGTGAAGCACAGCCCAGGCCACACCGAAAAGGACCCAGATAGCCAGCACCAGTCCCAGGGCCAGGCGTGCAGCCGTAGCGGCAATTTTGAGACGCCGGGTGTGAAGCACCGGCTGGGAGGGGTTCGATTGATCCATTGACATGAGAATTATGACCTTCAGTGCTTCTGTCCGTTCAACGCCCTGGAGGGTAGTTTTTGTTAACCAGTGTGATGCCTGATCCGTTGACCGCCACCTCGGCTGCATCGGACCACTCCCGTTTTGTCCAGCGCATACGCCGCCGCTATGCCGGCGAGCTGGCCCTGTTGCCGGCCGGCGAACCCGTGCGCGCCACCATGCAGACCACCTACGACGTCCTGCAGCGTCCAGAACTGGATACGGGTGCGCGCCTGCGCATCCTGCGCCAGCTTGTGCTGGAGCGCCTGGCGGTGCTGGACTGCGATATGGCCCCCACGCTCGAACATGAGGCCCCCACGCTCGTCACTGCGTGTGCTTCGCTGCCCCCCGGGGGGGTGCTGCGCCTGCCGGCCGGCGAAGCCGGACCTGCGGCCCCGGCTGGCGTAAGACAACCCACTACGTCCGACTCATCAGCTACCGCGGGTGTTCCCCTGGCGGTGGTGACCCGCGCCATGACAGAGCTGGCAGAGCTGGCGCTCGATATCGCCATCTGTGAATCGCGGCTGCCGCTGGACGCGCTGTATGGCCCGCCGCAGACACCTTCATCGGAAGGTGCGCCAGCCGGACGTGCCCAGTTGTGGGTGGTTGGCATGGGCAAGCTGGGCGCGCGCGAACTTAATGTCTCCAGCGATATCGACCTGATTTACGTCTATGACCATGACGGCGAAACCACTGGCCGGGGCGATGGCCGGGGCGTTATTTCCAACCATGAATATTTTGCGCAGCAGGTCAAGGCCATCCACAACCTGATCGGAGACACCACAGAGCATGGTTTTGTGTTCCGGGTCGACCTGGCGCTGCGGCCCAACGGCAACTCCGGCCCATCGGCGGTGTCGCTCAATGCGCTGGAGGACTACTTCCAGGCGCAAGGCCGCGAGTGGGAGCGTTTTGCCTGGCTCAAGAGCCGGGTGGTGGCGCCGCAGGAGTGCATCCAGAGCGGCTCGGCCCAGGCCCTGCGCGGTTCGGTTTTGCCTTTTGTATTCAGGCGTTACCTCGATTACAACGTTTTTGACGCTTTGCGCGTGCTGCACCGGCAAATCCGCGAACACGCGGCCAAACGCGCGGCAGGCCACCCCGAACGCGCCAACGACGTGAAGATGTCGCGCGGCGGCATCCGCGAAATCGAATTCACCGTGCAGCTGCTGCAGGTGGTGCGCGGCGGGCAGTTTCCCGAACTGCGCACGCGCCCCACGCTGGATGCGCTGCAGCGCGTGGCCAACGCCGGCCTGATGACCCAGGCCACGGCCCAGGCACTGATGCGGGCCTACGACTTCCTGCGCAGGGTCGAGCACCGCATCCAGTACCTCGATGACCAGCAGACCCATGTGCTGCCAACCCGAGACGACGACCTCGCCTGGATTGCGCAGACCATGGGCTACAGCAGCTGCTGCCCGTTTTTGAGCGAGCTCGATGCCCACCGTGAGCTGGTCGCCCAGGAGTTTGACACCCTGCTCGGCCAAAAGTCAGACTGCAAAGGCTGCGGCAAGTCAGCGCCAGCTGCACCGCAGGATATCGACGAGCTTCTCGAAAAGCTGGCGACCCAATGGCCTGAAAAATTCCGCGTGCGGCTGGAGTTGTGGCGCGGGCACCCCCGCGTGCTCGGCCTGCGCGACGACGCGCGCGCGCGCCTGATGCGCCTGGTGCAGCGCACCGCGCAGTGGCTGGCCGAAGGCAAGGCCGGCGAGGAGGCCGCGGTGCGCATCATCGACTGGATCGAACCCTTGCTGCGCCGCGAGAGTTACCTGGCGCTGCTGCTGGAGCGCCCTGCCGTGCATGAGCGCCTGCTGCGCCTGCTGGGCGCGGCCAAATGGCCCGCAAGGTATCTGTTGCAGCACCCGGGTGTGATCGATGAGCTGGCGAGCGACGCCATGTTGCATGAACGTTTTGATGCCGCTGCCTTCACCCAGGAACTGCAGCAGCGCATGGACGCGCTACGCCGAACGGGGGAAGACGACGAGGAAAGCTGCCTGAACCTGCTGCGCCGGGCGCACCATGCGGAGGTGTTCCGCACCCTGGCGCGTGATGTCGAGGGCGAGCTGACGGTGGAGCAGGTGGCTGACGACCTGAGCGCACTGGCCGAAACCGTGCTCAAGATCACTGCCGACTGGTGCTGGCAGCGCCTGAAGAGCCGCCACCGTGATGCACCGCAATTTGCCATCATTGCCTACGGCAAGCTGGGTGGCAAGGAACTTGGTTACGGCAGCGACCTGGACATCGTGTTCGTTTTCGAAGACGAACACGAGCAGGCGCCGGAGGTCTACGCGGCCTTTGTGCGCAAACTGATCAACTGGATGACCGTCAAGACGGCAGAAGGAGACCTGTTCGAAATCGACACTGCGCTGCGCCCCAACGGCAACTCCGGGCTGCTGGTGACCAGCTTCGAGGCCTACGCCAGGTACCAGCAGCAGCGCGGCAGCAACACCGCCTGGACCTGGGAACACCAGGCCATGACCCGTGCCCGCTTTGTGCTGGGCGCTGAACCCCTGCGCGAACGCTTCGACCAGGTGCGCCTGTCGGTGATCAGCGCGCCGCGCGACATCCCGGCGCTGGCACGGGAAATCGTGGCAATGCGCGGGAAGGTGCGTGCGGCGCACCCGATCAAGGGTGAGCGGGCGGGCGAGAAGTTCGACGTCAAGCACAGCCCGGGCGGCATGGTGGATGCCGAGTTTGTGGTCCAGTTCCTGGTGCTGTCGCAGTCAGGCAACCATCCGGAACTGATTGGCAACGTCGGAAACATCGCCTTGCTGCAACGTGCCGAAGCGGTTGGCCTGCTGGAGGCGGGCCTGGGGCAGGCCGCAGCGCGCGCCTATCGCGAGCTGCGGCGGGTGCAGCATCAGGCGCGGCTGAATGAAGATCCAACCCAGGTCACGCTGCCGGCACTGCAGCCCGAACGCGAGGCCATCCTGGCCGTGTGGGCGGCGGTCTTCGGCGCTGGCGAGCCTGGTGCCTACTGACGGTTCGCCGCGGTTCGCCGCGGTTCGCCGCGGTTCGCCGCAGTCCGGCTTCCAATTGAAACGAACGACCTAATTAAATCAAGTGTTTGATATGTGCTCTAATGGGGCGTATGAAATCCGTCGCTCAACCTGCGTCAACCCGCCTTCCCCCGCCGCAAGCCCGCAGGCAACGCTCCGACGGGGTTGAGGCCAGGGCGCACCTGGTTCTCGCCGCGTTGCAGCTGTTTGCCGAAAAGGGGTTTTCCAAAACCTCCACGCGTGAAATAGCGCAAGCGGCCGGTGCCAATGTGGCGGCTATCAGCTACTACTTCGGCGACAAGGCCGGGCTCTATCGCGCCGTGTTCACCGAGCCGCTGGGCAAGCCCTGCGACGACATTTCGCGCTACCAGCCTGTTCACCTGAGCCTGCGGCAGTCCCTGGAAGGATTTATTGCCGGTTTTCTGGAACCCCTCAAACAAGGCGAGCTGGCGCAGCAGCTGACCCGTCTGCATTTTCGGGAGATGCTGGAGCCCACCGGCCTGTGGGCCGAACAGATCAACAGCAACATCAAGCCCGCGCACGCCGCGCTGGTCGAGGTGCTGGGCCGCCATCTGGGCGTCACACGGATCGACGACGATGTGCACCGGCTGGCCTTTTGCATCACCGGGCTGGCCATGCAGATGTTCATCAGCCGCGACGTGATCGAGGCCGTCCGGCCACAACTGATCGCCACGCCCAGGGCCATTGACCTGTGGGCCATCCGGCTCGTGGACTATGCCGAAGCCATGATTGCCGTTGAGGCCGCCCGGCGTCAATCGCTGGCAGCCGACAAAAAGAAAAAGCCATGAAGAACGTCCGCCCCATCACCTTTGCCCTGCTGCCCCTGTTGATTTCCGCCTGCGCGCTGCAGTCACCGCCTGCGGCGGTATCGGCCAGCCCGCCGGCCCAGTGGTTCGCACCGCCACCGGGTGGTCAGCCTGTGGCCGGGCTGCCGCACCAGGGTAGCCTGACCGACCTGACCCGCTGGTGGGAGCAGCAGGGCGACCCGCTGCTGGTCGAGTTGATCAGCGCTGCACAAGCCGTCAGCCCTTCGGTCGCCACCGCGCGTTCGCGCATCGAGCAGTCCCGCGCCAGCCGTGTGGCGGCCGGTGCGGCGCTGCTGCCTTCGCTGGATGCAGCGGCCAGCGTCAGCCGCGGCCGCTCCCAGCCGATGACGGGTGCCACCGCTCCGGTCGCCACCACCGCCCAGGCAGGCCTGCAGACGGCCTGGGAAATTGATGTTTTCGGCGGCAGGCGCGATGCCCGCAACGCCGCGCAACTGCGTTACGAAGGCGCGCAGGCCCTGTGGCATGACGCCCGCGTGCTGGTGGCGGCCGAAACGGCCAACCAGTACTACAGCCTGCGCAGCTGCGAGCAGCTGCTGCGCGTGGCCCGTGCCGACGCCGCCTCCCGCGCAGAAACCGGCCGGCTGGCGCAACTCAGCGCCGAGGCCGGATTTACCGCGCCGGCCACGGCGGCGCTGGCGCGTGCCAGTGCCGCAGATGCCAACAGCCGCGCCACCCAGCAGGCCGCGCTGTGCGAGCTGGATATCAAGACGCTGGTGGCGCTGACGGCGTTACAGGAGCCGGATATCAAGTCAAAACTGGCCTCAGCCCCCGCCCGCATTGCGCAAGTAGCTACTATTTCAATAGCAAGTGTGCCTGCCCAGGCACTGGCCCAGCGCCCCGACGTGTTCAACGCCGAGCGCGAGGTCGCCGCCGCCAGCGCGGATGTCGGCAGTGCCCAGGCGGCACGTTACCCGCGTCTGACCCTGAACGGCTCGGTCGCGGCCAACCGCTTTCGCAGCGCAGGCGTGAGCACCGACTTCAACACCTGGTCCGTCGGTCCGCTGGCGCTCAGCCTGCCGCTGTTTGACGGTGGTCGGAGGGCCGCCGACGCAGACGCCGCGCAGGCACGTTACGAGGAGGCCGCCGCGGTCTACCGCGGGCGGGTCCGCCAGGCGGTTCGTGAAGTCGAGGAGGCGCTGGTCAACCTGCAAAGCACCGCCGCACGCAGCGAGGACGCACGCGTGGCCGCCGAAGGGTACCGGGCGTCCTTTGCCGGTACCGACGCGCTGTATAAAAACGGGCTGGCCAGTCTGGTCGATCTCGAAGACAGCCGCCGCACACAATTGGCCGCCGAGACAGGGCTGCTGTCGCTGCAGCGCGAACGCGCGTCGGCCTGGGTGGCGCTGTACCGCGCCATGGGCGGCGGCTGGACGCGCACGCTCGAGGGCCCGGGCGGGCCCGCCGTCGCCACCAGCACCCGGCAACCCTGAATCCTCTGTCGCTCCTGATTGACCAACAACGCCATGAAAAAAATCAAGATCAAACCAGTCGCTATTATTTTGATAGCTGTCCTCGCAGTTGTAACGGGGGCTGTCGTCCTTTTTTCCTCCGCATCCGGGAACAAGGCCGAGCCAGCCGCCGTCGCGCCCAAACCGGCGCTGACCGTGGCCGCAGCCCAGCCGGAACAGACCCGCTTGCCGGTCAGACTCAGTGCCAACGGCAACATCGTGGCCTGGCAGGAGGCCATCATTGGCTCGGAATCCAGCGGTTTGCGACTGACACAGGTGCTGGTCAACGTCGGCGATGCCGTCAAGGCCGGGCAGCTGCTGGCGCGGTTTTCCGGCGACAGCGTGTTGGCCGATGTGGCGCAGGCGCGCGCCAGCCTGGTAGAAGCCCAGGCCACGGCCGCCGACGCAGCTGGCAACGCCGCGCGCGCCCGCACGCTGCAGAACTCCGGCGCGCTGAGCACGCAGCAGATCAACCAGTACAACACCAGCGAGCAGACCGCCAAGGCGCGTGTGGCCGCTGCCCAGGCGGTGCTGGACGCCCAGCAACTGCGCGGCAATAAAACCCAGGTGCTGGCGCCCGACAGCGGCGTCATTTCGGCACGCAGCGCCACCGTGGGCGCGGTGGTCGGCAATGGCACCGAGCTGTTTCGCCTGATTCGCGGCGGGCGACTCGAGTGGCGCGCGGAAGTGACCAGCGAGGAAGTGGCTCGCCTCAAACCCGGAAGCGCCGCGCAGGTGACGGCCGCCAGCGGCGCGCAAGTCCAGGGCACGGTGCGCACCGTCGCGCCGACGGTGGACCCGCTGACCCGTACCGCGCTGGTCTACGTCGATCTGCCGCGAAACCCGGGCATCAAGGCCGGCATGTTCGCGCAAGGCGAGTTTGCCCTCGGCACGACCGCTGCATTGACGCTGCCGCAGCAGGCTCTGGTCTTGCGGGACGGCTTCACCTACGCCATGCGTATTGAACCGGACAACACAGTCAGGCAACTGAAGCTTCAAACCGGCCGCCGGCTCGGCGACGCCGTGGAGATTGTTCAGGGTGCGCTGATCGGCGAGCGTTACGTGGCCCGTGGCGCTGCGTTTCTGGCGGATGGCGACACCGTCCAGGTGGTTGCTGCAAGCGCCGGCAGCCCCGCGCCAGCAGCCAGCAAATAAGCAGCCCACAACAATATGCCGGAGTCAGCATGAACGTATCCGCCTGGTGCATCCGCAACCCGATCCCCGCCATCATGTTTTTTGTGCTGCTGTGCTTTGCCGGCGTGCTCAGCTACCAGTCCATGAAGGTGCAGAATTTCCCCGACCTGGATGTGCCCAACATCGTGATCTCGGCCAGCCTGCCCGGCGCTTCGCCGGCGCAACTGGAAACTGATGTTGCCCGCAAGCTGGAAAACGCCATCGCCTCGCTGCAGGGCCTGAAAAACATCTACACCAAGGTGCAAGACGGCGCAGCCACCATCACTGCCGAGTTCCGGCTGGAAAAATCAACCCAGGAAGCACTCGACGAAGTGCGTTCGGCAGTGCAGCAGGTGCGCGCAGACCTGCCTTCGGATTTGCGCGACCCCATTGTCAGCAAGATCAACCTGGCCTCCTCGCCGGTGTTGGCCTACGCCATCCGCAGCAAGGCGATGGACGATGAGGGGCTGTCCTGGTTCGTCGACGACACCCTGACGCGCCGCCTGCTGGCCGTCCCCGGGGTAGGTGCGGTGACGCGCGTTGGCGGCGTGACCCGCGAAGTGCGTATTGCCCTGGACACCGCCAAAATGGCCGCCCTCGGCGTGAGCGCAGCAACCATCTCGCGCCAGCTTGGGCAGGTGCAGTCGGACACCTCTGGAGGCCGCACCAACCTGGGCACCAGCGAGCAGCCAGTGCGCACGCTGGGCAGCGTCAAGTCGGCGGCGGAGTTGGGCGCCATGGAGCTGTCCGTCGGCGACGGTCGCAAGGTGCGTTTGAGCCAGATCGCCGACGTGCAGGACACCGTCGCCGAGCAGCGCTCGGCGGCCCTGCTCAACGGCGTGCCCGTCGTGGGTTTTGAAGTTGCGCGCAGCAAGGGCGCCAGCGAGGTCGAAGCAGGCCGGGGCGTGCGTGCCGCCCTGAAGGAATTGCAGCTGGGCCATCCTGACATCGAGCTGACCGAAGCTTTTGACTTCGTGACGCCGGTTGAAGAAGAATACGGCGCCTCGCTCACGCTGCTGATCGAAGGTGGCCTTCTGGCGGTGCTGGTGGTGTGGCTGTTTTTGCGTGACTGGCGAGCCACGTTTGTGTCTGCTGTGGCCTTGCCCCTGTCGGTGATCCCGGCCTTTATCGGCATGAACTACCTCGGCTTCTCCATCAACATCGTGACCCTGCTGGCGCTTAGCCTGGTGATCGGCATTCTGGTGGACGACGCGATTGTCGAGGTGGAAAACATCGTGCGCCACCTGCGCATGGGAAAAACGCCGTACCAGGCTGCCATGGAAGCCGCTGACGAAATCGGGCTGGCGGTGATCGCGACGACTTTCACCCTGATCGCAGTGTTTCTGCCTACGGCGTTCATGAGCGGTATTGCCGGCAAGTTCTTCAAGCAGTTCGGCTGGACCGCCGCGCTGGCGGTGTTTGCCTCGCTGGTGGTGGCACGCATGCTCACGCCCATGATGGCGGCCTACATCCTCAAGCCCATCGTCAACTACGTTGAGAAAGACGGCGCGGTGATGCGCTGGTACATGCGCACCAGCGCGTGGTGCATTCAGCACCGGCTGATCACAAGCATTGCAGCGGGCGCATTTTTTATCGGCTCCCTGATGCTGATACCCCTGCTGCCGACCGGCTTTATTCCGCCCGACGACAACTCCCAGACCCAGGTGTATCTGGAGTTGCCGCCGGGCACCCGGCTGGCCGAGACCACACTCGCCGCCGAGATGGCGCGTGGCCTGATTGCCACGGTGCCCAACGTGAAAAGCGTGTACACCACCATAGGCGGTGGCGCAGCCGGCAGTGACCCGTTTGCACCCGGCGGTGCGGCCGAGACGCGCAAGGCCACACTCACCATTTTGTTGACCGAGCGCGGGGAGCGACCGCGCAAACAGGGCATTGAAAACGATATTCGTAAGGTACTGACCCAGCTGCCCGGCGTGCGCAGCAAGGTCGGTCTGGGCGGCTCGGGTGAAAAGTACATTCTGGCGCTCACCGGCGAAGACCCCGTGGCCTTGGCCAGCGCAGCAGCGGCCCTGGAAAGAGACCTGCGCACTATCCCCGGCCTGGGGTCGGTGGCATCCAGCGCGTCGCTGGTGCGGCCGGAAGTCACCGTGCGCCCTGACTTCGCGCGCATGGCCGACCTGGGCGTGACCAGCGCCGCCATCGGTGAAACCCTGCGTATCGCCACCGTTGGCGACTACAACGCGGCCTTGCCCAAGATGAATCTGTCGCAGCGGCAGGTGCCTATCGTCGTGCGTCTGGCCGACGATGCCAAAGCCGATCTTGCCACCCTGGAGCGGCTGATGGTGCCCAGCAACAAAGCCGGCGGACCGGTCATGCTGGGCCAGGTTGCCCGTGTGGAGCTGGCGGGCGGCCCAGCCGTCATCGACCGTTTCAACCGCTCGCGCAATGTGCAGTTTGAAGTTGAGCTGTCTGGCCTGGCGCTGGGCGACGTGACGGCTGCCGTGCAGAAATTGCCCGCCATCCAGAAGCTCCCCGCCGGGGTCAAGCAGGTGGTGATTGGTGACGCCGAGGTGATGGGCGAGCTGTTTGCCAGTTTTGGCCTGGCGATGCTGACCGGCGTGTTGTGCATCTACATCGTGCTGGTGCTGCTGTTTAAAAACGTGCTGCACCCCGTAACTATTCTGGCGGCGCTGCCGCTGTCCCTGGGTGGCGCCTTTGTGGGTCTGCTGATCGCGGACAAGTCGTTTTCCATGCCTTCGCTGATCGGCCTGATCATGCTGATGGGCGTGGCCACCAAAAACTCCATCCTGCTGGTTGAATACGCCATCGAAGCACGGCGCGGCCGCGCAGCCACCGAAAGCCAGCCCGCCCAGCCGCCGATGTCGCGGCTGGAGGCCCTGCTTGATGCCTGCCACAAG
Organism: Polaromonas sp.; assembly: GCF_041689105.1. Classification (GTDB taxonomy): domain Bacteria; phylum Pseudomonadota; class Gammaproteobacteria; order Burkholderiales; family Burkholderiaceae_C; genus Polaromonas. The sequence continues at coordinate 10,953 of NZ_JBDNGU010000174.1, read as the reverse complement.
CGCGCTCGCCCGATTGTGATGACCACCATTGCCATGGGCGCGGGCATGCTGCCCATTGCCGTGGGATGGGGCTCGGCCGATGGAAGCTTTCGCTCGCCCATGGCTGTGGCCGTGATTGGCGGCCTGATCACTTCGACCTTTTTGAGCCTGCTGGTGATACCGGCGGTGTTTACCTATGTGGACGATGTGGAGCAGGGGGTCAAGCGCCTGTTTTCCAGGCTGCGTGGGCGCAATGAAGCCCGTGGCGCCGGGGCGGACCGCCAGGTGGCCCTCATCGTCGAGCCGGCGAAGCTGCCCGCGCCCTGAGGGCGGCGACGCGGCTCAGGGCGTTTGCCGGATCTTTCGCACCAGCGCCGTCGTCGAATAACCCTCTGTAAACGGGATCGCCAGCGCCTGGCCGCCATAACTTCGCACCACGGCGGTTTCAGCCAGCTTGTCCATGTCGTAGTCGCCGCCCTTGACCAGAATGTCTGGCCGCAACTCGGCAATAAGCTGCAGCGGTGTGTCCTCGTCGAACCAGGTGACCAGGCTGACAGACTCCAGCGCGGCCAGCAACGCGGCGCGGTCGCCTTCCTTGTTCAGCGGCCGGTCCGGGCCCTTGCCCAGCCGGCGGGCTGACGCGTCGGTATTGAGCGCAACCACCAGGCTGGCGCCCAGCGCCCGCGCATGCGCCAGGTAGCTGGCGTGCCCGCGGTGAAGCACATCAAATACCCCGTTGGTGAAGACGACAGGCCGCGGCAGGGCAGCTATGCGCGCTACTGCGGCCTCGCGCGCTGCCAATTTGGCCAGAAATGCCGGCTCGCTCACACGGCGCGCGGCTTGGCCTCGGGCACGATGGTCGCGGCAATCTCGCGGCTCAGTTCCTTGCGGTAGCGGTTGAGCTCCTGCACGGACTTGAAACTCTGGTTCATCAGCAGGCTCATGTTGTGCAGGATGCGTTCGACCACCTTGCCTTCCCAGACCGCGTCAAAGTTGATCTGCTTGTCCAGCCAGTGCTCCAACCACTCGGGGTTGGGCAGGCGCGACTGGATGGTGTCGCGCGGGAACAGGTCCTTGTTGACATGCAGGTTGGTCGGGTGCAGGGCCTGCGCGGTGCGGCGGGCGCTGGCCATGAGCACGCCAACCTTGGTGAAGGCAGCACGGGCGTCGTTGCCGAAGTTGTTGATCGCGCGCTTCATGTAGCGCAGATAGGCGCCGCCGTGGCGCGCCTCGTCCTGGCTGAGCTGGGTGTAGATCTGTTTGATGACGGGCTCGGTGTGCCACTCGCTGGCACGCCGGTACCAGTGGTTGAGCCGGATCTCACCGCAAAAATGCAGCATCAGCGTTTCGAGCGCCGGCGCGGGCTCAAACTCGAAGCGCACCTCATGCAGCTCTTTTTCAGTGGGTGCCAGGTCCGGACGGAAGCGTCGCAGGTATTCCATCAGCACCAGCGAATGTTTCTGCTCTTCAAAAAACCAGATCGACATGAACGCGGAAAAATCGCTGTCGTCCTTGTTGTCGCGCAGAAACATCTCGGTGGCCGGCAGGGCGGACCACTCGGTGATGGCGTTCATCTTGATGGTCTGGGCCTGCTCATCCGTCAGTTTGGCACTGTCGAAGCTGGCCCACGGAATGTCCTTGTCCATGTCCCAACGGACAGATTCAAGCTGTTTAAAAAGTTCTGGGTAAAGCATGACACTCCTTACGCGGCTCTCGCCGACTTAGATGTAGCGCGATTTTAGGGGTTGAATATGACATATCGCCCGAAAAGGCCTTTTGCCGCCCATTCATGCGGGTTAACGTGTGCATGGCCCTCGTTACCATTTCTACACGGTTTCATCGGCCTTGGGTAGCAGCCAATGTCGTTGATCAATCCTTTGGCGCCGCTGAATCTGCCTACCCCGCCGCTGCGTATCTGCGGCATGCTCGGCGGTGCGCTTGTGCTGTTCTGAGCCCTGCCAGCGACACCCCTTGCCCTCACCCACCTTTGTCCGCCCGCTTGATTGGAGCCCACGCATGATCCCCGTTTTGCTGAATACCGCCCTTGCCTCCCTGCTGCTCGGCGGCATGCTCCTGCCCCTCCAGGCTGCGGCGACGCTGGCAATCCCGCTGGCCGCGCCGATCTGCACACCCTTGCTCAACCACAGTTTCTTGCGGCTGCAAGACGAAAACCCCCAAAACCTGTGTCGGTACAGCGGCAAAGTGCTGGTGATCGTCAACACGGCCAGCTTTTGCGGTTTCACCCCCCAATATGCCGGCCTGGAAGCGCTCCATGCCAAATTCCACGACAAAGGTCTGGTGGTGCTGGGTTTTCCCTCCAATGATTTTTCCCAGGAGACCGGCAACAACAAGGAAATCGCGGATTTTTGCGAAAACACCTTTGGGGTGAAGTTTCCGATGTTTGCCAAATCCAGCGTCTCCGGCAAAACAGCCAACCCGCTCTTCAGGCAGCTGGCAGAAAAAACAGGCCATCCACCGCGCTGGAATTTCCACAAGTACGTGGTGTCCCGTGATGGACGGGAGGTGAGCAGTTTCGGCAGCAGTGTGGACCCTGCCAGTTCGGCCTTCCTCAAAGAAATAGAAAAGAAATTGCTAGCCAAATAATTACTAATCGGTAATAATTTGACTACTAAGTATATTTTCAGATTTTTAGACCTTTGCCCATCCTTACCCACCCTGTGATCCTGCGTGTCTTCTGATCGATTAACAAATCTTTACGCCATGCAGTTTGCATGTCCGGGGAACTGCGCGCGTCCATCACAGCTCACACGTCCACCGGTGCAGCGCCTGAAAGGCCGCACCGGTCACACCGTTTTTTTGTTGCGAAGACTTCCAGGCCCCTGCGGCCAGGATGCAATCCCGGGGCGGTTCTCCTCCTCCTCCCTCCCTCCCTTGTTCGCGTCGGGGCGCTTCGCAGCATTTTTATCTTAGGGTCGCTGATATGACTATCACCAGCCCATCTTCATCAACCCGTCCACGGGTCGCCATTGTTGGCTCAGGCATCTCCGGCCTGGCGGCTGCCCATGCCCTGAAGGGCCAGGCCGACATCACACTGTTTGAAAGCGGCCCCTATTTCGGCGGCCACACCCACACCGTGGATGTCACCCTGCCGACACCCCAGGGTCCGGTCACCCATGGGGTGGATACCGGCTTTCTGGTTTTCAACGAGCGCACCTATCCCAACCTGATCCAGCTGCTGGCCGAGCTCGGCGTGGACACGGCCAAATCGGACATGTCGTTTTCGGTCAAGGTGCCCGACGTGGCGCCGGGCCGGGACCTCGAATGGAGCGGCTCCAGCCTCAATACGGTGTTCGCGCAGCGGCGAAACCTGGTGGACTGGAAGTTTTTGCGCATGTTGCGCGATATCGTGCGCTTTAACCGCCTGGCCAGCGCACTGGCCGAGAGTCATGCCGGGGCCGCGATGCTGCAGCCGCTGGGCGACTTCCTCCAGGAGGGCAGGTTTTCCGCCGAGTTTCGGGACTGGTACTTCCTGCCCATGCTGGGCTGCATCTGGTCCTGCCCGACCGACCAGATGCTGCAGTTTCCGGTCGCAACCATGATCCGTTTTTGCCACAACCATGGACTGATCCAGGTGGCCAACCGGCCACAATGGTGGACGGTCACGGGCGGCGCCAGAAATTACGTTGAAAAAATCATCGCCGGCATCGCCGACAAGCGCCTGAACACACCGGTGCAGCGCATCGAAAGAGATGCTGGCACACCGCATGGTGGCGTGCGGGTTGTCACGAATGACCAAACCGAGCGCTTCGACAAGGTGGTGCTCGCGGCGCACTCCGACCAGTCGCTGGCCCTGCTGCCGGACGCGAGCATGGACGAACGCGCGGTCCTGGGCGCCATCAGCTACCAGCCGAACCGCGCCGTGCTGCACACTGACACCTCGGTGCTTCCGGCCAACAAGCTGGCCTGGGCCGCATGGAATTACGAGCGCGCGCGCGACAGCCGGCGCGAGTCCACGCAGGTGTGTCTGCACTACTTGCTCAACATGCTGCAGCCGCTGCCCTTCGAGCAACCGGTGGTGGTGTCGTTGAATCCGGTGCAGGCGATAGCGCGTAACTTGATCATGGGTGAATTTGACTACGCACATCCGGTGTTTGACGCTGCAGCCATCAGGGCCCAACAGGCACTGCCTGGCCTGCAAGGCCAGCAGCACAGCTATTTCTGCGGCGCCTGGACCGGTTACGGCTTTCATGAAGACGGCCTGAAATCCGGCCTTGAAGCGGCGCGGCTGGTGCTGGCCGATTGCGTGGGGACCGCCGCATGATTACCCCGGCGACGAGCGTTTGGAATCCCTCTTCGCCAGCAGGGGCCGCGAAACCGGCGTTGCCGGGCCGCAGGCGCAGCGCCCCCCCGGGGGGCAGCGACGACACGTCAGTGCGGAGCGTGGGGGCACCCGTGCACAGCACAGGGCCGCCCCAAGCAAGCACAGCCCCTGTTACTGGTGAAAGGGGCAGCGCACCGCCGAAGGCACACGAAGTGACAAGCGTGGGGGCGCCACTCCTTGGTTTCGGCCAGGTGCGCCATACCCGCCTGAAACCAGCCCGCAACGCCTTTGCCTACCCCACCTATTTTTTGATGCTGCCCCTGCGTGGCATGCAGGCACATGGCAACGGCGCACTGGCACGCAACCGCCGCGCCGCGCTGAGCTTTTTTGACAGCGACCACGGTGACGGCCGGGACAACTGCGTGGCCTGGCTTGACGAACTGCTGCACAAAGAAGGCATTGACGATGCGCGCGGCGAGCTCTGGCTGCACACCTACCCGCGCGTCCTGGGCCACACTTTCAAGCCGGTGAGCTTCTGGTACTGCCACGCCCTGGACGGCACGCTGCGCGCCATCGTCGTCGAGGTCAACAATACTTTCGGCGAGCGCCACTGCTATTTGCTGGATCGCCCGCACTACGGTCAGGAGCTGAGCGCTGACAAGGTGTTTCACGTTTCGCCGTTTTGTACGCTCGAAGGCCGCTACCGCTTTCGCTTCATGCGTACCAGCAACGAGGGGCGGCACAACACCGTGGCCCGCATCGACTACGACGATGACGCCGGTCCGCTGCTGGAAACCAGCGTGGGCGGCACGCTGGTGGCGCTCACGTCCGCCAGCCTGCGTCGCGCCTTGTGGCGCTACCCGGCCATGACCTTCGGTGTCGTCGCACGCATCCACTGGCAGGCGCTCAAGCTGTGGTGCAAACGCGTGCCGTTTATCCGAAAACCCAAGCCACCCAACCGCTCTGTCACCCGATGAATACTGCCACCAATCGTTCCTCCTCTGCAGCCTTGCATGTGTCCTCGACACCGTCATCCCTGGCGCTGCCGGGTGGCGCCCCCGCGGCCGCGCGCACCGTGCTGCGGCTGCTCACCCGTCTGAAACACGGCACGCTGCATGTGCAGCTGCCTGACGGCTCATCCCGGCACTTTGGCTCCGGCGAAGCGCCCACAGCCAGCCTGCGGCTGCACAACTGGAACGTCTGCTCCGCGTCGCTGAAGTCGGGTGACATCGGTTTTGCTGAAAGCTTTATCGCCGGTGACTGGACCACTCACAACCTGAGCGATCTGCTCAGCGTGTTGATACGCAACCGCCAGGAAGTCGAGGACGTGATTTACGGCACCTGGCTGGGGCGTTTTGCATACCGCGTCAAGCACCTGCTCAATCGCAATACCAAGTCCAACAGCCAGAAAAACATCCACGCGCACTACGACCTGGGCAATGCTTTTTACGAACTCTGGCTGGACGGCACGATGAATTATTCATCGGCGATTTTTGCCACGCCCGAGACTTCCATGAAAGACGCGCAGGACGCCAAAGTGCGGCGCGCGCTGCACCAGGCCGGCGTGAAGGCCGGTGACCGGGTGCTGGAGATCGGCTGCGGCTGGGGCGCGCTGGCCGAAATGGCTGCCACGGAATTTGAAGCCTCCATCGTCGGCGTGACGCTGAGCACCGAGCAACTGGCTTGGGCACAGGCGCGCCTGGCCCGCCTGGGTGCGGCAGACAAGGCAGATCTCAGATTACAGGACTACCGCGACATCGGCAAAACCGGTACCCTCGGCGAGGGCGAGACCTTTGACGCCATTTGCTCGATTGAAATGGTGGAAGCCGTTGGCCGCGAATACTGGCCGACCTATTTCCAGACGGTTTCGCGCCTGCTCAAGCCGGGCGGGCGCGCCTGCATCCAGAGCATCGTGATCGCCGACGGGTTGTTCGAGCGCTACGTCTCATCGACCGACTTCATCCAGCAATACATCTTTCCCGGTGGCTGCCTGCCGTGTCCGGCCGAGTTCCGTGCCCAGGCGCGGGCCGCCGGGCTCGAAGTGGTGGACGAGTTTTCATTTGGCCAGGACTACGCGCGCACGCTGAAGCTGTGGCGCGAACAGTTCATGGCGCAAGAGTCACGGGTGCTCCAGCTCGGGTTTGACAAGAGGTTTATCCGCATATGGGAGTTCTATCTGGCCTACTGCGAAGCGGCTTTCACTCAGGCCAACACCGACGTCGTGCAGTACACGCTGCGCAAGCCGTGATCGCTACGCTGTTTCTGGCTCTGGCTCTGTCGCTGGTGCTGTGGCTGCCGGCGGGTGAGGCCCTGGCCCAAGCCGGGCCGCAGCCAGCCGCCAGCGAGCAGCGCGCTGAATTACAGGACGTGCTCCCGCAGGCCCAACTGGTCGGCAAGGGGCGCCTGACTGTCTGGGGGTTCCAGGTGTACGACGCGCGGCTGTGGGTCAACCCAGGCTTCAGGCCGCAAGGTTTTGCCAGCGATGCGCTGGCGCTGGAGCTCAGTTATTTGCGCGACTTCGACAACCAGGCCGTGGCACAACGCTCCATCACCGAAATGCGGAGGTCCGCACCCATCAGCGACGAACAGGCCGGCAAATGGGTGGCTGCCCTGGTCAAGGTCCTGCCCGATATCAAAAAGGGCGATCGCGTGATGGGCGTGCACCGTCCCGGCCTCGGTGCCGCGTTCTGGATGAATGGGAAACCTGCGGGCGAGATCCGCGACGCAGAATTTGCAAGGCTGTTTTTTGGCATCTGGCTGGCGCCCACCACGTCGGAGCCCGGCTTGCGCAGTGCGCTGCTTGCCGGGGTTGGCCCTTGAGGCTGGCCGCACCCAATCCGTTTGGCGCGCGCAATGGCCTGGCCTATGGCCTGCTGGGCCTGCCACTGGCTTTCGTGGCGCTACCTCTGTATGTCATTTTGCCGAACCACTACGCGCGCGAGTTCGGCGTGCCGCTGGCAACACTGGGCGCCGTGCTGCTGGGCGCGCGCATGTTCGATGCGCTGATTGATCCGCTGCTGGGCCGCCTGAGCGACCGCCTGTTTGCGCGCTCACCCCGCGCCGTGCTGGGGCTGGGCGCCGGCGCCGCGCTGGTTCTGGCGCTGGGTTTTGCGCTGCTGTTTTTTCCGTTGGTCAGCACGCCAGCTGCGCTGGTGGTCTGGGCCAGCCTCATGCTGATGCTCACCTATGCCGGCTACAGCGCGCTCAGTGTCTCGCACCAGTCCTGGGGGGCCATGCTGGGTGGTGACGAGCGCCAGCGAAGCCGCATCGTGGCATGGCGCGAAGGCCTGGGCCTGGTCGGTGTGGTGATGGCATCCATCACGCCAGTGGTTTTTGGCCTGCCGGCCACCACCGCGCTGTTTTTTGCCGTGCTGGCCTTGGGCTGGCTGGCCTGGACGCGTGCTGACAGACCCTCGCCACAACCGGCTCAGCATGCCGGTGACCGCCCTTCGATCTGGCTGCCTTTTCAACACGCGGGCTTTCGACGTCTGCTGGTCGTCTTCATGCTCAACGGCACGGCCAGTGCGGTGCCCGCCACGCTGGTGCTGTTTTTCATCCAGGACCGCCTGCAGGCGCCGCAAAGCATGGAGCCGCTGTTTCTGGGCAGTTACTTCCTGAGTGCTGCGCTGTCCATCCCGCTGTGGCTGGCGGTAGTCAAACGCGTGGGGCTGGCGCCGGCGTGGCTGATGGGCATGGGGCTGGCGATTGCCACCTTCGGCTGGGCCACCCAGATCGGCCCCGGTCAGACCACGGGGTTTGTGATTGTCTGCGTGCTCTCGGGCATCGCACTGGGCACCGACCTGGCTTTGCCGGGTGCGCTGCTGGCCGGCGTGATTCAGGCCAACGGCCAGTCGGGCCGCGCCGAAGGCGCCTACTTCGGCTGGTGGAACTTCGCGATCAAACTGAATCTGGCGCTGGCCGCAGGGCTGGCGCTGCCGCTGCTGGCCGTGTTTGGATACGCCCCCGGCGCGCGTGACGGACAGGCGCTAAACGCGTTGCTGGTGGCCTACTGCGTGTTGCCCTGCCTGCTCAAGCTGGCGGCTGCGGCCTGCCTTTATTTTCTGGTCATCAAACACCCCCAAGGAGTTCAGCCATGAACCGTTTTTTCTTCAAGGGCGCTGCCGCGCTGGCGCTGTGCATTTCCCTGCTGACCGGTCTCGCTGGTTGCGCTGGCCCGCAGCTCAACGACTACGCTACGGAAAAACCGGTGCTCGACATGCGCCAATACTTCAATGGCACGCTCGACGCCTACGGTGTCTTCACCGACCGCTCTGGCAAGGTGGTCAAACGCTTCACGGTGGTCATGACCTGCAGCTGGCAAGGCCCGCCGGGGCTTGAGACCGGTGTGCTCGACGAAGCCTTCACCTACTCGGACGGCAGCACCGACCGCCGGGTCTGGACACTCAAGCGCAGTCCGGATGGCACCTACACAGGCACGGCCGCTGATGTCGTCGGCCAGGCTTTAGGCGAGGAAAAAGGCAACGCCTTCCGCTGGGGTTACACCCTGAAGCTGCCGGTTGATGGCCGCGTGATTGAAGTCCAGTTCGACGACTGGATGTACCTGGTGAACGAAAAAGTCATGCTCAACAAGGCGGTCATGAGCAAGTTCGGCTTCAAGCTGGGCGAGGTCACGCTGTCTTTTGTCAAGCGCTGACGCCCGGCCCATGTTTTCAAGTCAAAAAGGCGTCCAGCCCACGTCCAACAAGCGCGATCAGCTATCATTTTTATAACAGGCTCACCATGCCCCACAACACTTCCCTGAGCGACTGGAACGGTAAAACCGTGTGGCTGGTCGGCGCCTCCAGTGGCATCGGCCTGGCCACGGCCAAGGCGCTGCACGCACGCGGCGCCAAGGTGTTTGTCTCGGCCCGCAACGCCGACGCGCTGCATGCGTTTGCGCGCGAGCATGCCGGCGCACTGGCGCTGCCCCTGGACGCCTCAGTCCCTGCCTCCGTGGCGGCCGCAGCGCAAACCGTGCTGACCAGCGGCCCGCTGGACCTCGTGATGTATTGCGCCGGCTACTACAAGGCATTGCGCGCCACCGACTTTGACCTGGCCGAGATGCTCAGGCACCAGCAGGTCAACTATTGCGGCGCGCTGTATGTGCTGGACGCCGTGCTGCCTGCGCTGCTGAAGCAGGGCAGCGGCCACATCAGCCTGACGGGCAGCGTGGCCGGCTACCGCGGCCTGCCCAACAGCCTGGCCTACGGCCCGACCAAGGCCGCGCTGATCAACCTGGCCGAGACGCTGTACCTGGACCTGCAAGGCAGCGGTGTCGGCGTGAGCATCGTCAACCCCGGGTTTGTCGAGACGCCCCTGACCGCGCAAAACAGTTTCGACATGCCGGCGTTGCTCACCCCCGAGCAGGCGGCCGGAGAGATCCTGGCCGGCTGGGCGCGCGGCGAGTTTGAGATCCACTTTCCCAAACGTTTTACCCGCTGGATGAAAGCACTGCGCCTGCTGCCCTACGCGCTGTATTTTCCAGCGATTCGCAAGTTTACTGGCCTGTGATCCCGTCATGACACCCGCCATGACCCGCTTTGTGCATTTTTTCGAAGCCCTGCGGCCAGACAGCGTGGCCCGACTGGGCGAGGTGTATGCCGCTGACGTGTATTTCAAGGACCCGTTCAACGAAGTCCACGCGCTGGCGCAGGTGCAGCAGATCTTCAGCCACATGTACGTGGCGCTGGAGCGGCCGCGTTTTGTGGTGACCGGCCAGGTCGGCGAAGGCCACGAGTGTTTTCTGACCTGGGACTTCGAGTTCCACTTCAGGAAGCACCATCCGACGGTGCTGCGGACGATTCGCGGCACCTCGCACCTGAAGTTCAACCAGGCCGGCCTGGTCAGCTACCACCGCGACTACTGGGACGCGGCCGATGAGCTTTACGAAAAACTGCCGCTGCTGGGCAGCCTGATGCGCTGGCTGAAGAAGCGCGTGAATACATAAAGCCCCCACGCTCGCTCACTGCGTGTAGCTCTCTGCCCCCCGAGGGGGCGCATTTTTCCTTGGGGCGGCCCGGCGGAAAAACCTAGCCCCCACGCTCGTTCACTGCGTGTCCCTCTCTGCACCTTGCAGGCCGCCGCTCGCCAAAGGCTTCGCTTCTAGTGCCTGTCCAAACCTGCTCAAGCAGGTTCGGAGCCGCAGGCACCAGCCCCGAGGAGGCCGCCGCGCCTGCGGACTGGCAAAGCCAGACCCGCGGGCCCGGCTGGTAAGCAAAACCCTTCGAGGCGCTCCTGTTTTTATAGCTACTCGCGCTTGTCCAGTAAGGGCTGGGGGCCGATTTGGCTTGAAAAAAGCCTAGGCAGGCCGGGTGTCGATGAAGCTGGGGCGTTGCGCCAGCTTTTCATACAGGCGGGCCAGGTTGGGGGAGGGGGTACGCCAGTCGATCTGCGAAAAACGGAAATCAAGATAACCGAGCGCGCAACCGACGGCGATGTCGGACAGGCTGAGGTGAATACCGCTGCAAAAGGGCTTGTCGCCCAGGCCCGTGCTCATGGCGCGCACCGTGGTGTCGATTTTGGCCATCTGACGGTCTATCCAGGCCAGGCTTCGCTGCTTGTCGTTGCGCCCGCCCCAGGTGGCTTCGAGGCGGGCCAGGATGGCGGCATCGAGCAGGCCGTCGGCCAGGGCTTCCCAGGTTTTGACTTCGGCCCGTTCGCGGCCCTGCACCGGGATCAGCTTGCCCACTGGC
>NZ_JBDNGU010000173.1:0-6243 GCF_041689105.1 Polaromonas sp. | reverse complement strand
TGGGGTTTATTGGGGCCTCTGGCGCGTCGTCCGGGTCCGTAAGGCCCGCTTCGAGCTCCAGTGGCATCAGGGCATCAATCTCGTCTGGCGAGAAGCCGGTGAGGCCAACATCGAAACCGAGGTCCAGTAGGTCTTGGAACTCGGTAGCCAGCATGTCGTTGTCCCAGCCGGCGTTTAGGGCGAGGCGGTTGTCGGCGATGACCAGCGCCCTTACTTGCGTTTTTGTGAGGTGGCCGAGCCTGATGCAGGGAACCTCAGTCATCCCCAACTTTCGCGCCGCTTGAACGCGGCCGTGGCCAGCAATGATGCTGTTTTCTTTGTCAACCAAAATCGGGTTCGTAAAACCAAACTCCCGAATGCTCGCTGCAATCTGGGCCACTTGCTCATCGCTGTGCGTTCTGCTGTTTCGCGCGTAGGGGATAAGATTTTCGATGGGCAATTGCTCAACTTTGTCGGAAGGGTTTACGGTTAATGTTTCTGCGGTGATTTCTTGATGCAATTCAGTGGGCTGTTTTTTCATGCGGGCTCCTGTTTTGAAGGGGTGATTGTTTGGAGATGTTGATGGTTGCAAATTATGCAACATATGGCTCTGGCACAGGATTGCACAGGTGGTTTCGCCAAAAACCCTACTCCGCTCCTATTCTTCATTGCGCATGTGTGTGTGCGCACATCATGATTATAGGCGTTATATCCTGTGCATGGTTGTGCCAAAAGTAAAAAAGCTAATGAAATCAAAGGGTTGCAGCGGTTTTTTGTTGATGAAAAAAGCTGTGCCAACTTGCACCGGCACAGCTTTATCCTGTGCCAAACGTCAAAATCAAAAAGGATCGGCCTCCGTCTCCCAGTCATGGCGCAGTCGAATTCCGGTGTAAAGGTTCAATCTTGTGCCAAAACCGCTGTTGGCACCGGATGCATCGGCCTCGTATCCTGTGCCAACGGCCCGTGGTTGGCTCCGTTTTACGCCCGGGAATGCAGCCGAAAGCTGGCGACCGAACGAGACTTTTGTGCCGGCGTGGTCCCGCCCTTGAGCCTCGCACCAGGTCTTCCAGGCTTTGAAAAGTTCGTCCCGGTTGGCCTGGGCCTGCTCGCTGACCACGCAAACCTCCTGAACAAACGACCGGATGGGGCTGGTCTGGTCGACCAAATCGGAGGCCAGCTCGTCGGCCGAGGTGGGCCGCTGGAAGTAGCCGCGCTGGTTCAGGCGGGCCAAACCCTCGAGCGCCCAGATGACAATCCCGGGCAGCTCCTTGAGCAGGCGGGAGGTCAGGCCGTGATCTTCTTTGCCCAAAAAGCTGGTGTTGAACTTGAAGGGCAAGAAGCGGTTGGCCAGCGCTGCCGAGGCGTCTGAGAAGGCAGGCAGCTCGTTGGAGGCCAGCACGAAGCGGATGGCCATCTTGCCGGACCAGGCGGTCATATTCTTGCGGTCGATCGTGATCGTGTCCTCGCCTGAGATGCGCAGCAGGTTTTCAACGATCGGCTGCTGGTCGGCCCGGCCGGAGAGGCGGGCGTCGGAGATCATGGCCAGGCGCTTGCCGATCAAGGGCTGCAGGCCGAACTGCGTGCCCAAGGAGGCCAGGCTGGGGCTGACCCGGTTGGAGTAGCCGACCAGGGCCTCAAGGATGCGAAGGATGGTGCCCTTGCCGCAGCGCGGTGGGCCGATCAGCATGAACATTTTCTGCTGGACCGTGTCGTCGGTGAGCAGGTAGCCAAACATCTCGGCCAGGGTGGCGATCGACTCGGGATCGTCCGGCCAGAGGCTTTTGAGAAATTTCAGCCACTCAACCGGCTCTTGTGCGCCTGGGTCGTATTCAAAGTCCAAGGATGAGACACAGAAAAGCCGGTCTGTGGAGGGTTGGATTGTACGGGTCGGGTGGTGCAGAAAGCCGTTTTTGAAGGCCACGATCTCGTGCGGCGGGTGGTCCCCGGGCTGGGGCTCGATCCAGACCTGAGGCTCGGGCAGGTCGGCGTAGCAGACAGCGCGCAAGGCGTGGGCGACATCGTTGACGCTGGAGGTCTTGGGGTTGAAGGCCACCTCCTCGCTGAAGCCCGTCTTGGGGTTTGTTTTTAAGGTCAGGCACTTGGCCATGAAGTGATACAAGCGCTGGTCGATATAGACCCGGTCCCGGGTGATGTAGCGCGTGGTGTCCCAGCTATAGAACTCGCCGCGCCAGTGAATGATGCGGCCCTTCTCGGGCAGGGTGTCGTGGAACAGCTCAGCAGACTTCATTGGGGAGCTGATAAAAATCATCGGCTGCTCGCTATCTTCGGGCGGCGTGCGGTCGAGCTTTTTAGGGGGTTCGGACGGCGGCGGGGTCATGCCGGCGTAATCCGATACATCCTGGATGGGCGCGTTGTCGAAGTCGGGCGGAATATCATCCCAAGGTGGGGCTTCGTCGTAATCCGGCTCCAGCTCGGCCGGTGGATCGATGGGCTCGCCCGCCTGGGCAATGCAGTGTTTGACCGCCTCCAGCCCCTCAGCCGCGTGCAGGTCGTTGAAGTCCGTGCCCGTCTCGCGTGGAGCCGACCAGACCGGGATGGCCAAAAGGGCGCCGACCTCTTGGGCCGCCTGGCGCGCGTGGGTGACACCCGGGTTGCCGTCGGTCTGAAAATCGTCGTCGGCCGCGATGATCAGTTGTACGCCGGGTAGGGCGGCGCGTATTTTGCGGGCGATGTTCCCCAAGTTCCCGGCGTGGAAGGCGACCACCGTGCAGTGGGTGGTGGCCATGCGAATGGAGCAGCAGGTCGCCCAGCCCTCGGCGATTACCACGATGTCTTTGGGTTTGCCGAGCACCGTGTAGGCACCGGCCGAGGGCGTGCCCTTGAGGAACAGCTTCGCGCCGTCGGGCTTGATGCGCTGCAGGCCGACCAGCTCGCCTGGGCCGTGCCGCATGGGTACCAGCAGCTCGTTGCCCAGCATCCGGGCGCCCTCGGGGTGGATCAGCTTGCGGGGCGGGTAGGGGTGGCCTTCGGTCTCGCCGGCCCGTGCCCACATATCGGCCGCGCGGGTGGCGCATGCCTCACGATCGATCTGCGCCTGAGCCTCCACGGCTGCCATGCGCTGGTCGCGCTCTGCGACGCGGCGGGCTTTTTCATCTGGGTCGACCGGCCTGCGGTCATCGGCTGTTGATTTGTAACCACCATCTTTGGCCAGGGCAATCAAAGTGCCGACTGTGGCGCGGTTTGCGCTGCCGCCGGGCTTGCAAGACTTCCAGACGTCGCGGGCGTTTTGACTGATGTAATTGGCGCCTTGCTGGCTCCAGGCGTCCCAGGCATCAAAGGCGGGCTCACCGAACTCGTCCCGGAAAATGAAAGCCATCTTGACCCAAACGTCTCGCTCATCGACTCCGCGCACGTAAGAGAGCATGCGCTCCGCTGTTTCAAGGGAAATGGGGTCCCTCGACCCCGTGGTTTTTGTTCGTTGCATTACCTGGCTTCTGTGGGCTGGCGAAAAATACCTTTCGCCGAATCAGTAAAAGGTGGGGCAGCCCTCGCCAGGGTCAGGCCTCGTCACCAGCTGATCAAACTAGTCAAGCCCCATGGAAAGTATAAAGGCATGTGAACGGAAAAACGCAACACCCGCAAACAATTTATTCGTGGGGTTTACCCGTAATCGCCAGCCTAGCGTCCGCAACAGATCGCACGATGGCCGCCAAGGCTCCACGCTTTTGCATGGCTGCGATGAACGCCGCTTGCTCTGGCCTGACCCGGCCAGTGGGGGTTTTAACCTCAAAATAAAAAGCCTGTGCGTCGGCGCTGCGGTGGCCAAAAATGTCGCTAAAGCCCTTGGGTAATCCGGTTTTTACGGGGCGGCCGTCTGCCGTGAAAAACAAACCGACGTTGGCCCTGGCCACAAAGTGCCCATCGGCCGAGAGCGCAACCATGATGGCGCGCATCAAATCAGCCTCACTCACCGCCGCGCATCCCAGACACGCCGAGCCAAAGCCTCAAGCTGCTGGCACGCCTGCTCGCCGCGCAACTGAAGGATGCCGCGTTTGACCACTTTCCCCGCCTCCTCGCGGCCACGCAAATACTCGCGGCGTTGGAGCTTGTCGGGCATGGCCAAGACAGCACGGGCCTCGCACTCTGACCGCCAGGCTGGGGACCAGGTGCAGGTCTCGCTGCCGTCGATCAGTTTGGTGCGCGGGTGGTCGCAAGCGGGGCAGGTCACCGGGCGGCCTCCTTAGCGTGCCGGGCACGCAGCACATGCCTTGCCCAAAGCTCTGGCCTTTTCATGCCTCGTGCGCGACCGATGCGTATCAGGTCCGCCTCCGTTTGAGACCTGCCCTGCTCGGCTTTGCGGGTTTTAACCGCCTCAGCTTTGGCCGCTGTAGTGATCTCCTCCAGCTCGCCGTCGACGTGCTCGATCTCGCGGGCAACAGGCTCGAAGTGGTGGCCGCACGAGCAGTCTGTGACTTCTGAGGGCATGGTGGCAAAGCAGACTGGGCAAGTTTTAACGGGCACCTCGGACTTTTTGGAGGACTTCTTTTTCTCGGCCGGCTCCAGCGTCCACTCGCGCAAGTCGGTCGGAAGACCGTGGCGTTTGACGTTGCCGGCGTGATCAAGAATTAAGCAGTCGGTCTTGCCTGGATACGTGCGCAGGCCGCGCCCAACGGATTGCAGGTACTTCACGACCGACTGCGTTGGGGCGAGCTGAATGATGCAGCCGATGGATGGGGCATCGACGCCAGCCACCCAAAGGGCGCAGTTGCAAACCACGTCCAGGCTGCCGTCTCGCAAGCCTTGCAGCGCGGCGTCGCGCTCGGTACCTCCCGACTCGCCACTGATGGCCAGCGCCCGGTAGCCGGCCTGGCGGAACTGCTCGGCGACGTTGTTGGCGTGCTCAACAGTGACGCAAAACGCCACAGCCGGGCGACCGTGGGCGAGCTTGCGGTAGTGCTGCACAGCCGAGCCGGTGATAACGGGCTTGTCCATCGCCTCGGCCAACTCGCCTTGATTGAAGTCGCCCATGCTGGTATGCACGCCAGACAGGTCTGGCTCGCTGGGCGCGTAGTACCGGATGGGCGCCAGAAGCGCCTCGTCGATCAAGTCTTGCGTGCTGCAGGTCGGCACCAGAATGTCGGCCACCTCACCCAGGCCGCGCCCATCAAGCCTGCAGGGCGTTGCGGTTAAGTGCAGCAGATGCGCGCCGCCTGGTCGTTTGAACTTGGGTCCAGCGCCAGCCCACTCGAAAATCTGCTGATAGGTGTTGGCCACAGCCAAGTGCGCCTCATCCACAATGATCAGATCGGGCGGCTGGAACCGGTCCAAGCGCCGGACCAGGGTTTGCACCATGGCCACCTGCACAGCCTGGCGGTGGTTTCCGTCTTGACCAGCCGCGATCCAGCCGTGGGGGATGTCGGCGTCGGTCAGCCGGTGACTGGTGTCCCGCAATATTTCTTTAAGGTGGGCGATGAACCAGACGCGCTTTCCCTTTTCGATCGCACTTTGAATCATGCAGATCGCCGTTGCGCTCTTTCCGAAGCCGGTGGGGGCAATCATGACTGGCGCCTTAAACCCACGTCGATAAGCGGCGCGCAAGTCCTCAATGGCTTTTTCTTGTCGTGGGCGAGGTGTAATTATTTTCACAGCATTCGCTCCTGCTTAGATCGGTACATAAAACAGGTAGGCCCGGGCACACGCTCAAGCAGACCGGCGCGGATCAGCCTGCCAAGCGAGCTGTTGATGCGGCGACGCTTGAGCCTGGCTGAAATGTCGCGAGGCATCTCGTATTCGGCGTGCGAAATCACGGCCAGCACCAGTCGGTCGGTAACTCGATCAGATCTCATTGCAAGGCTAGTCCTTGGCGCTGCGCAAGATCAAGTCATCAGCGGACAGCGCAATACCCCGGGCCAACGCAAGGGCCAGGATTTTCCCTTGGAGGGACGACGGCACGGCGCCGGAACTGCCGCCCTCGTCTTTGGGTTTTCGCCAGCGCACTACTGAGCTGGGGTTTCGGCCTAAAGCTCGGGCCAGCTTGCGAACGCCACCAAAGGCAAGAATGCACTTGTCGGCCGGGGTCTGGGCAAGAGGGTCTTTGGTTTCTGCATTCATGGTGCAAAAGTGTAGCGTAAAAAGCAACACCGAAAATAAAATAAATCAGAAAAACCCACGCAAACCAATTGCAAGCCACGATTTTTGATGGCATGATTGGTTTATTGCAACACTAAACGAGGTTTTAAATGCACAACGCCCACCCAATCATTCAGCAAGCCTTGGCGCCCTTTTTGGGCGCGGCTTTAACCC
>NZ_JBDNGU010000172.1:0-24345 GCF_041689105.1 Polaromonas sp. | reverse complement strand
GTGCTGACCGATGTGGCGCATGCCGTACCGCTGGCACGTGCGCTGGTGGCGGGCGGCATCCGCATGCTTGAAGTCACTTTACGCACACCGCAGGCACTGGCCTGCATCGAGGCGATTGCCCGCGATGTGCCCGAGGCGGTGATAGGTGCCGGCACAGCCCGCAGTGCGGCCG
This sequence comes from Polaromonas sp., assembly GCF_041689105.1. Taxonomy (GTDB): domain Bacteria; phylum Pseudomonadota; class Gammaproteobacteria; order Burkholderiales; family Burkholderiaceae_C; genus Polaromonas. The sequence continues at coordinate 24,173 of NZ_JBDNGU010000172.1, read as the reverse complement.
ACGTGCAGGCCTGCGCCATGGCTGGCGCGCGTTTTATCGTCAGCCCGGGCTACACCCATGCGGTTGGCACGGCCTGCCGTGATGCACACCTGCCGCTGCTGCCCGGTGTGGCTACCGGCAGCGAGATCATGGCGGCGCAGGAGGACGGTTTCACCGAGCTCAAGTTTTTTCCAGCGCTGCAGGCCGGTGGGCTGGCCATGCTCAAGGCCTGGAACGGGCCTTTCGGTGATGTATTGTTTTGCCCGACCGGCGGCATCACTGCCGCCAACGCAGCCGAATTTCTGGCCCTGCCCAATGTGGCCTGTGTGGGCGGCTCCTGGCTGGTCCCAGCCGACGCGCTGGCGCGCGGTGACTGGATGCGCGTCACTGATCTGGCGCGGCAGGCAGCGCAGCTGCCGCGCTGATTTTCCTTGAACTAAAAAGGGCTTCAGCCCTTGCTGGTCAAGCGCAATCTGCTATTAAATGTATAGCATGTCGATTCCATGCATGCGGCTGAACACAGGTGACAGCAGGCCCTGCGGGGCGCAGCTTGTGCGGCGTATGATTTTTCATTTCGCATCGAGAGGTCCGCTGTGCAAACGTTCAACAACAAGGTCGCGCTGGTCACTGGCGGCGCAGGTGGTATCGGCCGGGCAGCGGCGCTGGCCTTTGCACGGGCCGGTGCCAGTGTGGTGGTGGCCGACCGCGACGCGGACGCCGGCCCGCAAACCGTCGCGTTGCTGCAGGCAATGGGCGGACAGGCCTTGTTCGTGCCGACCGACGTGACACAGGCCAGCCAGGTAGAGACCATGGTGGCGCGCACGGTGGCGGCTTACGGGCGGTTGGACTGTGCCTTCAACAATGCCGGCATTGAGGAGGAACACATGCGGCTGGCCGACTGCAGCGAAGACACCTTTGACCGCATCATGGGCGTCAACGTCAAGGGCGTCTGGTTGTGCCTGAAGTATCAGCTTGCGCAGATGTTGCGACAAGGCGGCGGCGCCATCGTCAACACCGCCTCGGTGGCGGCGCTGGTGGGCGCGCCCAAAATGGCGGCCTACAGCGCCAGCAAACACGCGGTGCTGGGGCTGACGAAATCGGCGGCCATCGAATACGCGCGCAAGGGCATTCGTATCAACGCGGTCTGCCCCGGCGTGATCCGCACCGCGATGTACGAACGCGCCGTCGCCGCAGACCCGCAGATCGGCCTGGCCGCGGCGCAGATGCACCCGCTCGGGCGCCTTGGTGAGGTGGACGAAGTCGCCGCCGTGGTGCTGTGGCTGTGTTCCGACGCGGCCTCCTTTGTCACGGGACACGCGCACACCGTCGACGGCGGCCTGACGGCGGCCTGATTGCTTCAGGGTGGGTGCCGTGTTTGCTGCGACAATCGAGGTCCTCCGCAACGATTTTCCAGAGTCTTTTCATGTCCAGCTATCAAGTTCGCCCCGCCACCGTGCGCGATGCCCAAGCCATTGCCGAAATCCATGCCGCCTCTTCGCGCGCGGCCTACCAGGGTCTGCTGCCCGATGACCAACTTGGGACCCTGTCGGTGGACAAGCGCCAGCAGTTCTGGCGCGACGCCATCGAGTTCATGGAGCCCCAGGTGCACGTGGCCACCGATGGAAACAAGCTCGTGGGTTTTGTCGGCTTCGACCGTTCGCGCGACAAGGGCACCCCTTCGAACTGCGGCGAAATCTGGGCCATTTATGTGGACCCGGCGCATTGGGACAAAGGCGTCGGCGTTGCGTTGTGGGACGCCGCCAACGACGGTCTGAAGGAAGAAGGTTGTACCAAAGTCACCGTCTGGGTGCCGGTGCGCAACGAACGGGCATTGCGCTTTCATGAGCGCGCCGGCTTCAAGCGCGAAATGACCTCGCTCAAAACCGTGCTGATCGGCAACGTCAAGCTTGAGGAAATGCGCCTCAAGCGCGAGGTGGGCTGAGCCCGATCCCGCAAGGCAAGCGGTTCAGGACGGCACGTCGAGCACACGTTCCTCATCGGGAATCACCGACATGTCTTCTTCCGGCGAAAGCGGCAGGTCTTCTGTGTCTTCCGCTGCGGCGGCCTCTTCGGGATTGGTTTCACGGGGTCGCCCACTGTGGCTGGAAATAAAGGTCATGGTCGTGCTCCGGTTGGAGCTTTATCTTGCGCGGGCCTTGCCAAAACACCCCTAGGAAAATCCTGCCAGATCCTGTCAGTGCCGGCTGACAGCTGTTCTGGTGCTGTATTTGGCACCCAGCCCTTGCTGGGCAAACGCTACGCGCTATCCATTGCGTAGCAAATCCAGGTTGAATTCCTGGCCGTGGCGGCCGTTGCGGCCGCTGCAGACGCTGTATCAGGATGGTCTTGATGATGAATACCGCCCCTCCTGCCCCGACTTCTCCCACCGTATTTATTGCCCTGTTCGATACTGCCATGGGTCACTGCGGCATCGCCTGGAGCAACGCGGGCATCTGCGGCGTGCAGTTGCCCGAGCCAGACGCTGGCCAGACACGCCAGCGCATGTGCCAGCGGTTTCCCGGGGCAGCGGAGGCGACCCCTTCCCCCGTTGTGCAGACGGCCATAGCCGGCATCGCCGCCATGCTGTGTGGCGAGGCGCACGCGCTCGACGCCCTGGTGTTCGATATGCGCGGCGTACCGGCTTTTCATCAGCGGGTCTACGAAATTGCGCGCGCCATCCCGGCGGGTCAGACCCTGACCTATGGCGAGGTGGCGGCCCGGCTCGGCGAGCCTGGTGCCGCGCGCGCCGTTGGCCAGGCGCTGGGGCGCAACCCGTTTGCGCCCGTGGTGCCCTGCCACCGCGTGCTGGCTGCCGGCGACAAGCCGGGTGGTTTTTCTGCCAGTGGCGGGATACGCACCAAGTTGCGCCTGCTGATCATGGAAGGCGCCATGCGCGGCACGCCTGGTCTGTTCGACTGAGGAGAGGGACATGTCAGCGCGACTGGCTGCCTTGTCCTACAGGCGCGCCATCCCGCCGCGCACAGCACGGCCGAGCAGATTGCTACAAAGTCACAGATGCACCCATCCCTGCCATCGCGGCAGCGTGGGTTTCCGCGATCCACCCACTTTTTGAAGGAACCCACCATGGATAAATCCAGCGCCAACGCAAACGCCATCAGTGCGGCCGAAAACACGATCCAGCGCGGTGTCAGCCAGGCCGGTAGTTCGCTGCATGAGACCATCGACAAGGTCACCCAGCCTGCGCACGGCACCGTGGATCGCGCCGCCACGATGGCTCACAACACCGTCGACAAACTCGCCAGCGGCGCCAACAGCGTGGCCGGCAAGGTCAGCGAGCAAGCGCACCGCTTTACGGACGTTCCGCTGCAGGCGGTAGACTATTCGAAAGCTTACATCAAGGACCACCCGCTGCAGGCCGTGGGCGCTGCGCTGGTGCTGGGGATGCTTATTGGCCGCCTGACTGCCAGCCGCTATTAGTCGCTAGACGCTGACCAGCCGCAGGCGGGTGATCTCCGAAGGCGCGCCAAAACGCTTCGGCGGCCCCCAGTAACCGGTCCCCCGGCTGGTATAGACCCACAGTGAAGCCAGCCGGTTCAGGCCGGCGGTGAAAGGCTGCTGGAAACGCACGAAAAAATTCCACGGCCAGAACTGGCCGCCATGGGTGTGGCCGGACAGCTGCAGGTCGAAGCCGGCTTTTTGAGCTTCCACCGCACTGCGCGGCTGGTGGGCCAGCAGAAGCTTGACGGGCGAGTCTGCGGGCGCGCCGGCCAGCGCTGCATGCGGATCGCTGCGGTGACTGCTGTCGAAATACCCCGCACTCCAGTCCGCCACGCCGGCCAGCACCAGGCCATGCGCAAGCACCACGTGTTCGTTCATCAACACGCGAAGGCCCAAGCGCTCAAGTTCGACGATCCAGGCGTGTACGCCCGAGTAGTACTCGTGGTTTCCGGTGACAAAGTAGGTGCCGTGGGTCGATGACAGGCCCGCCAGCGGCGCGACATGCGGCGCCAGGTCGGCCACCGTGCCGTCCACCAGGTCGCCGGTCACTGCCACCATGTCCACCCCCAGCTTGTTGACCACATTCACGATGGCCTGCAGGTAGCCGCGCTTGATGGTCGGGCCGATATGGATGTCGCTGATCTGCGCGATGGAAAACCCGTGAAGGGCGGCTGGCAGTCCGGTAATCGGCACATCGACCCGCACCACCGCGGCGGTGCGTCTGGCATTGAAAAAACCAAAAAACGACATCAGCAGCCCGAGTCCGGCCACCGCGACAGCCGACCAGGCGCTCACGGCGGTGAGGGCAGGCAGTGCAAAGGCGGCGGGCGCGGTGGCCAGCAGCAGCCAGCCCGTCAGCAGGGCTGCGTCGCGCAGCAGGGTCAGCACGAACAACGACGAGAACAGGCCCATGAAAAGCAGGCCGGTCCAGGCCACGCGGTCGGCCAGCACCGGCGCCTTGATGCGCCGAGCCATCAGGCCCAGCGGGGTCAATACCATGGACGCCAGCAGGATCAGGCCCAGCAGCGCCTGGGCCCACGGCCAGGCGGCCAGGGCTGGGAGCAGGCGCACGCCCAGGTAGGCGTGAAGAAAGAGGGAAAACAGCAGCAAGGGCATGAAAAGGCCAGGGGCAGCGCGAAACGGCGCCTCCCGGATGTGGCTGCGAACCGCGTGAATGCAAGAGGCTTAGTCTGACCGGTGCCTTCCCCAGGCGCGTGCAGCACCATAACCGGCCAGCGCGCTTCCGCAAGACAGTGCGGTTCCCCAGGCCATGTCCACCAGCGCCAGTGCCACCGGCCAGCCCTTCAGTGTGGCCAGGTTGCTGAGGTCGTAAGTGCCGTAGGCGACCAGGCCAAACAGCGCGCCCAGGGCGGCGGCGCGGGTCCAGCCTTGCTTGTCGAATGCGGGTCGCACCGCAAACACCACCAGGCCGGCCGGGTAAAGCAGGTAAAACGCCGCCGCCGGCAGCAGCAGGGGCTGCGCGCGCATCAGCGGGCCTATCCAGTCCTGGTACTGCCCGGTCATCAGCACGCCCAGCCAGAGCATGTCGGCCGCCAGAAAAAAGACCAGGGCGCCAGCATAGGCGATCAGTGCATTTTTAATCATTGGCCCATTGTGTACCGGCGTGCCAGTGGCTGCAAAAACCTCATCGCAACTGCGACAATGGCTTGATCATCATTTCGGAAATTTCCATGGCCAGCAGCCTTTTCGCCCTGCTTGACGATATTGCCACCGTCCTCGACGACGTGGCGCTGCTGACCAAGGTTGCGGCCAAGAAAAGCGCGGGGGTGCTAGGCGACGACCTCGCGCTCAACGCGCAGCAGGTGGCTGGCGTCAAGGCCGACCGCGAGTTGCCGGTGGTCTGGGCGGTGGCCAAAGGCTCGTTCGTGAACAAGGCCATCCTGGTGCCGGCGGCGCTGGCGATCAGCGCGTTTGCGCCTTGGGCCGTCACGCCGCTCCTGATGATTGGCGGCGCCTTTCTCTGCTACGAGGGGTTTGAAAAACTGGCGCACAGGCTGTTGCACAGCAAGGCCGAGGATGCCGGGCATCAGAAGGAGCGGCTGCAGGCGCTGGCAGATCCCGCAGTGGATCTGGTCGCGCTCGAGAAAGACAAGATCAAGGGCGCGGTGCGTACCGACTTCATCCTGTCGGCGGAGATCATCGCGATCACGCTGGGTACGGTGCAGGACAGCGCCTTTGCCACCCAGCTTACTGTGCTCAGCGGCATTGCCGTCCTGATGACCGTTGGTGTTTATGGCCTGGTGGCCGGCATCGTCAAACTCGACGACGGCGGCCTCTACCTGAGTAAAAAAGACGGCTTTCTGCGCAGCCTGGGCCTGGGCATTCTTGCCACCGCACCCTGGCTCATGAAAGGGCTGTCGGTCGCTGGCACGGCCGCGATGTTCCTGGTCGGCGGCGGCATCCTGACCCATGGCGTCCCGGCCCTGGATCACGCCATCGAGGCGCTGGCCGCGCGCACCGGCCCTGTGCTGGGCGTCGTCACGCCGCTGCTCGCCGATGCGCTGGTGGGCATCGTGGCTGGCGCGCTGGTGTTGGCCACGGTATCGCTGGTCAAAAAGCTGCTTCCCAAGCGCGCCAGAGCCGGCCCGACGGCAAGCCGACGCGCGCCATAATGCGTTGTGCTGGCAAGTCGAAAACTTCGCCACCTCACAGAAGCTACCGGCGACCCGTCGCTTGATGCGCCTTGCGCTGCGGCCCTTTTTACCTCACTCCCAGGATGATTTCATGACCCTTTCGATGTACCAGGCCTCTGTTCCTGTCTTCAAACAAATGCTGGGCGCGCTGGGCAACGTGCTGGCCAAGGCTGAAGCCCATGCCACGGCCAGGAAAATCGAGCCGAACGCGCTGCTGCAGGCACGCGTGTACCCCGACATGTTTGCGCTGCTGCGCCAGGTGCAGATCGCCTGCGACTTCGCCAAAAGCGTGTCGGCGCGAATTGCCGGCGTGGAGGTTCCGGCTTATGACGACAAGGAAGAAAGTTTTTCTGATCTGCAGGCGCGTATTGCCAAAACCCTGGCCTTCGTCGAGAGCCTGAGTGCGGCGCAGATCGATGGTAGCGAAGAGCGCCGCATCGTGACGCAGGCCGGCACTCCGAAGGAAAAAATCTTCAGCGGGCAGTCTTACCTGTTGAACTACGGCCTGCCGAATTTTTTCTTCCACACCACCACCGCGTACGCCATCTTGCGTCACAGCGGTGTGGAAGTGGGCAAGAAAGATTACATCGGCAGTTACTGACCTGGCGTGTCCTTGGTCGGCGTTTTGGCAGGAGCGCTCCGTGACGACGGCCGCGGCCAGGGCGCAGAGGTTTCATCGAGATGGTTTTGCGACCCCTCGGCAAATGGCCAGCCCTTGTTCTGCGGCGCTGGCTGGTTGGTTTCCGGCGCGGGAATGCCTTGTTGGCCGGGTCTGCTGTCGCCAGCGTTGCGTGGGGCATGGGGCCGTGGCATGGGGTCTCCTTGGGTGAAGCTACCAATCTAGGGCTGTTGCCCCGGCACCCGTGTAAGACGGTCCTGCCTTCCGTGTAGGACGGAAAGGGCAGAAGTGTCTGGCCTGCAGCCGCTATCAAAAAAAGAGCTTGCTGCGCCCGTTCCATGAGGGCTGCAGGTATTTTTCGTTGTTGATCCTGCGCTGGCCGGGCCAAGGCCTGCGCCGGCGCGGTAGCATCACCCCATGACCATCTTGCTGGCGCCCATGGAAGGGCTTCTGGACTTTGTATTGCGCGACATCCTCACGCGGGCCGGCGGCGTGGACCGCTGCGTCTCCGAGTTCATCCGCATCACCGACCAGTTGCTGCCCGAACGGGTTTTCACGGGCATCGTGCCCGAGTTGCTCAATGGCGGGCGCACGCTGGCCGGCGTGCCGGTGCGTGCGCAATTGCTGGGGTCGGATCCGGCCTGCATGGCCGACAACGCCGCGCGCCTCGCCACGCTGGGGCCTGCCGGCATCGACCTGAACTTCGGCTGCCCCGCCAACATCGTCAACCGGCACGGCGGTGGCGCTGCGCTTCTCAAGGAACCTGACACCCTTGCCGCCATCGTGGCTGCCGTGCGGCGTGCCGTGCCGGCCCACATGCCCGTGTCGGCCAAGATGCGTCTGGGCTACCACGATGATGCGCTGGCCATTGACTGCGCCCAGGCCATAGCCAGCGGCGGCGCGGGGGAGCTGGTGGTGCATGCGCGCACCAAGGCGCAGGCCTACCGGCCGCCAGCGTACTGGGAACGTATTGCCGACATCCGCGCGGCGGTGTCCATACCGGTGGTGGCCAACGGCGAGATCTGGACGGTGGACGACGCGCGCCGATGCCGCGAGGCCTCGGGTTGCGACATGCTGATGATTGGCCGTGGCGCGGTGGCTGATCCCGGGTTGGGGCGGGCGATCAAGGCGGCTATGGGTGACGCCGATGTGCAGCCCTTCGGCTGGCCGGAACTGGTGCCGCTGCTGGCCGATTTCTGGCAATTGGTGTGTACGCGGCTGGATGCGCGCTCGCGGCCAGGCCGGCTCAAGCAGTGGCTCAATTTTCTGCGCCGGCGTTTTCCCGAGGCCGAGGCCGCCTACCAGTCGCTCAAGACCATCAACGATCCCGCCCTGATCGACCGCTGGCTGGCCGGCGTGCTGCAGGAGCGGCTTGCGCAACCCCGTCTGGCTCCGCCGCGCCCACTGCTGCAGGTGGCCTGAGCGGCGCTGCGTTCAGGAGAACAGGGCCTCGAAACCGGCGGCTGGCTCAAACCGCTTGTTCCGGTAGTGCAGCCGTGTCGGGCCGGGCAGCGCCAATTCGCGTACCGAATGGCGCGCATCGCCGGGGTAACAGATGACGCGGCCGTCTTCGTCATCAAAGGACTCGGGCTGGATCAGCGGCGGGCGGCGCCCCCGAGCTGCTGCCAGCGCGCTGTCCACGTGGGTGTGCCGCGCCAGGTGTGCCAGGCTCATGATCTGCGGCGGCGCCAGCTCGATCTGGCCGGCCCAATACTGCTGCAGCGCCGCGCGCGGGCTGAGCCAGATGCTTTCGGTGGTCTCGAAGTCATCGTGGCGCGCGATCTGGCCGTCAGGTACTGCGGCCACAAAAAAGCGCGTGTCAAAACGCTTGTTCATGACCGAGGGACGGACCGGCGTGATCCAGCGCGACCAGGGCAGGATGCTGCGGGTCTGCAGCCGCAGCGCAAGCTGAGCAAGCATCTGGTTGAAGGTCAGGCCCTGCCGCAGCAGCGCGGCGGCCTGCGCCGCCGGCGCGGTGGCTGTGGGACCCTGCGCAAACAGCACGCCCGACTCCTCGAACGCTTCGCGCAACGCTGCCACGTGCAGCGCCGCCGCGGTGCTGTCACTGATGTCGGTCTCATTGAGCCCGGCATGTAAAGCCGGGAGCGGCTGGTCCAGATGCGCAGCCATGTCGAGTTCGGCGTCCGCTGGATCGACCTTGCCGCCCGGGAACACATAAGCGCCGCCCAACACATCGGACAAGCCATGGCGTTTCATCAGGAAGACTTCAAGACCTGCTGGCGCGTCGCGCAGCAACACCACCGTAGCGGCCGGTCGCAGTGGCGTAGAGATGGTTTCGAGGTTCAGTTCCATGGTGTCTTCAAGGGGGCAAGGGGTCCGGGCGGGAGGGCACTGTCCATTACAGTACAGGCTCATGGCCTGGCGAGGCTGAGACTAGCAGAGTCGAAGCGGGCCACCGATCACCAACATGACAGGGGACAAAGCATGGGTATGGATTTCACGGGCCGCGTGGCCATCGTCACGGGCGCTGGCGGCGGTCTGGGCAAACAGCACGCACTGGCGCTGGCCGCGCGCGGCGCGAAGGTGCTGGTCAACGACCTGGGCGGCGCGCGCGACGGTTCGGGCGGCTCGGTCAGCGCCGCCGAGGCGGTTGTCAACGAAATACGCGATGCTGGCGGCGAGGCCCTGGCCAACGGCGCGTCGGTCACCGACTTTGCGGCGGTGCAGGCCATGGTGCGGCAGGCGGTGGACGCCTGGGGCCGCGTGGACATCCTGGTCAACAACGCCGGCATCCTGCGCGACAAGAGTTTTGCGAAGATGGAGCTGGCGGACTTTGCACTGGTGATGGACGTGCACCTGATGGGCGCCGTGCATTGCAGCAAGGCGGTGTGGGAGCTCATGAGTGCGCAGAAATACGGCCGCATCGTGATGACCACCTCGTCGTCCGGCCTGTACGGAAACTTCGGCCAGTCCAACTACGGCGCGGCCAAGATGGCGCTGGTGGGGCTGATGCAGACCCTGTCGATCGAGGGCGCGAAGAACGACATCCGCGTCAATTGCCTGGCGCCCACGGCTGCCACCCGCATGACCGAGGGCTTGATGTCCGAAGAGGTGCTGCAAGCGCTGCAGCCTGAAGCCGTGGTGCCTGCCATGCTGGTGCTGGCCGCGCAGGACGCACCAACGCGGACCATTCTCTGCGCCGGTGCCGGCACGTTCGAGGCGGCCAACATCACGCTCACGCAGGGCGTGTATCTGGGCGTTGGTGAAGGGGTGCCAGAAGCACTGGCCGCCAGACTTGATGAAGTGCGCGCACGTGACGGCGAGATGGTGCCGCAAAGCGGTTCTGCGCAAGGCAGCAACGAGGTGAGCCTGGCGCTGACACAAGCATCCAAGGCGCCAACGCCAGCCTGAACCGGACGAAAATACCGGCAAAAAAAATGCAGCCGGGTTCGCTGGGCAATGTTCCGACGTTTCGCCCGGGGGCGGAGGTCAGATACCTGCCTTTGTAACGCGACACCCGGCTGGCACATTGGCAGTCTGCGTCGGGAAAGGGGTCGCGCTTGCAGTCCGGCGCCACCGCGCCTTGTAGTCCGCGTCTGGCGCAGCGCATTTCGCCCGGTTGCTCCATCCCGCTCTCATCGCCCCTTCGCACTGGCGCTGAGGGTAGCTTGCGGGCGCTTTCCGAAACCACAACATGGTGTTGAAACGGTGCAAAGACTGACCTCGAAAGTCGCGAGTTGAAAACGTTGGAGGCCCGACCGAACTCGTCCTACATGGGCACGCGCATGAAACTGACCTGCGACAAAAATTTTGAGTCTAGATTGAATTCAGTCGATCGCCTGATCGGCATTTTTTTAATCAACTACCTCTCACGGGGTTTACCTGGAGCTACCCATGAAAGTCAATCAATCTCTGACCGCCGCCATCACTGCTGCCGCGCTGGTTGCCGGTGCTGGTTTTGCCTATGCCCAATCTGGCACCACACCGGGCGCTCCTGGCGACCTGAACGCAAAAGGTACCGCATCCATGAAGGTGCCAACGACCCCTGACGCCAGCGCCGGCACCACGATGCAGGCTCAGCCTCTGCGGGCCCAGCCTTCGATCAGCACGGGCACGACCATGGACAACACTCCGCCCAGCACCATGGACACGACGCTGCAGCCACGCGCTGACCGCAATTAAGTTGCTCCAAGGGCTTCGGAGAAGTCAGACTTTTTTGATTTGTCTTCCCCGAATCCCTGGCTTTGTATTTTTGAATCATGAATGATCAATTTCTGAAAACTCATGGCGAGCAATGACACTTCGCAATGGGACGCGATGCTCAAGGGCCTGGGCATGGGTTGTGCGATGCTTGCCCTGATATTGCCTGGTCAGGTCACATCCCGGCCCAGCAGGCCGTTGGCTGTGCCCGCTGTGGCGCTCACTGCGCCGTCACTGGAGCCTGTACTTCTCGTCGCTGATTTCAGGGGTGAAGACGCATCGCCCGACGCCAGCCAGATGGCCAACTGGGTGATGCACACAGGCGATCACCGGGGCATGCCGTTTGTCATTGTCGACAAACGGCAAGCCCGGGTGTTTGTTTTCAGACCGGACGGCACCCTGGACGGCGCCACCCCAGCGCTCATGGGCTCAGCCATCGGTGACGACTCGGTTCATGGCATTGGCGAGCGTGAAATGTCCGCCATCCTTCCCCATGAACGCACCACGCCGGCTGGCCGGTTTGTGACACAGCCGGGCATCAACTCGCTTGGTGAGGACATTGTCTGGGTCGATTACAACGTCGCCGTGTCCATGCACAGGGTGCGTGCCAGAGAACCAAAAGAGCGGCGCCTGGAGCGGCTTGCATCTGCCACGCCGGATGACAACCGTATTTCTTTTGGCTGCATCAACCTGCCCGTTTCCTTTTACGAAACGGTGGTCAAGCCCGCCCTCGGCGCCAGCCGCGGTGTTGTGTATGTCCTGCCAGAAACCCGGCCGTTGCAGGCCGTGTTCGAGGCCTACAGAGTCGCTATCAAGAGCTGAGTCGCCTGCTTGCCGGTCTGTCGGATAAAACCTACAGACCGCGCCTATCCGTGCAATCCCTAGCGTTGAATGAAAATGGCTGCAAGGCCTTTGCAAGCATGGACTGGTCGCTATCGAAAAGATAGTTAGCCGCCCTTTTAAATATCCCCACGCTTGCCAATTCCTGTACCTGGTCGGTAGGATGTGTCCTACACGCCGGGCTTGCGCCTGGTTCGGGTCCCAACCTATCCAACCAGGTAAAACCAGATGAGCCTTCGAAGCAAAAGCTTGTGCGCTGCGGCAACCCTGGGCGCGCTGTTTTTGCTGTCCACCCCGGCTGCTGCCACGCAGGAACTGCCGCTGCCCCTGTCAGCCGATTTTGCTGGCGAGGCGGCTTCTGCCGAGGCCCGTTACACCGCCGCCCAGGTGATGGCGTTGGCTGACAACAAGGGCCTGCCCTTTGTCATCGTTGATAAAAAAGAGGCCCGGATATTTGTTTTTGAGGCCAGCGGCAGGTTGCGCGGCGCCTCGGCCGCTCTGCTGGGGCTAGCCAGCGGGGACTGGTCGGTCCCCGGCATTGGACAGCGGCCGGTCACCAGCATCCTGCCCGCAGAGCGCACCACGCCGGCCGGCCGCTTCCTGTCCCAGGCAGGCCGCAACCTGCAAGGCGAAGAAGTTATCTGGATCAATTACAGCGAAGGCCTGGCGATTCACCGGTTGCGCCCGGGCAGCAGCGAGGAGCAGCGGCGCGAGCGCCTGGCTTCAAGCAACCCCAGCGACAACCGTATTTCGCTGGGCTGCGTCGTGGTTCCGGTGGCTTTTTACGCGTCGGTGGTCAGTCCCATGCTCGGAAAAAACTACAGCGTGGTGTATGTGCTGCCCGAAACTCGGCCGGTCCAGGCGCTGTTTGGCGGGGAATCCATCGGGCTGAGCCTGCTGACTCGACCCTGAGCGTCGGGCGTTCAGGGCCGGACGGAGGCGCTGGTCACCGCCCCGCTGCGTGCCATTGAGAGGTCGGTGGCATAGGCATTGCGCTCCATCAATGAATTCACCGCCCGGTTGACGTTGCCGCCGCGCGGGCTGTGCACCGGCGGGCATGCAGTGTCGGTGATCGAAAACACCAGATGACCATCGGGAAACACCGCAGGCAGCGTCTTGTGCAACTGGAAACGCATGTCCACCGGTGCGGCAGCCGCATGGTAGATCACCTGGTTGGCGCGGTTGTAGACGGTGTAGCAGGCCAGCGCATGGCCACTGAACAGGCTGGCAAGCACAACGCCAAGGGCGTATTTCAGGGGCAGGGCTGTTTTCATGGAGGGCCTTTCACAAAACCCCACGATGGACCGCAAGGCGCGGCTTCTGCGCAGGCGCTCAGGGGGTTGTGCTGTCAGGAAATACGCTTTCCGTGCGCTGGAGTTTGTGCCAAGTCAGGCCATTAGCCCTTGATCGACAGGCGCTGGCAGCTATCAAAATCAGAGCAAAAGCAGGCCCTCGTCAAGCCATGCGTCCCTTGTTGGCGAGCACCACGCAACCGGTGATGAGCCAGGCCTTGGCGCCCCGCTGCAGGCTGTACACAGCCAGCCAGGCGTCGCCCGCAGCGTCTTGCATCTGAACCCGCTGGATCACCTGGCCGTCCTTGCTTTCCGGCTTGAGAAAGGCGACCGATGCCGGTCGATACACAACCGGGTAAGCGTTGCGCACCATGGCCATGAAGTTTTCTGCCGTTCCCACCGCATCGCGCACATTGGGCGCCGCGTAAGAAAAAGCCCGGTTCGCGTCATCTGCGGCAAAGGCCGCGAGCTGGCCCTGCACGGCGGCACGCACATTTTGCTCATCGGCCGGGCTCAGTGCGGTGGCACGGGCGGGTGCTCCCAGCGCGGCCAACCACACCGCCAGCAGATACACGGCCAGGGTGCGCCAGCCGGCGAAGCGGGTAAGAGCACTGGTCTGGCTGGTCATGAAAGTCTCCTTGGGTCGTTGCAGCAATTGTCCACGCCCGCCTTCGAAAAAAAATCTGCCTGTCTATTTCCGCATGGGCGTGCGCGTCTGCCGGTGATACGCAGGCCCGGCGGTCCTGGATGCAGGTTGCCGAGTTTGCGGCCGCGTCCTACCCTGCTATCAGGCGATGAGCGGCCCTGCACCCGCCTGCGTGCGTCGAGAATAGGGACCATTGCATTGACCTGAAACCCGGACTCCAAAGAACATACGCATGGACAGCACCAGCAGCGCCGCGTGGTACGCGCAACTCGCCAAACCTTTTTTCGCCCCACCCGCGTCGGTGTTCGGTCCGGTGTGGACGCTGCTCTACGTTGTCATCGCCATCAGTTTCGGCTTTGTGTTGCTGCAGTACCTGAAACGCCGCCTGCCGCTTCGGGTGCTGCTGCCCTTCGTCCTGAACCTGGTGTTTAACCTGCTGTATACACCCTTGCAGTTTGGCCTGAAAAACAACGCTCTGGCCAGCGTCGACATCCTGCTGGTGCTGGGCACGCTGCTGTGGGCGATGACCGTGATCTGGCGCCGTGCGCGCTGGGTGGCGCTGGTCAATGTTCCTTACCTGGCGTGGGTGGGGTTTGCCACCGTGCTGCAGCTCAGCATCACCTGGCTCAACCGCTAGAAGCCGCACCATGAAAATCCCCCGTTCTTCGGTGTTGGGCACTGTCTCTGTCGTCGTTGTGCTGGTGGTTCTTGTCACCTCGGGGTGTGCCGCCTGGCGCATCAAGCAGACGGTCGAGCTGGCCCGGCAAAGCGAGCCTTTCCAGGCGTCGCCCACTGACGCCAGCGCCAGCTTGCTGGTGGTGGGAGACAGCACAGCGGTCGGCACCGGCGCGTCTTCACCGCTTGAAAGTGTGGCCGGACGGATTGCCCGCGACCATCCGCATCTGAAAATTGTCAACCGCGCTGCTGACGGCGCCCGGTATGCGGACATCGCGCGGCAGATCGAAGGGGCCGCAGGTCAGCATTTTGATGCCATTGTTGTGCTGGGTGGCGGCAACGACGTGATCCGCCTGACACCTTATGCGCCGTTGGAGGAAAACATCGCCCGTGTGGCGGCGCTGGCCCGCACCCAGGCCGCGCTGGTGGTGTTGATGCCCTCGGGAAATGTGGGCAGCGCCCCTTTTTTCTTTCCGCCGTGGTCGTGGCTGATGACGCAGCGCTCCCGGGCGCTGCACCGCATGGTGCGCGAGGTAGCCGCAGACAACGGCGCGTTGTATGTCAACCTGTTCAAGGAAAAGGAAAACGACCCGTTTGCCCAGCGTCCCGACGAGCTCAATGCGAAGGACGGGTTGCATCCCAACGATGCGGGCTACCGGCTCTGGTATGCCGAGCTCGACAAGCAGGCCGATCTGGCCAGGCGCCTTGCTTCGTTGAAGCGTTGAGGCCCTGCGGCGGCCGACCTGGTTCATAAGCCTTTGGCTGGCTCGGTGTTCTGGAAGTCCAAAGGCGTGGTGTCGGCGAAAGCCTGCTGCTTGATGTTGGCGTCCCGTATTGCAAACATGCGCTCCAGGTCCTGCAGCACTTCGGCGTCTTCGTCGCTGCCGGCCAGTGCGGCGCTTGGGGCTTGCGCAGACGGGGCTGCAGCCGCGGGGACTGGCGCAGGTGCAGACTCAGTGGTTGAGGCCTGCAGCATGGCCGCAACCACCGGCATGCTGCTCCGCGCGGGCTGGGAGAGTTCGAGCCAGATGGAAGGATCCGGCATGTCCATGTAGGGGCAGGTTTCACCCACATCCAGCTCCCAGGAGATGCCGTGCAACCAGACCGAGGCTTGCGGTTCAAACTCGGTGATGGCGGCCATGAATTGCTGCTGGAAAGCGTTCGCATAGGTCAGCAGCAACATGTCCCAGTGCCGCATGACCAGGCGCACATACACGCCCGGGCCGCGGCTGCGGCTGTTGACCACCAGCATGCGGCATTCCACCCAGCCGGGGGGGATGCCGTGTTTTCGCAGACCGTCGCGCAGCATCATCTGAATGAGCTGTCGGCGTGTGGCGTTGTCGGAGTTGTCCTCGATGGAATGCGGATTGTCGGGGTCTTCCGCCCGCTCTCTTTTCACCACTTTTGACTGTGAGTGGGGCGGCTCTGTCGGGGCCGGTCTGGTTTTCAGACCCAACAGTTTGCTGATCGCTTGTCTCATGGCTGTGCGTTCCTTGCGGCAAACCGGCTGGCGCGAGCGGAAGGCTCTCGCTGCGCGGCGGCTGGTGTGATTGATGGTCGTCCAAGTGGCATGCCAAGTCAAGCCGGTGGCGGCGCGGCCATTCGCTGCAGGGCTTCCTGCCGCCAGTCTGCCGCAGCAACGTCGTAACTTTCCCACACACAGCCGTTGCGGCCCCGGCCGCAGCAACTGGTGGGCTCGGGCGGCGGCTCGCGCAGCAGCACGCCGCGGGCACTGGCGTTCAGGCGCAGCGCCGCCATCATGGCGCGCCGCATCGTGGTCAAGGGCCTTTGCGGGGCAAAAGATCGGCGCGCAGGGCATGGAGGCAGTGGGGCGGGGTGCCGCCAGCCGTCAAACTGGCAGGGAGGGTAGCAAACCCCGCTTGTGCAAAACGGCATCGTGGGGCAGGCACAATCCGGGAGTCACCACTTTTTCCCCGCTGCCATGTCCCTCGCCGTCATTGAAATCGAAACCGCCGCCAATCCAACCGCCACCGTCCTGCTGATGCACGGCCTGGGTGCGGACGGCCAGGATTTTGTGCCGATGGCGCAGGAACTGCAGCTCGCTGCGGTGGGGCCAGTGCGCTTTTTGTTTCCCAATGCCCCAGTGATTCCCGTGACCATCAACGGGGGTTATCAGATGCCGGCCTGGTATGACATCCTGGGCGCAGACCTGACCGAGCGCCAGGACGAGCCTGGCCTGCGTCGCACCCAAGCCAGCATCAACACGCTGATCGAGGGCGAAATCGCGCGCGGCATCCCGGCCAGCCGCGTTGTCATCGCCGGGTTTTCCCAAGGCTGCGCGATGGCGTTGATGGCCGGCCTGCGTTACCCCGAGCGGCTGGCCGGCATCATCGGCCTGTCCGGCTACCTGCCGCTGGCTGACAAGCTGGCGGCGGAGCGCAGCGCGGCCAGCGCGGGTTTGCCGATTTTTCTGGGCCACGGCCGGCGCGACGGCGTGGTGCCGCTGGCCGCCGCAACGGCGACCCGCGATGCGCTCGCGGCGCTGGCCTACCCGGTCGAGTGGCACGAGTACGCTATGGAGCATTCGGTGTGTTTGGAAGAGATCGCCGACATCAACACCTGGCTGCTGCGCGTGCTGGCGTAGGGACATTCCCGCCTTTTTGCGCCCTGTCGGCGACGTATCCCCCCGTTGTAAAACGGTTCTCGGAGTCAAATAGTGCTCCAGCCCTTATGGGGCGGGGGCAAGCAGCTATAAAAACAATAGCGTTCGGGTGGTGAGACTGATCCCCGAACAAGGGCTACCCGGCCCCCGCCCGGCGCTGCAGTGGTGGCCGCCTGCAAACAAGCCCGGCCTGTGATACCTTGCACGCCACGAAAGATACAGAGGGACGACTTTATGAACAGCTTGCATGCGCGCCCCGGCGCGCTATTGGTTGACCGCCTCCAGGCGCTCAGCCCTGCGAGGCTGAAAGGCATGCGCCGCGGCATAGAAAAAGAAAGCCTGCGTGCGCAGCCCAGTGGCGCCCTGGCACTGACCCCGCATCCGGCGGCTCTGGGCTCGGCGTTGACCCACACCAGCATCACCACCGATTTCAGCGAGTCGCAGGTCGAGTTGGTCACGGCCGCGCACCCCGGCCTGGGCGACGGCGCCGACGCGGCCCTCAACGAACTCACGCAGATTCACCAGTTCACCTACCGCGCGATGAAGGAACTGGGTGACGAGATGCTCTGGGTCTCCAGCATGCCCTGCGGTCTGCCTACGGACGAAACCATTCCACTCGGCCGATATGGCTCGTCCAATGTCGGGCGCGCCAAAAGCGTCTACCGCATGGGCCTGGGTCACCGTTATGGCCGGCGCATGCAGACCATCTCCGGCATCCACTACAACTGGTCGCTGCCCGGTGTGTCCAGCGAAGAGTATTTCGGCCTGATCCGCAATTTCCGACGCCACGCGTTTTTGCTGCTCTATCTGTTCGGTGCCTCGCCCGCCGTGTGTTCGACCTTTGTCGCCGGGCGCCAGCACGAGCTCCAGCAACTGTCCAGCGGCACCATGTACATGCCGCATGGCACCTCGCTGCGCATGGGGCGTCTGGGTTACCAGAGCGATGCACAGGCCTCGCTGGCTGTCAGCTACAACAGCCTGGAGGGTTATGGCGCATCGCTGCAAGACGCGCTGACCCGGCCTTATCCGGCCTATGAAGCGGTGGGCATCCAGAACCCCGGCGGCGACTACAACCAGTTGGCCACCACGCTGCTGCAGATTGAAAACGAGTTTTACGGCACCATCCGGCCCAAGCGCGTGATTTTTCCGGGCGAGCGCCCGCTGCATGCGCTGCGCGAGCGCGGTGTCGAATACATCGAGGTGCGCCTGATGGACCTGGACCCGTTCGAGCCGGTCGGTATCAACGCCCAGACCATGCGGTTTCTCGATGTGTTCCTGCTGCACTGCCTGCTCTCGGACAGCCCCCCCGATACGCCGCAGGAGATTACCGAACTCAAGCACAACCAGCACCACACGGCCGCACGCGGTCGTCAGCCCGGCCTGAAGCTCAAGCGCGGCGGGGGCGAAGTGCCGCTGACAGGTTGGGGTGCCGAGGTGGTGGCGCAATGTGCACCGATTGCCGCCGCCCTGGATGCCGCGCATGGCGGTACGCAGTACAGCGACACCCTGGCGGCCGCCGAGGCGGCGCTGCTGGATCCGGCCACCCTGCCGTCGGCCCGTGTGCTGGCTGCCATGGCAAAAGACCACGACCATTCCTTCGTGGCCTTTGCGCGCTCGCAGTCTGCGTCAACCAGACAGGCGCTGCTGAGCCTGCCGTTTTCCGCAACCCAGCAGGCGGCCTTCGAGGCGCTCACCCATCAGTCGGTTGCTGCGCAGAAAAACATTGAAGCGGCCGACACCATGCCCTTCGAGATCTACCGCCAGCAATATGTCTCTCTCGAGCGCTTGGATGTGCCCAGCCGCGAGGCCGCAGTTGCCCTTTAGCCAGCTGGCTTCCTCGGGCTCAGGCTGGCTGCTGGGCCAGCTGATTCAGCAGCTCACGGGCTGCGGCTTCCGATGAGGCCGGGTTTTGCCCGGTGATCAGGTTGCCATCGTTCACCACATGGGACTGCCAGTCGGCACCCTTGCTGTAGCTGCCGCCGTTCTGGCGCAGCATGTCTTCCACCAGGAAAGGCACAACGTCGGTGAGCTGCGCGGCGGCTTCTTCGGTGTTGGTGAACCCGGCGACTTTTTTACCCTGAACCAGCGGCGCGCCGCTGGCTGTTTTGGTGTGGCGCAGCACACCGGGCGCGTGGCAGACGGCAGCCACGGGTTTGCCGGCGGTGAACATGGTTTCAATCAGGCGGATCGAGTCTTTGTCTTCGGCCAGGTCCCACAGCGGGCCGTGGCCGCCCGGGTAAAACACGGCGTCAAAGTCGTTGGCCGACAGGCTGGCGAGTTTGACGGTGTTGGCCAGTGCCTGTCCGGCGGCCACATCGCCCTTAAAGCGCCGGGTGGCGTCGGTCTGTGCGTCAGCCGCATCGCTTTTGGGGTCCAGCGGCGGCTGGCCGCCCAGCGGCGAGGCCAGTGTGATCTCTGCGCCTGCGTCCTTGAAAACATAGTAAGGCGCGGCAAATTCTTCGAGCCAGAAACCGGTTTTTTTGCCGGTGTTGCCGAGTTGGTCGTGGGAAGTCAGAACCATCAGTATCTTCATGTCGTTCCTTGAAAAGCCAGCTTTTGCTGGAGGGTGAAAATGAGGTGGCAAGCTGCACGGGTGCATGCACAGGTGCGGCCAGACCATCATTTTGACGCGCAAACGCCCGAGCCCGTGTAGGCGGAGGGGCGGTTTACCTGTCAGGTCCACGCGAGGGTGGTTCACAATTCGACTTGGCCTGCTGAAAACCGGTCCCTGCAATACAAAGAAAGAAAATTCCCAAATGGCCATCCAGTGGTTTCCCGGTCACATGCACCTGACCAAAAAAGCCATCAGCGAGCGCATCAAGGAAATTGATGTGGTGATCGAGCTGCTGGACGCGCGCCTACCCGGCTCCAGCGCCAACCCCATGCTGGCCGAGCTGACCAGCGGCAAACCCGCGCTCAAGGTGCTCAACAAGCAGGACCTCGCCGACCCGGCGCGTACGCCGCTGTGGCTGGACCACTACAACAGCCTGCCGGCGACCCGCGCCATCGAGCTTGATGCCAGTGCCACCACGCCGGCGCGCCGGCTGATCGACGCCTGCCACGCGCTGGCGCCCACACGCGGCAGCATGGTCAAACCCATGCGTGTGCTGATATGCGGCATTCCCAACGTTGGCAAATCGACGCTGATCAACACCCTGACCGGCAAACGCGCCACCAAGACCGGCGACGAAGCCGGCATCACCAAGCTGGAGCAGCGTATTGTGCTGGCCGACGGCTTTTACCTGTGGGACACGCCCGGCATGCTCTGGCCGCGCATCATCGTGGCTAAAAGCGGCTACAACCTGGCCGCCAGCGGCGCCATTGGGCGCAATGCCTTCGATGAGGAGGAAGTGGCGCTCGAGTTGCTCGACTACCTGATCAAAAACTACCCGGCCGCGCTGCAGGCGCGCTACAAGGTCGAGCTGCCGCCTGGCATCACCGACGAGCAGGTGCTCGAGGACATAGGCCGCAGGCGCGGCGCGGTGCTGGGCAAGGGCCGCATCAATCTTCAGAAGGCTGCGGAAATCGTGATCTATGAGTTTCGCGCCGCCTCGCTGGGACGCCTGACCCTGGAGACGCCCGCAGAGTTCGCCGGCTGGATGGCCGCGGGGCAAAAACTTGACGCTGAAAGGCAGGTCAAGAAAGACGATATAGAACACAAGCGGCTGGTCAGGCTCAAAAAAATCCTGCGGCCCGAACGGCCAGGCTAAATGCGCCCCAAGCCCGACAGGCTCCTAGTGCCGAGCCGCCGCGCAATAGTCGAGAAACAGCTCCAGCTCCGTCGACTTGTCAAAAACCGCGTCTGCCCCACAAGCCATGCAGCGCGTGCGCATCTCTTCGGTGGCGTAGTTCGACAGCACGATCACCTTCTGAATTCCAGAGCGGTGTGCACAATTTCTCAGCACACCGAGGCCGGTGCCCTGCAACAAAAACAGGTCCAAAACCAGCAGGTCCCAATCCTGGGGGTGCTGGGCCAGCCAGCGACAGGCATCCTTCTCGGTCGCCGAGTACCCGATGGTTTCCACGCCGGCCATTTCCGTCAATGTCTCGACCAGGTTGTCTCGTATCAGGTCGTTGTCTTCAACAATGTAGGCCTTCGATGCCATGAGGTCTTGAATCTGTTCGGGAGAGGCCGATCCGTGCCGGGGATGGCCGAGATGGTTCGTCGGGTTCACTCAGCCAGTCTCGTGGTTAGCCGGCTCCTGTGCCGCAAGGCATTGCATGACACCTGTGTAGGACAGCACGCCAGCTACCGCCTGTGGAGGTCTGGCCCTTGAAAAAAGTGCCCCCGTTCCGGGGCACGCTTGCAGGCGGATGGGCTGCCCAATCCGCGCCCATGAGGCCGGCAGCTATTGAATTGCTAGCGCGGCAGACCCTGCCCGGGACCAGCCAGCGGTCTCAGAAGGGGCGGGAAGGACCGCTGGTGCCGGTGAACTTGCGCCGCAGGTACACGCCGACAAACGCGCAGCCAAGTACCAGCGCGAACCAGCCTGCCAGCGAGGCTCCCGCGACGATGCCCTGCATGCCGGGAGACTGGATGAATCGGGGCGAGACCAGCACGGCCAGTCCGATCAGGGCGCACAAACAGCCCTTGAACAGCAGCTCGTTGTTGGCCTTGTTGCTGTGGCGGCGGACGGGGGGAGGAGGTAAAGGCATGGCCCGATTGTCGGTGATCGCGCAAGACGCGCGGCATGGCGGGGCATTCGGGTTGCGGCGGGAAGCGGCTGCACCGATCCGGGGATGCATTTATAGTGGCACTCACTGTTTCAGAGTCCGCGCCACGTTCTTCAGCGTCTTCTGCGCGGGCAACACCAAAAGGGGTATTTTCTTGACGACATCCACCCAGGCTGCGACCGGTCAACCTTCACGTTTCGGCAGCGGCCAGGCCGTGCGCCGCCTCGAAGACGACGCATTGCTGGCCGGTGCCGGCCAGTTCACCGACGACGTGGCGCTGGAGGCGCAGACCCATCTTTTCTTTGTACGCTCGCCCTATCCCCACGCGCGCATTGTGGCGGTCGATACCTCGGCGGCGCTGGCCCTGCCGGGCGTGCTCAGCATCGTCACCGGCGCCGATCTGGTGGCGGCTGGCGTCAAGGCCATTCCGGGCATAGGCGGTTTCACCCGCGCCGACAAATCGCCTTGCGCCACGCCGCCCCGGCGTGCGCTGGCCCACGAACGTGTGCGTTTTGTTGGCGAGGCGGTGGTCGCCGTGGTGGCCACGACGCTGCGCCAGGCGCGCGATGCGGCCGAGGCCGTGATGGTTGACTACGACGAATTGCCCATGGTGGTCGATGTCAACGACGCGATGGCACCCGGCGCGCCGGCACTGTGCCCCGAGGCGCCAGACAATATCGCGGCCGAGACGCGTTATGGGGATGTCGCCGCCACCGCCGCCGCTTTTGCCGCTGCCGCCCATGTGCTCAAGCTCGACATCGTCAATCAGCGGCTTTCGGCGCTGAGCCTGGAGCCGCGCTCGGTGCTGGCTGGTTTTGACACGGCGTCGCAGCGCCTGACCATCCGCATGAGCACACAAATGCCATCGGGCGTACGCAACTCGGTGTGTGACGCGTTGGGCATCCCGAAAGAGGCCGTGCGTGTCATCGTCGGCGACGTGGGCGGCGGCTTCGGCATGAAAACCGGCGTCTACCCCGAAGACGTGGCCGTGGCCTTTTGCGCCCGCGCGCTGCAGCGCCCGGTCAAATGGGTGGCCGACCGCAGCGAGGAATTTGTGTCAGCCACGCATGGCCGCGACCTGCAAACCCATGCCGAGTTGGCGCTGGCCGCCGACGGGAAAATCCTGGCGCTGCGGCTGGCCTCGCTGGCCAATGTGGGCGCTTACCCAACCGGCGCGGGCGCGGCGATCCAGCTGCTGATTGGCCCCTGGGTGCAGACCAGCGTGTACGACATCCAGACCATTGACTTTCATTTTCGCGCGGTGATGACCAACACCGCGCCGACCAGCGCCTACCGTGGTGCGGGCCGGCCCGAAGCGATTTTTACGATGGAACGGCTGATGGACGAGGCTGCGCGTCAGACCGGCATCGACCGCATCACGCTGCGCCGCCGCAACTTCATCCAGCCCGCGCAGATGCCTTACAAAAACCCCATGGGCCAGGTCTATGACAGCGGAAAGTTCGAGTCGGTGATGGACCAGGCGCTGCTGCTGGCCGACTGGCGTGGTTTTGAGGCGCGGGCTGCTGCATCGAAGCAGCGCGGGCTGCTGCGTGGGCTGGGCATCTCGACCTTTTTGGAGTGGACCGGCGGCAACGCGCTGGAAGAACGCGTGACCCTGTCTGTTAAGGCCCCCACGCGTGGCGCTGGCGCGTCCTCGCTGCCCCCCGAGGGGGCTCTCGCGCTTGGGAGCGGCCCGGCGCCACTCGGCGCCGACGACGGCGTGATCGAGGTCTTCTCGGCGGTCAACGCCATGGGGCAGGGCATCCTGACGTCATTGACCCAACTGGTGGTTGATGCCTTTGGCGTGCCTCCCGAAAAAGTCCGCATCGTGCTCGGCGACACCGACCGCGGTGACGGTTTCGGCAGCGCCGGCTCGCGCTCGCTGTTCACCGGCGGCTCGGCCGTGCGTATCGGCGCCGAACGCACGATTGACAAGGCCAGGCAGCTCGCCGCCAAAGAGTTCGAAGCCGCAGAGCAGGACATCACCTATGCGGACGGCAAGTTCACCGTCGCCGGCACCGACCTGAGCCTGGACTTGTTCGAGCTGGCGGCCCGGCAGAGCGACCAGCGCATCTTCATGGAGTCGACTACCGCTGTGGCCGGACCGTCCTGGCCCAACGGCTGCCACATCAGCGAGGTCGAGATCGACCCGCAGACCGGTCACGTGGCGGTGGTGGCCTACGCCTCGGTCAACGACGTGGGCCGGGTGGTCAACCCGATGATTGTGCGCGGCCAGCTTGACGGCGGTGCGGTGCAGGGCATTGGCCAGGCGCTGTATGAACACCTGGTGTACGACCGCGAAACCGGCCAGCTCGTCACTGGCAGCCTGATGGACTACACCGCGCCGCGCGCCGGTGACACGCCGCCCTTCATCACCGAGATGGACGACTCCACCCCCTGCCTGAACAATCCGCTGGGCGTCAAGGGCGTGGGCGAACTCGGCACGATTGGCGCCGGTCCCTCGGTGGTTAACGCCGTGGCCGACGCGCTGGCGCGCCACGGCCTGGCGGTGCAGTCGCCGCGCCTGCAAATGCCGCTGACGCCGGTCAAG
>NZ_JBDNGU010000171.1:0-2774 GCF_041689105.1 Polaromonas sp. | reverse complement strand
CGCTGCTTGTCGTTGCGCCCGCCCCAGGTGGCTTCGAGGCGGGCCAGGATGGCGGCATCGAGCAGGCCGTCGGCCAGGGCTTCCCAGGTTTTGACTTCGGCCCGTTCGCGGCCCTGCACCGGGATCAGCTTGCCCACTGGCGACAGCGTATCGAGGTACTCGACGATCACGCGGGAGTCAAACACGGCCTCCTCGGAACCGTTGGAGCCCTCCATCACGAGGCAGGGCACCTTGCCCAGCGGGTTGGACTCGCCCATGTTGGTGCCGGCCGCCCAGACATCTTCCAGGACGAACTGGTAGTCAAGCTTTTTTTCGGCCATCACGATGCGCACTTTGCGCACATAGGGGCTGCCGTTGGATCCGATGAGTTTCATAGATGTGGTTTTTCTTGGGCCGAATCCGGCGTCGTCTGCATTCTATCGAGTAAGCCCACAGGGAGAGCGCGGCGCGCCGGAAACCGGAAAAACCGTCGCTTTGACGCACAGACGAGCCGCCTACAATTGCGGCATGAACCCGTCCACCAGCTTCACCATCACCGCCTTGTCCCCGCTTGACGGACGTTACGCCGCCAAACTGGCGCCCTTGCGGCCGTTGATGTCGGAGCTCGGTTACATGCACCGGCGCGTCCAGGTCGAAATCGCCTGGTTTATTGCGCTGTCAGATGCGGGTTTTGCCGAGTTCAAAACGCTCACGCCCGGCGCACGCACTTACCTGCTCGGACTGGTCAAACATTTCTCTGAAAGTGATGCCGCCGCCATCAAGGACATCGAGAAAACCACCAACCACGATGTGAAGGCGGTTGAATACTGGATCAAGTCCAAATTTGAAGCCCGGCCTGAATTGCAAAACGCCAGCGAGTTTGTGCACTTCGCCTGCACCAGCGAAGACATCAACAACACCAGCCATGCGCTGCAGCTCAAAAGCAGTCGGGAACAGGTGCTGTTGCCCGCCCTGGACAAGG
This sequence comes from Polaromonas sp., assembly GCF_041689105.1. GTDB lineage: Bacteria > Pseudomonadota > Gammaproteobacteria > Burkholderiales > Burkholderiaceae_C > Polaromonas. The sequence continues at coordinate 1,813 of NZ_JBDNGU010000171.1, read as the reverse complement.
TCATCAGCCAGCTGCGCGAGATGGCGCATCGCTACGCCGACGAACCGATGCTGGCCCGCACCCACGGCCAGACCGCCAGCCCGACCACGGTCGGCAAGGAAATCGCCAACGTGGTGGCGCGGCTGGGCGTGGCGCGCGAGCGCATCGCCGGCGTGCAGCTGATGGCCAAGATGAATGGCGCGGTCGGCAACTTCAATGCCCATCTGTCGGCCTGGCCGGACTTCGACTGGGAGGCGCTGAGCCGGCGCGTGATCGAGTCGCCCGAGCCGCTGGGCCTGGGCCTGACCTTTCAGCCTTACAGCATCCAGATCGAGCCACACGACTACATGGCCGAGCTGTTCGACGCGGTGGCCCGCACCAACACCATCCTGATTGACTTTTCGCGCGACGTCTGGGGGTATGTCAGCCTCGGTTATTTCAGGCAACGCCTGAAAGCCGGCGAAATCGGCTCGAGCACCATGCCGCACAAGGTCAACCCGATTGATTTCGAAAACGCCGAGGGCAACCTCGGACTGGCCAACGCCCTGCTGCGCCACCTGAGCGAGAAACTGCCGATCAGCCGCTGGCAGCGCGATCTGACCGACAGCACGGTGCTGCGCAACATGGGTGTGGCCTTTGGCTACGCCGTGTTGGCCTACAGCTCGATGAGTGTGGGGCTGGGCAAGCTCGAACTCAACCACGAGGCCCTGGCCGATGACCTGGACAGCTCCTGGGAAGTGCTGGCCGAGCCGATCCAGACCGTCATGCGGCGCTACGGCGTTCAGGGCGCTTACGAAAAGCTCAAGGAAGTCACGCGTGGCAAAACCGTGACGGCCGAAGCGCTGCACGGCCTGATCCGTTCGCTGGAGATACCGGAGGCGGAAAAAACACGCCTGCTGGCGATGACGCCGGCCAGCTACACCGGCAAGGCGGCCGAGCTGGCAAAAAGGGTTTAAGCAGATGCCGGCATGCTGGCGCCGCAGTGCCAGCATTGCTCGAAGCCGCCTTCTACCGTCTCGCCGCAGGCGCAGAGCCAAAGACGCTGCGGCGGATATTGCAGGATGCGCAGCAAGGCCTCGGCCCGTGGTTTTTCATGGTCGTGGGCTAGCCAGACTTCGGGCTGGCACTGGTCGGGCGGCAGCTCTCCCGCCACACTGCCCAGAAAATAGCGCTGCACACTGGCCGAAAACCCGGCCTGCTGCAGCGCATCGGCCCACAAGGCCGCGATGGCAATATTGGGCGCGCGGGCAAGTCGGAGCATGGGGCCAGTTTACTCCTGAATTGATAGCTGGTCGCGCCCGCCAGACAAGGGCTGAAGCTCAGAAAAGCTTGAGGATATGGGCTTATTCTAATTCGCATTAGAAACACAGATAATTATCCACTCCCACCCTGCGATTGATTTCACGACAGCCGGGTTGATCTCCAAGGCCTTCAAGCCTTTCACAAGCTGCTCCTCAAGAGCATCCAGGCTGTCAAACACGATGTTGTGAAACCACTTCTCCCGCAATTCGTCCCAGATATGTTCCTGTGGATTGAGCTCGGGCGAGTACGGGGGTAAGAAATGCAGCCTCAGGTTGTCCGGGATCTCGAAACTCGCTTTATGCCAGCCTGCCCCGTCCACCACCATGACGATGTTCTCCTGTGGGTAGCGACTGGCGATTTCATTGATGAACAATTGCATGCAACTGCCATTGACGTGCGGTAGCACCAGCGAGTCAAATCTGCCGTCGATTGGGCTGACTGCACCATAGGCGTCGGTGTACTGGTGCGTGAGCATGGCCTGCACCATCGGGCGCATGGGCTTTTTAGCCCAACAGTAGCAGGTGTCGCTGAT
>NZ_JBDNGU010000170.1:0-23425 GCF_041689105.1 Polaromonas sp. | reverse complement strand
GAGGCGTCCATCCGTTCCCTGCTGCCGCTGGTGGACGAATTTGTGGTGGCGGTGGGCCGCAGCAACGACGACACGCTGGCGCGGGTGCTGGCCATCGGTGACCCGAAAATCCGGGTGATCGAAACCGTCTGGAATGAGCGCATGGCCGACCGGGGTTTTGTGTATGCCCAGCAGAAAATGATCGCCCAGTACGCCTGCACCGGAGACTGGGCGTTTTACCTCGAAGGCGATGAGGTGGTCCATGAAGACGACCTGTCCGCCATCCGCGCCAGCGTCGAAATGCATCACACCAACCCCGAAGTCGAGGCCCTGGTGTTTGACTACCGCCACTTTTACGGCTCGGCGCAATGGGTGTCGGTCAGTCCGGGCTGGTACCGCCGCGAATGCCGTTTGATCCGCAACACCATCCGCTCCTATGCCCCGGACGGCCAGTACTGGCTGGTCACAACAGCCCACAAGAAGCCGCGCAACCCGCAAGCCGCGCTGGCCAACGCCCACATCTTTCACTATGGCTGGATTCGCCGCAACGAAGACATGCAGAAGAAGCTCGACCAGGTCAGCAAGTACTGGGCAGGCTCGAGCACGCCGAATATCCAGTACAGCCAGTTTGATGCGCGGGCGCTGGAGGCCTATCAGGGAAGCCACCCGGCGGTTGCGAAGGCCTGGCTGGCCACCGGCGCAGAGCAGAAGCTTCTGATTGACCCGGCTTACAGGCCCACGCCGAAGGAAAACAAATACCACCTGATGCGCAGGATAGAGCTGCTGACTGGCCTGGATTTCAGCCGCAAGCATTTCAAGCTGGTGGCCTGAGCACCGCCTCAACCTGGCCAGAAACTCAGGTGTTCGTGGCGGCCACCGAAGAAAAATACACAGCCTCCTGCTGGCGGGCGATGTCCGCCCACCGGTAGCGGCTTGCAAACAGCCGGGCCTGTTCGCCCAGCTGCCTGCGCAGCGCCTGGTCCCCGGTGATCTGGTTCAGCGCGGCACCCAGTGACTCGACGTTGCGGGGATCTCCGACAAGCAAGGCGTTGACGCCGTGGCTCAGCAGACCGGAAATACCGCAGTAGGCCGCGCTGCTGGCCACCACCGGCAAGCCATGCGCCATGGCCTCCAGCACCACCATGGCAAAGGTGTCCTCCAGCGTCGGGTGCGCCAGCGCGTCGGCTGCCCGGTAAGCCGGGCTCACGTCCTGCAGCGCACCCAGAAAAAATACACGGCCGGCCAGGCCCGCAGCGTCGGCCTGACGCGTAAATTCCGGTGCCCGCCCCGGCTTGCCAACCACTGCCAGCACCACGTCGGCCGGCAGGGCAGGCAGCGCCTGCAGCAACGTGGCCAGCCCCTTTTTCCGGTAGTCGTTGCCGACAAACAGCAGGCAAAAACCATGCGACGGCAAACCCAGTGCGATCCTGGCGGCAAGCTTGTCCTCCTCGCTGGCGAGATCCGGAAAGCTGACGCCTGGCGTGATCACGCTCGTCATCGCCGGTGAGTCGGGATAGGTCGCCGCCATCGTCAGGCCCAGGCTTTCCGAGGTCACCACGATGCGGCGCGTGTTCTGGTTTTTGAACCGCAGGCGTTCCAGGCCCAGATAGGTCAGCAGGCGCGGGCTGCTGACCACCTTGATCCAGCGCAGCAGCCGCGACACGCCCGTACGGCCCTGAAAAAGGTTGTGCCTGACCGGTACCACATGCACCGTCTGCACCTGACCATGCCCATGCCCATGCCCATGCCCATGCCCATGCCAGGTATTTTCATGCGAATGAACAATGTCGAATCCATGCCGCGTGGCCCGCCAGGTGGCGAAGGCGTACCAGAGCTGGTTGATCCAGCGCGGCTTGCGCACCGGCATCGACACCCGGTGATAACTCACGCCAGGGGCATGGTGATGGATCTGCTGGGCAAACACATGGATGTCGTGGCGTTGCGCCAGTTGCTCGACCAGTGCGATGGAATAACGCTCGGCCCCGCCGCCGCTGGCGTCGAACACCCGGTTGAGCACCGCAATCCGCAGCCTGGGCACCCCGGCAGACGGCGTCGGCGGATTCATGCGCGCTCCCGGTCTTCGTAAGCGGTAGCTACCTTGAGCCAGAACACCGGCAGACTGGTCGAGCGCACCACGGGCACACGCGGCAACTCCAGCAAATTGTCCCCTGCCAGGCTGCGCCCACGGCGTGTGGTGGTCACCGTCTGGAAGCCAGCCTGGCGCGCCATGGCCACATGTTCGGCGGCGTACTCGCCATAGGGATAGCAAAAGTGGTGGACCGGCACGCCCAGCAGGCCTTCCAGCGCCACCTTGTCCTGTGTCATCTCGCCCATCGCCGCAGCCGCGTCGGTCTGCAGCAGACGCACGTGGTTTTGTGTGTGCGAGCCCACCTCCTGCCCGCCACTCAGCCACAGGCGCAACTGGCCGGCATCCATCAGTGGCACCTGGCCAATACCGATATCGCGGTCCCACAAATTGGTCTGGCCCAACAGGTTGCTCACTGCATAACAGGTGGACGAAAACCCGTGACGCTGCAGCACCGGCAGCGCATGGGTCAGGTTGTTCAGGTAGCCGTCGTCAAAGGTGATGCCAACAACCTTGCCGCGCCGCTCGCCCTTCAGGTAGGGCAAGAGCGCGCTCATCGACAGGCCCTGGTAACCCAGCAGCTTGAGCAGCCCCATTTGCCGGGCGAATGCGCCGGGAGACACAGACAGGCCACGAAACGGTACCCCCCTGGGCGGCGCTTCGCTGATCTGGTGATAAACCAGGATGGGAATCGGCGGCAATAGGCTGGCGGCGTCAGGCATACACGGTGCGGTTTTTGCAACAACTCACAGCAAAACGATATCGTATTGTTCCGGGGCCATTGCGGCTTCGGACTGCAGTGAAACCGGCTTGCCAATGAAGTCGCTCAGGCCGGCCAGGTGCTGACTTTCCTCGTCAAGGAAAAGCTCGATCACTTTCGGCGAGGCGATGACCCGGAATTCCCGGGGATTGAACTGCCTGGCCTCGCGCAGGATTTCACGCAGGATGTCATAACTGATGCTTCGCGCCGTCTTGACCACGCCCTTGCCCCTGCAGGCGCTGCAGGGCTCGCACAACTGGTGGGCCAGCGACTCCCGGGTGCGCTTGCGTGTCATCTCCAGCAGCCCCAGCGCCGAAAAGCCATTGACATGGGTCTTGATGCGGTCCCGCGCGAGCTGCTTCTGGAACTCGGCCAGCACCGACTCGCGGTGGCGGAGCTGCACCATATCGATGAAGTCAACAATCACGATGCCGCCCAGGTTACGCAGTCGCAGCTGCCGCGCAATCGCCTGCGAGGCCTCGAGATTGGTCTTGAAAATCGTGTCGTCAAAATTGCGGGTCCCGACAAAGCCGCCGGTATTGACGTCCACCGTGGTCAGGGCCTCCGTCTGGTCGATGATCAGATAACCGCCCGACTTCAGGTCCACCCGACGGCCCAGCGCCTTGGCAATTTCCTCGTCGATATTGAAGAGATCGAATATTGGCCGCTCGCCGCTGTGCAGTTGCAGGCGTTGCAGCGTGGCCGGCATGAACTCCACGGCGAAGACCTTCAGCTGCTCGAACTGCTCGCGGGAGTCGATGCGTATGCTCTGGGTGTTTTCGACCACCATGTCACGCAACACGCGCTGCAGCAGGCTCAGGTCCTGGTGCAGCACCGAGGTCGGCGGCAGCCGGACTGCAGTGTCCTTGATGCGTGCCCAGGTCTTGCGCAGGTAGGCCACGTCCTCAGCCAGCTCGGCATCGGTGGCGTCTTCGCCGTTGGTACGCAGGATAAAGCCGCCGCCGATGTCGGCAGTCACAGCCTGCAGGCGCCGGCGCAGGTCCTCGCGCTGGACGGCTGGGATTTTCTGCGACACGCCGATGTGCTTGTCCTGCGGCAAAAAAACCAGCAGGCGACCGGCAATGCTGATCTGCGCGGTCAGCCTGGCGCCCTTGGTGCCTATCGGGTCCTTGAGCACCTGCACCATCATGGCCTGGCCCTCGAACAACTGCTTTTCAATCGGCTGAGGCACCGCAGCGGGGCTTGTCGCGGTGTCCGCATCGGCATGACGGCTGTGGATGCTGCTCATCAGGTCCGCCACATGCAGGAAAGCCGCGCGTTCCAGCCCGATATCGATAAACGCCGACTGCATGCCCGGCAACACCCGCAACACTTTGCCAAGGTAGACGTTGCCGACCAGGCCGCGTTCGAGCGTTCGCTCAACGTGTAGTTCCTGCACCGCGCCGTATTCGACCACGGCCACGCGTGTTTCCTGGGGCGACCAGTTGATCAGGATGTCTTGTTGCATGGTATCGTCTCTGGAAACTGTTCTAGATTTTCGTTCCGGCTGCGCGCAGCAGCAGCGCCGTTTCATGCAGCGGTAACCCCATGATGCCCGAATAACTTCCACTGATATGGCTGATGAACATGGCCACTCTGCCCTGCACCGCGTAGGCGCCGGCTTTGCCCATCGGTTCGCCCGAGGCTACGTAGGCACGGATCTGCGCGCGGCTCATGGCCGCAAAACTCACGCGCGAAACGCTCAGAGCCTGCAGGCGCTTGCGCCCGTGTTGCACCGCCACGGCGGTCAACACCCGGTGCGTGCGCCCTGCCAGCTCACCCAGCATGCACCTGGCATCTTCAGCGCGTTCGGGCTTGCCGTAAATGCGACGCCCCAGCGCAACCGTGGTGTCTGAGCAAAGCACGGGCGCAGGCGGCAGGCCGCGCTGCTTCAGGCGTGCGACTGCGGCATCCAGTTTGAGCTGCGTCACGCGCTGCACATAGGCAGTGGGCGACTCGCCAGAAAGCACCACCTCCAGTGCCTCACTGTCTTCCCCGGCATCCGCCAGCAGCAGTTGGCACGACACGCCCAGTTGCTCCAGCAGTTGTCGACGCCGCAGACTTTGGGACGCGAGATAGATGAAGTCGGTCATAGGGAACCAGCGAGACTGAGCAGCAAATCACTCAAATTGGCTAGGCAGGAGTCCGCTCCCTTCAAGCAGGGGCCGCGGGTCCGGCTTTGCCGGCCCTCAGGCGCAGCGGCCCCCTCGGGGGGCAGAGAGTTACACGCAGTGAGCGAGCGTGGGGGCATCGCCCGCCGCGCCGGGCCGCCCCAAGCAAGGCCAGCCCCCACGGGGGACAGGGAGTTACACGCAGTGAACGAACGTGGGGGCAACATCACTCCCTGTGATAAGGATGATTGACCGTGATGCTCCAGGCGCGGTAGAGCTGTTCGATCAGCAGCACACGCACCATCGCATGCGGCAAGGTCAGGTCAGACAGGCGCAGGCGCTCGTGGGCGGCCTGTTTGAACGCGGGGTCCAGGCCGTCCGGGCCGCCGATGACGATGGCCACGTCGGCGCCCCCCAATTGCCAGCCTGTTAGCCTGGCCGACAGGGCCACCGTGGTCACAGCCGTGCCGCGTTCGTCCAGCGCCACAATACGTGTTCCTTTGGGGATAACGGCTTCAATGCGCTGGCGCTCGGCTGCCAGCAGGTTCTCGAGCGTTTTCGAAGCGCGGGGCTCGGTCTTGACGGCCTTGAGTTCGACCTTGATTTCAGGCGGGAAACGCTTGGCGTAGTCGTCGTAGGCGGTCTGCGCCCAGTCGGGCACCTTCTGGCCGACCGCGACAATCGTCAGCCTCATTTGCCCCGAGGGATCGTTTTCTTCGCAGCGGGTTTTCTGGCAGCTGACTTGGCCGCAGTTTTCTTCGCAGCCACTTTTTTAGTCGCTGGAATCTTCACGATAGGCGTTTTGGACGCTGCTTTTTTTACTGCGGGCTTGGCAGCAGGCTCGGTGGCCGGCGCTGCGGCATTGCGCTTGGCGGTCCAGTCGTTGGTTTTGCCGACACGTCCGACATAGGTACCGTCGTCAGTACGGGCAACTTTCTTCGCTGCGGGTTTAGTCTCCGGCTTACCGGCTGCCTTGGCCGATTTGGCAGCGGGTTTGCTTCCCATGCGGCCCTTGGCGGGTTTGGGCGCTTCCTCAGGGACTGGTTTGGCGGCCTTGACCAGCGGCGCAGGCGCACCGAGCTTGAGCTTGACCGGCTTGTCGCCCCACAGTTCTTCCAGGTGGTAGTACTGGCGGATGGTCGGCTGCATGATGTGTGCCACGGCCGCGCCGCAATCCACGATGATCCACTCGCCGTTTTCCTCGCCTTCAATGCGTGGCTTGGCAAAACCGGCGTCGCGCACGGCGTCGCGCACGCTGGCTGCCAGCGCCTTGGTTTGCCGGTTGGAGGTGCCCGAGGCGATGATCACGCGTTCGAACAGCGAGGTGATGTGTTCTGTGTCAAACACCTGGATGTCCACCGCCTTCACATCTTCCAGGCCATCAATGATGGCTCGCTGCAATTTCTGGACGTCTTTTTTGGCAGCGGTGGTGTTGGCGGAGGTGGAGGTCATGCAGTGTGGGCTTCAATAAAAGTAAAGGGGACGAATCAGGGGGAAAGATAGAGACGATGGCGCTCAATATAACGCGCAACCGGCGCGGGAACCAGCCGGGCCAGGCCTTGCGGCGTCGTGTTGCCCGAAGCGACCTGCCGCCGTATGTCGGTGGCGCTGACGGGCATCAGGGGCAATTGGAGGGTCAAAACCGGCTTTGGAAGCTGGACGTGAGGGCCAAATTCGGCCTCAGCCCTTGCGGGACCTGCACGGTCTGCTATACAAATTATAGCTATTTTCAGCAGGGCCTCCCAGCGGTGCCAGCTTTTGAGCGCTGCGAACTGGTCGCGGCCAATGATCAGGTAGAGCTGGGCACCCGGATTTTCTCCCTGCAGGGCCTCTAGCGTGTCGATGGTGAAGCTCGGGCCGGCACGCTTGAGCTCCCGATCATCGACCTGGACCCGCTCCAGCGTGCCAAACGCAAGCTGCGTCATGGCCAGCCTGTGTTCGGCCGCGCTGAGCGCCCTGGCCTTGTGCCAGGCCTGCCCGGTGGGAACGATGTGCAGGGCATCGAGCTGCAGTTGCGCCACGGCCGCGCCGGCCAGCGCCACATGGGCCTGGTGCGGCGGGTCAAACGAACCGCCGAACATGCCGATTCGTCGGGCGCTGGCGGCGGCTTTGCTCACAGCCAGTCCCGCCGTATCAAAAACTCCTTGTGCAGGCGTTCTTCGGCCGAGCCCGCCTCTGTCGGCCGCTGGTAGGACCAGCTGACCAGCGGCGGCATGGACATCAGGATGGACTCGGTGCGCCCGCCCGACTGCAGGCCAAAATGCGTGCCGCGGTCCCAAACCAGGTTGAACTCCACATACCTGCCCCGGCGGTAGAGCTGAAAGTCACGCTCGCGCTCGCCGTAGGCCATGTCCTTGCGTCGCTCAACAATCGGCAGGTAGGCCGGCAAAAAGGCATCGGCCACCGACTGCATCATGGCCAGGCTGCCTGCAAAGCCCAACTCCTGGAAGTCGTCGAAAAACACGCCGCCAATGCCGCGCTGCTCGTCCCGGTGTTTCAGGTAAAAGTACTCGTCGCACCAGGTCTTGAAGCGCCGGTACTTGTCCTCGCCAAACGGCGCCAGCGCGTCCGCGCAGGTCTGGTGAAAGTGCCGCGCATCTTCCTCAAAACCGTAATACGGCGTCAGGTCCATGCCGCCGCCAAACCAGCTGGCCGGCGGCCCCGAGACCGGCGTTGCGACCAGCATGCGCACGTTCATGTGCACCGTCGGCACATAGGGGTTGCGCGGGTGAAACACCAGCGACACGCCCAGGGCCTCGAACGGTGCGCCCGCCAGCTCTGGCCGGTGCTGCGTTGCCGAGGGCGGCAGGCTGGGGCCGCGCACATGCGAAAAGCCGCAACCGGCGCGCTCGAACACCTGCCCGCCCTCAAGAATCATGGTGGTCCCCCTGCCCTGCAAGGGCTCGCCGTCAGCTTTCTGCCACGCGTCCGTCACAAAGGACTTGCCGTCGATGGCGGCAATCGCACCGGTGATGCGGGTCTGGAGATCAGGGAGGAAGCGGGACACCGCCGCAAAATCGGTCATGGCATATCAGTCCACACGGTTCATAAAAAATCAACAGGAGGCGCCATCTGTCAATGCCCTGTTTGCGGCGTTTCGGCCAGATGGTCAATGCAGGCAGCCAGCCAGTTTTTTGACAGCGTGGGCAGCGCGGCCGCGGCTTCAAGCCTTATCTCCCAGCTGCCGCCTTGCGGCGTCAGGGTCACCGCGCCGCCCCACCATGTCAGCCAGGCAAGCCAGGCGGTGCCCTCGGCGGATGGCAGGTCACTGGCGGCACCTTCCAGCACAACGTACAGGCTCCTGGGCTGGTCAATGCGCACCCGGGTTTCCTCCAGGCGCGCCGCTTGCGGCAGCGCAGCGGCCAGGGCGCGCACGGCCGCCGCTGGCGACTTGTCGGCACCAAAGCTTGCGTGCCACTTTGCCAGCTGCTGAGCAATGGCGATGCCACGCAGAGCTTCAGCCTGCATCAGGTCTGAGTAGTCCATGGCGCGCCAATTCATCGCGGGCGTGCGGCAACCTGCCCTGGCAGCACCGTCCAGGTAGGTAAACAGACCCTCCTGGCAGTCTCCCCCACCCAAGTCGGCGCACAACACTGCCAGCTGGCTCACGCGTCCAGCCATCAGCTGCTGCCGGGAAATCAGCATTTTTTCGCGCAGCAGGCTGTCGCGTTCATTGCGCAGGTAGGCCAATTCGAGGGCATTCTTGAGGTCGGCGCGCAGGCTTTCAAGGTCCCAGGGTTTGGTGATGTAGCGATAGATCTCGCCTGAGTTGATGGCCTCGATCGCCTCGCCCATCTCGGAATAGGCGGTTGTGAGCATGCGCACGACAGCCGGGTGATGGTCACGCGCGTAGCGCAGCAGCTCATTGCCGTGTGCGCCGGGCATGCGCTGGTCCGACACGAGTACCGCAATTTCGCCGGCGTGCTCGTCCAGCATCGCCCTGCCCTGCTCGACCGACAGGGCGGTCAGCACCGGCGCCATCGGGCTGACAAGGCGCTCGAAGTACTTGAGTGCCATCGGTTCATCGTCAACGTACAGTATCTTGTCTGGTTTCATTCGATTGCCCTTGGGTGGTCGCCCTCTGCGGGCAGGAACGCGTTGAAGTACAGGGTCACGGCGGTGCCCCGTCCCGGTTCAGAGTCGATTTCAATGCTACCGCCGATTGACTGCACAACACGGCGGCAAAAGACCAGCCCCATGCCGCTGCCGCCCGAGCGGGTGCTGACCGGCTCCTTCGTCAGCCGGGCCAGCAAGTCCGGTTCTATCCCCGGGCCGTTGTCTTCAAACCTGATCCACGACCGCCGAGGTGCGTTTTCGGCATCGCCCCGCACGCTCACGACCAGACGACTGTCCGGCCTGCCACTGAGGGCGTGGAGCGCATTTTTTGTCAGCGTGCACAGGACCAGATAAAGCAGATCGCGCCGCCCCGGAAGTGAGAAGTCACCGTGCAGCCGGCTCGATATCCGGGCACGTTCGTCAAGCCCGCAGGGGTATTCGGCCAGCAAGGCCGTAACCAGCGAGGACGCAGTGAAAACCTGCGGTGCTGCGCCGGGATAAGCGTCACGCGCTGACTGCACAAAACTGGACATCAGCGCCTGGGCGTGAAGCGCGTTGCGCTCCGCCGCCTCCAGCACCGCTGCAATCTGGCCCGGCTGGTCTTGCGCCAGACTCACGCTGTCGGTGCGGATGACATTGCCGTCCCCCTCAAGCCGGTTTTTGAGTACCTGCATGTAGCCACGTACCGTCGCCAGCGGCGTATTGAGTTCATGCGCGACGAAGCCGAGTGTTTCCCGCAGCGCCGACGTGTTGGTTTCCTGCAGGGCCAGTTCGCGCGCGCGCTGCCTGTGCAGGGCCATGGCCTCCCGCAATGCCATCCGGGTAGCAGGTTCATCCAGAGGTTTTTCAAGGATCCGGAACACCTGTCCTTCGTTGACGGCAGCGATGGCAACCTCGCGTTCCGCGTATGCGCTGGCCAGCAGGCGCACGATGCGCGGGTAGTCGCGCCTGACGATGGTGAGCAGCTCAAGGCCGTTGCGTTGTGGCATGCGAAAGTCAGTCACCAGCAAGGCGATCAAATTGGCGTGCTTCGCCAGAAGGTCCAGCGCCTGATCTACACCACTCGCGGTCCATACCGTGAACTGGTCGCCAAAACAGCGCGCAAACCACTTGCACGCCAGCGGCTCGTCGTCCACAAAAAGCACGGTAGCCGCTTCGGTCGGGGCGTTGTCAGTCATAGCCGTGCCCCTGCGCCCGTTGCCTCACCCGCCAGCGCCAGATCAAACGAAAATTCGGTCCATGCCCCGTCCTCACTGGCGACGCTGAGCGTGCCGCCGTGGCGCTGAATGATCGAATAACACATGCTCAGGCCAAGACCCAGGCCCTGCCCCACGTCGCGCGTGGTGAAAAATGGCTCAAACACACGCCCGAGGTTCTCCGGCTTGATGCCGCTGCCATAGTCCCGGACCGTCACGTTCAGACGCCCCGCCTGACCCCGCGCCCTGATCTCAATGCGCGGCGCCACAGTCTCTGCCTGCCGCAGCGCGAGTCCGGCATTGTTCATGAGATTGATCATCACCCCGATCAGCGCAGGCTCGTCGCCCAGCACGTGCGTGTCAAGGGGAAAATCCAGCACGACCTTGACCCCCTTGAGCTCAAAAGCGGTCAGGCGAAGGGCCGACTGGATGGCTTTTTCCATTGGGAAAATACGGTTCTGCCCCTCGCCGGGCTTCTGGTAGGCGAAGGTTTTGAGGTCGGTCACGATGTTCTGCACGCGCTGCATGCCGGTTTTCGCGTCAGTAATGCTTTCTCTCAAAGTCTCATTGCTCGCCACTTCGGGCTCAAGCAAGGCCATGTTGAGCGCCATCAGGCTGTAGTTGACGGGGTTGTTCACCTCATGCAGCAAACCCGCCGAGAGCGTACCGAGTGCGGCCATTTTTTCCTGCTGGATGAGCTGGCCCTTGACCTGGGCCAGCGCTTCGTTGGTCGCCAGCAGCTCTGCGTTTTTTTGTTGCACATCGACTTTGAGCCGGAACGACATCCAGCGCCATTTCTCACTGTAGATCGAGATGACTACACAAATAATGGCGTAAAACCCGATGAAGGTCATGTTGCCCAGCCACTCGTTCACGTCCTGGATGCCGCCTTCTCTCAGGACGCAGCCCAGGGTATAAGCCAGCAGGGTGACCGCGCCAAAAGCCAGGGCCTCGCCAACCGAAAGCGGCAGGAAAAACCCGATACCACTCAGCGCGAAAGTCAGGCCCACAAAATAGATCGACTGCTCCCCATCCGTCATGTAGATCATCCAGCAGATCATCGCCTGCGGCACACACAGCCAGAAATAGGTCAGTGGGCGCAAATGTGACCGCCCCCAGGGACGCGAGTAGCTCAGCAGCACCAGCGCGATCAACAGCGCGCCAGCCACCCGCATCCAGCCAAACTCCCAGGCCTTGTCTGGATAAAACACATGGTCGAGCCCGGCACCGGCCAGCACAAGAACGATGGTGGTCACCGCGGTGATCCGGCTGTAGAACAGCAGGTAGTCTCGAAGCTCCTGCCGGTAAGCGGGGTCCTGTCGCAACAAAAAGAAATTCATGAACGCATGGTCCCGGAGGCACCCACAGTGGCTTCAAGAAACACATTCACGCCGGTGGCATCGGTAAAACTGCGCAGGTTTTCCAGACCTTCGGGCAACACGCCAAGCAGGCCAGCCTCATCCCGGTAGATCAGGTACCACTCAAGGAAATGCTCCATCCAGCGGCGCTCGACATTGCTCGAATGAACGTTAGTCAGCAAAATGGCAGCACCGGGGCGAGACCTTGCCATGAAGTATTCGATCAGCCGCGTGCAGACCTTGTCGGACAGGTAGTCGAACAGGCCGGCGCAGTAGATGTAATCAAAACGCTCCTCGTCCGCAAGTGCCTGGGAGCGCGTCGATTTTTTCAGCAAGGCGTGCACGGACTCGTGCTGAAAAGTCACCCGCAGCGGCTGGCCTGCGGGAATCGCCTCCTGCAGACGCGCCCGCGTGTAGGCCAGGGTTTCCTCGCTGAAGTCAACCAGCACAAACTCGAGTTTGCCGGCGTCGGGATGACTTCGCAGAAAATGCTGGATTTCCACCGCAGGCCCGCACCCTACATTGAGCACCCGCATCGGGCGACCGGCCTGACCGGCCCTGGCCACCAAGCGGTCCAGCCGTTCGTGCAGGATATCAATGCGGTTGCGGTGGGCTGCTGCTACACCCGCCTGCAGAAACATGTAGTTGACCAGCTGAAAGTAGGTACTCGGCCCCTGCCGCGGATCGCCCAGTATCTGGTTAACCATCTCGTAGTCGCCCGCGTAGCCCAGCGGTTTGACAAAAGTACGGTAAACAAAAGGCGCCCGCAGGATGAGCGGATGAATCGCCGCCTGCGCAAAGCTGCGATGGACCGGACTCAAGTCTTCGTCCACCCGCCCAGCCTCGTACTCGAAGCGCTGAAGATACTCGCGCCCTTTCTCAAGCAGGGGGGAGCCCAGTTCCAGAAACACGTCCTTGCGGACACGTCCGTCGGGGTCACGCGGCAGCGTGATGCCCATGTCGGCCTGGTCCACCCAGCGGGCAAGTTCGCCAAAGTAGGCTCGCATCTCGCTGACCACTACCTGATAGTCCCGGCTGACCTTAAAACGCGCTTCCCAGTCTTCCACAAATCGCCGGGATTCGACGCCTATCTGCGTCAGGTCGCCACGGGCTGCATTGAGGTCGGACCATTCGTCGATCAGGGTCACCGACACCACCGCCATCAGGCCGGTGTTCATCAGGCTGACCACCACCCCCTTGCCTTTGTAAATGCTTTTGTCCCCCGAGCGTACCGTCAGCTCGCTCAGCACCTCACTGACCTGGACAATCGAGTAAGGGTTGTACACCTCCATCACCAGGGAACGGCGCTGCAGATTGGTCAAGGTGCCACGCACAGCCTCGTCCTGGCTGTTACGGAAAGTGATGACAGGGTCAATCGGACGAAGGGGGTGCACAGGAGATGGACCAGACGGCCCACAAAAAGATCTGATTCTACATTTGGCCCGGTTGCGGCTGCGCGCGGAAAACTGCGGCGGTCCCCGCAAAAGCATTGCGCCCCACGCCTGAACCCCAGCCTCTGGCAGGGGGCACCAGCGCTGGAGCCCCGGGCTCAGCGCTGGCGCGAAAGCGTTTCAATCACTCAGCTGCGGCTGCGGGTATCAATCGCACGGAATCCGATGTCCTTGCGGTACTGGGCACCGTCAAAATGAATCGATTGCGCCGCCTCGTAGGCCAGGTACTGAGCCTCACGCACCGAGCTCGCCAGCGCGGTGACACAGACCACCCGGCCGCCCGAGCTGACCACACTGCCCTTCGGCCCGACCACAGCACTGGCGGTGCCGGCGTGGAACACCACCACGTCTTCCGACGCAGCCGACGGACTGACCGCCGGCAGGCCGCTGATGAGATCGCCCTTGCGTGGGCTCATAGGGTAGCCATGTGCGGCCATCACCACGCCGAGCGCCACGCGGCGGTCCCATTCGAGCTCGACCTCATCAAGCTTGCCCGAGGTGGCGGCCATCATGACTTCAAAAAGGTCGGATTTGAGCCGCAGCATGATGGGCTGGGTTTCCGGGTCGCCCATGCGGCAGTTGAACTCCAGCGTCTTGACCTTGCCGTCGAGCGCAATCATCAGGCCGGCATACAAAAAGCCGGTGAACGGAATGCCGTCTTTCTCCATGCCCTTGATGGTCGGCAGGATGATCTCGCGCATGGCGCGGGCATGCACCGTCGGCGTGACCACCGGCGCCGGTGAATAAGCGCCCATGCCGCCGGTGTTGGGCCCCTGGTCGCCGTCGAGCAGGCGCTTGTGGTCCTGGCTGGTCGCCATCACGGCCACATTTTTGCCGTCACACATCACGATGAAGCTGGCTTCTTCGCCCTGCAGGAACTCTTCGATCACGACCCGCGCGCCGCCGGCGTTGTGCGTCACACCCAGTGGGTTGAAACTCGGGTCGGGCGCCAGCATGAACTCGATGGCCTCGTGGGCCTCGTGCAGGCTCATCGCCACCACCACCCCCTTGCCAGCGGCCAGGCCGTCGGCCTTGATCACAATCGGCGCGCCCTTTTCATCCACATAGGCGTGGGCGGCAACTGCGTCGGTGAAGGTTTCGTACTCGGCCGTCGGAATACCATGCCGCTGCATGAAGGCCTTGGAAAACGCCTTCGAGCTCTCAAGCTGCGCCGCTGCCTGGGTCGGGCCAAACACCCGCAGGCCGTGCGCCCGGAATTCGTCCACAATACCGGCCGCCAGCGGCTGCTCCGGGCCGACCACCGTCAGGGCAATTTTTTCGGTGATCGCCCATTCGCGCAATGCTTTCACGTCGGTGATGGCGATGTTTTCCAGCCGGGCGTCGAGCGCGGTGCCGCCGTTGCCGGGGGCGACATACACCGCCTGTACTTTGGGCGATTGCGCGAGTTTCCACGCCAGCGCGTGCTCACGGCCACCGCCGCCCACCACCAAAACTTTCATGAGCGTGCCTTCATTGTTTATTCAGCCAAGGCAGCGTTGTGAAACACATCCTGCGTGTCATCCAGGTCTTCCAGCACGTCCAGGAACTTCTGCATGGTGGCGGCCTCGCCACCGCTCAACTCGATCATGTTGTCCGCACGCATGGTGACTTCGGCGAACTCGGCCTTCAGGCCTGCCGCTTCCAGTGCATGTTTGATCACTTCAAAATGCGCATACGGCGTCAGCACCTCAATCGCACCATCGTCATGGGTGATGACATCATCGGCGCCGGCGTCAAGAGCCACTTCCATGAGCTTGTCTTCAGAGGTGCCCGGCGCGAAAATCAGCTGCCCACAATGCTTGAACTGGAAAGCGACCGAGCCTTCGGTGCCCATGTGGCCACCAAACTTGGCAAACGCATGGCGCACCTCGGCCACCGTGCGCACCTTGTTGTCGGTCATGCAATCGACAATGATGGCGGCGCCGCCAATGCCATAACCCTCGTAGCGGACTTCTTCGTAGTGCACGCCTTCCAGGCTGCCGGTCGCCTTGGCAATGCCGTATTTGACGTTTTCCAGCGGCATGTTGGCCGCCTTGGCTTTTTCTGCGGCCAGGCGCAGGCGCGGGTTGGTGCCCATGTCACCGCCGCCCATGCGGGCTGCCACCATGATTTCGCGCATCACCCGGGTCCAGACGCGCTGGCGTTTTTCGTCCTGGCGCCCCTTGCGGTGCTGAATATTCGCCCATTTACTGTGACCGGCCACGGAAATCCTTTGGAATTGATTTAATCTACCACGCGTATTTTACTTTTCACCCGAGGACACCCCATGGCCGAGCCATTTTTGATCGCCAGGAACGCTTCCACCCACTGTGAGCTGCTTCCGGCACTGGCCAACCGCCATGGCCTGATCACCGGCGCCACTGGTACCGGCAAAACGGTGACCCTGCAGACCCTGGCTGAGAATTTCTCAAAAATCGGCGTGCCGGTCTTCATGGCCGACGTCAAGGGCGACCTGGCCGGCATCAGCCAGGCGGGCAGCATCGGCGAAAAAATGGCGGGCATCCTGAAAGAGCGCGGCATCGGGACGCCCGAGCCCTTCGCCTGCCCGGCCACGCTGTGGGACGTTTTTGGCGAGCAGGGTCACCCGGTGCGCGCCACCGTGTCCGACATGGGTCCGCTGCTGCTGGGCCGCATGCTGGGCCTGAACGAGACCCAGGCCGGCGTGATCAACCTGGTCTTCAAGATCGCCGACGACAACGGCATGCTGCTGCTGGACCTGAAAGACCTGCGCGCCATGCTGCAGCATGTGGGCGACAACGCCAGCAAGTTCACCACCGAGTACGGCAATATCAGCGCCGCCAGCGTCGGCGCCATCCAGCGCGGGCTGATGCAGATCGAAACCCAGGGCGGCGACAAGTTCTTTGGCGAGCCCATGCTCAACATCAGTGACTTCATGCAGACCGACAACGGCAAGGGCGTAATCAACATCCTGGCCGCCGACAAGCTGATGAATTCGCCGCGCCTGTACGCCACTTTTCTGCTCTGGATGTTGTCCGAGCTGTTCGAGCAGTTGCCCGAGATCGGCGACCCGGAAAAACCCAAACTGGTCTTCTTCTTCGACGAGGCACACCTTCTGTTCAACGAGGCGCCCAAGGCGCTGATCGAGCGCATCGAACTGGTGGTGCGGCTGGTGCGCTCCAAGGGCGTGGGCGTTTATTTCGTCACGCAAAATCCGCTGGACATCCCTGACTCTGTGCTGGCGCAACTGGGCAACCGCGTGCAGCACGCGCTGCGCGCCTTCACACCGCGCGACCAGAAAGCCGTCAAGGCGACGGCCCAGACCATGCGGCAAAAGCCCGGACTGGACATCGAAACCGCCATCACCGAACTGGCCGTCGGCGAAGCGCTGCTGAGTTTTCTCGACAGCAAGGGCCGACCCAGCGTCACCGAGCGCGCTTATGTGTTGCCCCCCGGTAGTCAGATCGGCACGATCACGCCGCAGCAGCGGCACGCACTGGTGGCAAATTCGTTGGTGACTGGTGTCTACGAAAAGGAAACAGACCGCGAATCTGCCTACGAAATGCTCAAAGTCCGCACCGAGGTCGTGCAGGCGGAAGCCGCCAAGGCCGCCGAAAACTCCGGCGGACTGATGGGCGGCATCAGCGATGTCCTCTTCGGTTCCAAAGGACCACGCGGCGGACAGCGCGACGGCCTGGTGCAGTCCGTGCTCAAGTCTGAGGCGCGGCTGCTGGCACGACAAGTGTTGCGCGGCGCGATGGGTACCATCTTCGGCGGCAAGAAGCGCTGAATCGGCACGCCTGTCGCAAATTAACGACCCGCGCCAAGGTCGGGCTTGTCAAGCACGGCACGCATCGGTACATTGGATTTTTTGAGGGGTTCCCATGTCTGCCGATGTTGCTGCCAAGCCTTCCGATCCTGCAAATATTCCTGCCGCCACGGCCCCCAGGCACATCCGCCTGACCTCCCACGCCGGGGGTTACGGCGCCCTCCCCATCCACTGGGCTGCGGCCAGCGCCACTGAACGCGGGCCGGTGGTTGGCACCACAACCAATCGCAGCCACCGCAACGTGATCGGCACGCACAGCGGCTCCTACAGCGTCTACCGGGCGCTGGCCGTGGCCTCGGGTGCGCTGTCGGCCAGCCACAAGGCCGACCTGACCAACACCTCGCCGACCGACATCATCGGCCCCTACCCGCAATGGAGTGAGCCTGGCCGCATCGTCGCCATGGACCCCTGGGGCGCGACAGTAGCGGACGTTTTTGCCGCCGAGCTGGCAGCGGGTTATGACATCCGGCCCACCATCGCGGTCACCCAGGCGCATGTGATCCTGCCGGAAGTGATCGAGGCGCTGCAATCCGGTCGCCTCAAAGCCGACGGTAAATACCTGACGGCTGGCGGCGCAGCCATGGTGACCAAGGTCGCGGTTGAGCCGGTCTGGTACCTGCCGGAAGTCGCCAAACGTTTCAATTGCAGCGAGACCGATTTGCGCCGCGTGTTGTTTGAAGAAACCGGCGGCATGTACCCCGAGCTGGTGACCCGCAGCGACCTGGAAGTGTTTCTGCCGCCGATTGGCGGGCTCACCGCCTACATCTTCGGCAAGCCGCGCGATCTGGCGAACCCCGACATCGAACTCACCGCCCGTGTGCACGACGAGTGCAACGGCTCGGACGTCTTCGGCTCCGACATCTGCACCTGCCGCCCCTACCTGACGCATGCGATTGAAGAATGCATCCAGGGCGCGCAGCGCGGCGGTGTTGGCCTGGTGTCTTACTTCCGCAAGGAAGGCCGGGCACTCGGCGAGGTCACCAAATTCCTGGTGTACAACGCACGCAAGCGCCAGGTCGGCGGCGACACCGCCGACCAGTACTTCAACCGCACCGAATGTGTGGCCGGCGTGCAGGACATGCGTTTTCAGGAGCTGATGCCCGACGTGCTGAACTGGCTGGGCATACGCAAGATCCACCGGCTGGTGTCCATGAGCAACATGAAATACGACGCCATCACGCGGGCCGGCATCGAGGTTGTCGAGCGGGTCAACATCCCTGACCACATGATCCCGGCTGATGCCCAGGTCGAGATGGACGCCAAGATGGCCGCCGGTTATTTCACGCCCGGCGCCGTGCCGGATGCCGACGAACTGAAAAAAGCCAAGGGGCGGGGGCTGGATGCCTGAGTCCGCCGCGCCCCCTACTTCCGACCACGCCCAAAGCGCTATCAAAAAAGAAGCTGCTGGCGCCCGTACAGAAAGGGCTGTAGCCGAATTACGCTCTACAAGCACGATACGCAGCCGCGCTGCAGCCCTGCTGGCGCGCGCGCGACGCGGCGAGTCGGCCTGGTTCAGCGTCAACGACGGCGCGATGGTCACCACCGCCGCGCTGGTGGCTGAGTTGACGCAGGCGCGATACCCGGACCTGAAAATCCCGTACCATAGCCGCTGGCGCCATTTCGAAGCTGGAGGTGTGGACCGGCTGGGGCAATTGAACCAGGCACTGGGCTCGGCAACCGAGCGTGACCGGGCGCGCGCCCAGATTGATCTGACACTGGTCAGCGTGCTGCTCGACGCAGGCGCAGGCCCCGACTGGACCTATCTGGAGGCTGGCGAAGGCGAACGGCCCGCGCGCAGTTACAGCCGCTCGGAGGGTCTGGGCGTGGCGAGTTTTCACGCCTTCATGGCCGGGCTTTTTTCCAGCGACCCGGCCCGCCCCCTGCAAGCCGATGCCCAGGGCCTGCAGGCCATGACGGCGACGCAGCTGGGCGCCGCCTTCCAGGTGGCCCCCGGCAACCCGCTGGTGGGCCTCGATGGCCGTGCGGCCTTGCTGCGCCGCCTGGGCAAGGCGCTGCAAGACCAGCCTGGGCTGTTTGGCCAGGCCGCCCGTCCCGGCGGGTTGTTTGACCAGCTCACACCAGCGGGGACAAACAGCATGGAAGCGCATGCGCTGCTGTCCTTGCTGCTGACCGGCCTGGCGCCGATCTGGCCAGCGCAGAATGCGCTGGACGGCGTGGCCCTGGGCGACTGCTGGAGGCACGCAGCCGCTGGTGCCGATCAGCCGGGCCCGGGCGCGGGCTGGATGCCGTTTCACAAACTGTCGCAGTGGCTGACCTATTCGTTGCTGGAGCCTTTTGAATGGGCCGGCGTGCGCGTGCAGGGCCTGGACGCGCTGACCGGCCTGCCCGAATACCGCAACGGCGGCTTGTTTCTGGACGCCGGCGTGTTACAGCTCAAGGACCCGGCGCAGGCCGACCGCTTGCATGCCCCCGGTGATGAGCTGATTGTTGAGTGGCGCGCGCTGACCGTCGCCCTGCTGGATGAACTGGCGCCGCTGGTGCGCGAGCAGTTAGGATTGAGCGCAGAGCAGATGCCGCTGGCCTGTGTGCTGGAAGGCGGCACCTGGGCTGCGGGCCGCGCGCTGGCGCAACAATTGCACGCCGGCAAGCCGCCGCTGAACATCGAGAGCGACGGAACCGTATTTTGACCACTGACGTACAGCTAGACACACCATGACCACCCCAAGCGCCCCCCTGACAAGCAAAGTCCACCTGATCGACCACCCGCTGGTTCAGCACAAGCTGACCCTGATGCGGCGCAAGGACGCATCGACCAACACGTTTCGCACCCTGCTCAATGAACTCAGCATGCTGATGGCCTACGAGGTCACGCGCGACATGCCGATGCAGAACATCGAGATCGAAACCCCGCTGGAAAAAACGCTGTCCAAAGTCATAGATGGCAAGAAACTGGTGTTTGTCTCCATCCTGCGCGCCGGTAACGGCATTCTGGAGGGCATGCTCAGCGTGGTGCCTGGCGCCCGCGTCGGCCACGTCGGCCTGTACCGCGACCCGAAAACACTCACGGCGGTCGAGTATTACTTCAAGATGCCGCACGACATGGAAGAGCGGGACATTGTGGTGGTAGACCCCATGCTGGCTACCGGCAACTCCGCCATTGCCGCAGTGGACCGCCTGAAAGAGCTCAACCCCAAGTCCATCAAGTTTGTCTGCCTGCTGACCTGCCCCGAAGGTATCGCCGCGCTGCAAAAAGCCCACCCTGATGTGCCCATCTACACCGCCGCGATTGACCGCGAGCTCAATGACCACGGTTACATCCTGCCCGGCCTGGGCGATGCAGGTGACCGCATCTTTGGAACCAAATAGGCCTCCAGCCCTTTATTTTCCTGCGCAAACAGCTCCTGATTCGATAGCAGATTGACGACATGAAAATTTTCGCTTTGGCTCTGCTGATGGGGCTGGGTGTGGCATGCGCTGCGCCCTACACACCCACCAGTGACGCCGAGGTGGTCGAGCGCCTGCCCGGCCGCGCCAGCGACCCGGCCATCCGGCGCGTGGACTCGCTGCGCAAGCAGCTCGCCGCCCGCCCTGAGGACAGCATCCTGCGGCTGGAGATCGCCCGCCGCTACTTTGACCTGGCCATGGCCCAGGGCGACCCGCGTTATGTCGGCTACGCCTCTTCCGCCCTGGCACCCCTGGCCCAAAGCGCAGCAGGCAATGCCGGGTACTGGTTGCTGCGTGGCCTGATCGAGCAGTACACCCATCAGTTTGATGCCGCGCTGGCCAGCCTGGCCAAGTCAGCTGCGCTCGACAGCCGCTCGCCCGAGCCACTGTCATGGCGCGCCGCCATCTTCATGGTGCAGGCGCAGTACGCGGCGGCGCTGGCCGAATGCGAGCGTTTGGCGCCCCTGGCCGACCCACTGCTGGGTGCCGGCTGCAGCGCTTATGTGCGCGCCGCCACAGGCCAGTTGCAGCCGGCCTTTGAGACGCTGGCCAGCACCGTCCGGTCTGCCAAAACCTCGCCCGAGATGTTGCTGTGGCTCAACACCCGGCTGGCAGAAATGGCCATGCGCCTGCAACGCAACGACCTTGCGGAGGACTATTTCAAAAATGCCCTCAAACTGGGAATCACCGACCAGTTTCTGCTGGGCGCGTATGCCGACTTTCTGATGGCAAGGCAACGTCCCGCCGAAGTACTGACGCTGTTGACGGGCTGGGAGCGCTCCGACATCCTGCTCTTGCGCCTGGCGCTGGCAGGCCGTGCCGCCAAAGATACACGCGCTGCCGACTGGTCGGCGCAACTGCGCGAGCGCTTTCAGGCCGCCGCCTTGCGCGGCGACAGGCTGCATGAGCAGGAAGGTGCACGTTTTGAGCTCGACATCGAAAACCAGCCCGCCAGAGCCCTGGACCTGGCCACACGCAACTACCAGGACCAGAAAGAGCCGCGCGACGCTGAAATACTGATGCGCGCCGCACTGGCCGCCAAACAGCCCCGGGCGGCCGTGCCTGCGCTCGACTGGCTGCGCACCAGCAAGTATGAAGACCCGGCCTTGAAGGCCCTGGCAGACAAGCTCTCGACACCGGGAGCAGCCCGATGAAACGCTGCGTTCTCCTGTTGATGGCACTGCTGCTGTCCGCCACCGCCTGGGCGCACAAACCCAGCGACAGTTACCTGACCCTGCGCGCCACCGAAGGCAGCAAGGACATCACGGTGCGCTGGGACATCGCCCTGCGCGACCTCGACTACGTGCTGCAGCTGGACCGCGACGGCAATGGCGAGTTGAGCTGGGGCGAAGTCCGCCAGCGCGAGGCCGACATCACGCGCCTGGCCACCAGCCGGCTGGCGCTCAGCGCTGCCGACAAGCCCTGCACCTGGGCCAGCACCGGCCCGCTCATGCTGGACAAACACAGCGATGGCAACTACGCGGTACTCAGCCTCAGCGCACAGTGTGAGGGGACGGACCGGGCGATCAAGGCGCGTTATTCGCTGTTTTTTGATGTGGACCCCACCCACCGCGGCCTGGTGCAGTGGATTGCCCCCGGCAGCGCCGGTGCCCAGGCGCTGATTTTTGGCACCGAATCGGCCGAGCAGTCGCTGGCTTTGCTGCCCACCGGTGCCTGGCAAACCCTTCGGCAATACCTGGTGGATGGTGTCTGGCACATCTGGATCGGTTACGACCACATCCTCTTTTTGCTGGCGCTGCTGCTGCCGGCTGTGCTGGTACGGCGCGAGGGGCGCTGGGAGCCGGCACCGCAACTGGGCGGCGCTGTGAAGGAAGTCCTCAAGGTGGTCACCGCCTTCACCCTGGCCCACTCCATCACCTTGAGCCTGGCGGCGCTGGAAGTGGTCACCCTGCCCTCCCGCTGGGTCGAGTCGGCGATTGCTGCCTCGGTGGTCATCGCTGCGCTGAGCAACCTGCGCGGCTCACTGGAAAATCGCCGCTGGATCATGGCTTTTGTGTTTGGCCTGATCCACGGCTTTGGTTTTGCCTCAGTGCTGGCCGACTTGGGCCTGCCCAAAGATGCCTTGGTGCTGGCGCTGGTGGGTTTTAACGTCGGGGTCGAGCTGGGCCAGCTGGCGATTGTGGCGGTGTTTCTGCCGCTGGCTTTCAGCCTGCGTGCTACCCGCTTCTACCGCGTGGGCGTGCTCAAGCTGGGCTCGGTGATTGTGGCCATGCTGGCGGCCTGGTGGCTGGTGCAAAGGCTGTTTGAGCTGTAGCATCCGTCTGCAGCTTGTGGCATGGCGCTTGCATGGCAGGACAGAAGCGGCATTTGTAGTGCCGATGGTGGTAGGTCAAACTTAACTTTCAGGAGCAAAGCATGTTGAGCAGAACAATCAAAAGACGTCCTCTGATCGCGCTGGTGGCCGCGCTGGCGCTGGCCAGCCCCGGCCTGGCGCTGGCCCAGGCCAAGATGAAGGTGGCGGCGATTTACACCGTCCCCTTCGAGCAGCAGTGGGTCAGCCGTATCCACAAGGCGCTGAAAGCCGCCGAGGCGCGCGGCGAGATCGAATACAAAGCCACCGAAAACGTGGCAAACGCCGACTACGAACGCGTCATGCGCGAGTACGCCACCGCTGGCAACCAGCTGATCGTCGGCGAGGCCTTTGCGGTTGAAGCCGCTGCCCGCAAGGTCGCCAAAGACTTCCCGAAAACCTCCTTCCTCATGGGATCGTCCGGCAAGGTGCAGGCGCCCAACTTCTCGGTCTTCGACAACTACATCCAGGAGCCGGCTTACCTCTCCGGCATGATCGCCGGCGGCATGACCAAGAGCAACAAGATCGGCCTGGTCGGCGGCTTCCCGATTCCCGAAGTGAACCGCCTGATGAACGCCTTCATGGCCGGCGCCAAAGAAACCAATCCCAAGGTCGAATTCAGCGTGAGTTTCATCAACAGCTGGTTTGACCCACCCAAGGCCAAAGAAGCCGCCTTTGCGATGATCGACAAGGGCGCCGACGTGATGTACGCCGAACGTTTTGGTGTCAGTGATGCCGCCAAGGAAAAGGGCAAGCTCGCTATCGGCAACGTTATCAACACCCAGGACAAATACCCCGACACCGTGGTGTCATCGGCACTGTGGAACATGGAGCCCACCATCGACCGCGCGCTCAAACTGGTCAAGGAAGCCAAGTTCACCGCCGAGGACTATGGTCAATATTCGATGA
Source organism: Polaromonas sp. (assembly GCF_041689105.1). Taxonomy (GTDB): domain Bacteria; phylum Pseudomonadota; class Gammaproteobacteria; order Burkholderiales; family Burkholderiaceae_C; genus Polaromonas. Next base: position 16 of record NZ_JBDNGU010000170.1, on the reverse strand, counting down.
TGAAATACAAGGGCTC
>NZ_JBDNGU010000169.1:0-63374 GCF_041689105.1 Polaromonas sp. | reverse complement strand
GGAGTTGTTGATCCATTTTTCCGCATTGGAGCGGGTTTGCTCATTGCTCTGTTCGGCATCAACGCGGTTTGGACTGCGATCCAGGCAAAAGCGTCATGGCTTTCCAAGATTGGTCCGCTGCCTTAACTGGCTGCCATTGCCAACAATTCGTTCAAGCCGAGCCCAAATCGTGGCAGCGCCTTCGTGCTTACGCTAAGCTAGCCGCAGTCGCCGCCCCGCTTTGGGCCCGATTGACTCTGACGTTGAGGCTGTAAAAAAACCTCCTTATCCTGATTGGGCGGAAATGATATGAAAACTCGACCTCATAGAATGGCCTACAGCGCGCGATCGTCGATGTCGGAAGGGGTCAAGTACCCCCGAAAGTTGCCCGCAAAGGCAGTCACCGACATTTTTTTTGCAGCCTCGTTAAACCGCATGAAAAAACCCGAGCTTCAGTCGCCTTGGGCGCGATGGGCCTTCGTCGGCTTGTCTGCGATGTGGGCCATGGGCGGATGGATGATTCTGTTGGCTGGGGAATTCACCAAGACCTATCGGTACAGCCGCCACTCGGTGTGGGTTGATGGCCCAGCAGCCATGTGATGGCATACATCTTTTTCCTGCTGTCTACAGTTGCTGCTGTCGTTGTACTTCAAAGCCTCGGAACGCGCCGCAGTACATGGGTAGCCACAGGTGCCATCATTCTTGTCGCTCCGGCCGCCTACCTCATTGCACAGTAAATAGCCACGGGGCGCCCGTGCATTGGGAGAGGCTCAGCGACCAATTTTGAGCAAGCTGGTAGACAGTGCCGTGCCGCAGACGATCACTGCGCCGCAGAGCAGCATCCACGGCGTCACCGCTTCGCTCAGAAACATCACGCCGTAATAAACGGCAAACACCGGCACCACAAAGGTCACGGCCAGGGCGCGCGCCGGGCCGGCGGTGGCTATCAGCCTGAAATACAGGATGTAGGCAATGCCGGTGCACAGGACGCCTAGAGCGCGCGAGCCGGTGGGTCTGTCCTTGCGCCAGAACCAGGCAACCACTGCGCCGAACATGGGCACGGTGGCGTTCAGGGTGGCCCACAAGCCGGTTCTGCGGGACAGCAGCGCAAACGATAAACACGCGAACGGAATGCCGGAGTTGAACAGGCTGACCAAAAATACGCGGCACTAGTTCTTCATCAGTGCTGGGCATTTCCTGCACCGCGAAAAGTCAGCGGAGGTGACGCGGCTCATAATGGACTGGCTGGGCCACCCCTTCGTTATTACCAGGAAGAAAAGCGCCAGGAGCCAAACGGCCCTGGCCTGCAATTTCCCGGCGGGCTGGACCCTGACTATTTTTATTTTCTGTATTACCCCCACGTTGTCGGCATGACATCGCAGATGCCCGACGTGCAGGTGACTTCGCGCGAGGTGTGCCAGCGCACGTTTGTGCATAGTGTGCTTTCGTTCGGCTTGAACATGCTGATATTGGCACTCAGTATCAATGTAGCGGCTGGCATGCTGAAGCAGGCGATTCGGGCAAAAGCGTGCTTCGCGCAGGCGCAGGTGTGAAACCAGTCTACTGGCAGGAATCCTTTGTCAGGACACCGGTTTCACCACATAATGCGCGCCGGATGGAGTTGTGAGTTGCTCTGCCGCTACGATGATGCGCAACTCTTTTTCCAGCTGGGCGAGTAGTTCGAGCAGCGCATCTGACTCGCGCAGCCATGCAGTTTTCGGGGTGTGCCTCAAGCTGCGTTCGGCGGCCTCGAAGCGGGATGCCACGCCATGGGCCGCCATGGCGTAGCAACTCCCCTTGATCTTGTGAAGAAGATCTCTTATTGCGTCCCTATCGTCGGCCGCTGACTGGGTGGACAACTCTGCCTTCCATTGAGGCAACTGGTCGAGAAAAGCCTGGGCGACCCGGACCAGCAAGCCCAGTCCCCCGGTGGATTGCTCAAATCTTGGAATATCTAGGTGCTGGTGCATAAAAAAGTTGCGATGAAGGGAGCCAGAGAGGTCAACGCGCGACAGCGCTCAGCGGTTTTGGCGATGCATCTGAACATGGGCTTCGAGAAACCCTCTTAACCTGTCTAGGTTTACAGGCTTGCCGAGGAAAAGCACATGGTTGGGCAATCCCCCCCGCTTCTCTATGTCGCTGTCACTCATGCCCGAAATCGCAATCATGGCAATGCACTGGTATTCCGCGCGTGCTGACACCATCTGGATGAGTTTGAATCCATCGAAGGGCTCCATTCGAAGGTCTGTGATCATTATCCTGGGGCGGGTGCGTTCCAGTTGGAGTACAGCATCAAGACCGTCGGTTGCCACCGTGCACTGGACTTCCGGATAGCTTTTGGAAAAAATCCCGGTGAGTAGGGCCGCCGTCACGGGATCGTCTTCTACAACAAGAACTTGCACCTTGTCCGGACGGCTGATTGTTTCGCTGCTTACCGGCGGTGCAAGGCCGGGGTTTTTCGCGGCGAGCCGGAGCATGGCCTTGGGCCCTATCTTCTGATTCAGCTCTTCGATCGACTCGCGGATTATCCGCCGGTGGCCACCTGTGGTCCGCACGGCGGCGAGTTGACCCGAGTCCACCAGCTTCTGGATCGACGTTCTCGACAGTTCAAGAATCTTTGCCGCTTCGCCGATGCCCACATAACCCTTGGTCATACCGCGACTTTACTTACACAGACCACGAAGAATATCGCATCCAACCTGGTTTCCGGCCACCGATGACCGGTGAGACGGTCGCGATTTTCAGAGCTACCGTTAAACGCGAACTTGGGTCCGGCCAACACAACGCCAACCAGTCTGTAGGCATGTTCGACCATGAGGGAACTCTCTTATTCAGCATAGGGCCTTTGATTTTCGCCACCAGTATACGCAAGGTTTGGGATCGACTATTACGCTCTAAGCCCTATATAGGCGGCTTGGTTGTAATGTTTCAATAGCTTGTTCGGCCAGAAGTGGTCCAGCAGACTGGAGTTCTCGACGCTTTGGCCAGCCGGAGGAGGCTGCACGCAGCCTTCCGTGCGAGGGACCCCGTTGAAACCAACGGCCACGTTTTTGAGCAGACGACATGCCGTAGATGACCGCGGCAGCGGGCAGCGACCTGACAAGCACCCGTCTCCGGCTTTCTGGGGCCAACAGGAGTGAGACTTTCAGGGTGGGGGTGGGTGTCGGGGGGCAGGTGCCAGCGGCCGCGTCGTGTCACAGGCATCCAGTTACCCGCTGAAGCCTCTCCAATTGTGAACAATCGTAATAAAAATAACGTATAATCGTTAAAATGTATAACAAATTACGGTGGTTATAATGTATTCGCTTCAAACTCCTGCTGCTGATGCCCAGCCCTTGTCCCCAACCGCCGTAGAGATGATCAAGCGCCGCGCCGTGCAGTCGTCGCGTTTTGCGATAGAGACCTTGTGTGTGCAATTGCCTCAAACCCTTTTCGAAGGAAGACCCCTGTGGGATACGCACAGCATGGCTCAGGCTGTGAGGGATGAGGATTTCAGGCTGATGGATCTGGCGGACGTCAAGGAGGCTGTGGAATGCCTCGACTCGCTAGGGTTTCTCAATCGGCCGCTCCCGGCCAATCCTCACGTGCTCGCGTTTTCCCCAGCCGTGGACCGTTATGAGCTTCAGCTGCAACTTCAGCCCCCCTTTGACAACATGTCCAGCAATGTGTACAGGGGGGCTGTGGCGTGAAGTGCAATTTCAATACCTCAAAAGCTTGTCCAGAAGCGCTCGAGCGCCACCTGGCTATGTCGGCCGCCGGGTTCCTACTGACCGATGGCGTTGCAATTGACTTGAGCGAGCGCGGTCAGATGGGGCGTATGGGGAGTAGTTGAAATGGACTGTTGTGACGATTGGGGCTGGTGCACAGGGGGGCTGAACTGCCCGGTTCGTGAGACCTGCGCGGGGAAAACGTCCGTGCAATTTGGCCGGACGAGCCGCGTCGACCTTTGTCAAATGAGGGTAGCCTTCAGTAATGCCAAGGGGTTTTGCGTTGCGAGCGTGTCTTCGCCGACCCAGCCGGAAGTTGCTGCAAGGGCGCTTGCGCTTGGTTCTGCTGGATTCGAGAAACATGTTGGGTCTGGCGGGAGTCGTTGATGTCTAGTGCAATGGGTTATTCCGGCAATGTCGCGGGCGTTTCGAAGGTGCCGGCGGCACTTCGCTCCATTAGAAAAATACTTGATCGCCGTGGTGTGGACGGCATGCAGTTGCTGGTGGGCGCTTTGGCCCTGCTGGTTTCCGCGCTGGTCAGTTTGGTGGTCGCCTATTCCATGAGCAGCCTCAACCGCGCAGCGGTTGAGGAGATGAAGGCCGAAAACAAGGCCGTTTCTCACGCTATGGTCCAATATGTTTCTGCAGGTCTTCAACTGGTTGATCACACCTTGAAGCAGGGGCGATCCGACTGGGTTGAAGGGTCCCGTTTAAGCGACCATCGGGAGTTTTACCAAAGCTTTCCCAATTTCAAGACCATGATTTTTCAGGTCGCCATTATTCGCACAGATGGCATGTTGGTCGCAAGCTCGATTGATCCCGACGCCAAACCCATTTTCCTGGGCGAAAGAGAGCATTTTCTCGTGCACGCCAAAGCTTCTTCTGATTCTCTATTCGTCAGCCGGCCGTTGGTCGGTCGCGTGTCCAAGCGCACCAGTATTCAATTTTCGAGGCCGATTTTCGGGAAGGACGGTATTTTCGCGGGCGTGATCGTCGCGAGCGTGGACCCGGCTTTCTTCAGCGATTATTTTAGCTCTAGCGACCAGGAAAACACGGTCAGTTTTGGCCTGTTGGGGACCGACGGCCTGAATCGGGTCTGGTCTGGCCCTTTGAGTTTCAATCCGGCGCTGCTGGCCCCACCCTTGCCGCCAGGTAAGTTGGCCGTCGCTGGTTTGTATAAGTCGTTCTCCTCAGCAAATGCCACTGCCCAGCCTGCCACGTCTTGGTACGTAAAGCCTTTGCGTGATTTTCCATTGAGCGTGGTGGTCGGGTCCGACTCGTCGAAACTGGATCTCGAAATAGGTCGGCACAATATGTTAGCGCTGGGCTTGGTCGTCCTGTTCGTGTTTGGCTTGAGTGCAGCCGCGATATACGGGATTCGCAATCTTCGCGCGCGAGGCCAGATAGTTCAGCTGTTGCAGGATAGCCAGATCAAGACGAGCTCTGCGAATGCGATGAAGTCACGTTTTGTGGCCGACATTTCGCATGAACTGCGTACTCCCTTGAACGGAATCCTCGGTTTCTCGGAGCTGATTTGCAGCTCCATCGACATGAAAAAAATGCACGACTTCGGAAAGCTGATCAACACCAGCGCCAAGCACCTGCACCAACTCGTCAATACCTTGCTCGATCTGGCCAAAATTGAGGCGGGTCGGATGGAAATAAACCGGACAGTCTGTCAGTTGCACGAGCTATGCGAATCGGTCGCAGCTATCCACCGTTATGCCGCCGAAAAGAAAGAGATCATTTTGAGCCTTGATTACGCCGCAGACCTACCGGATACCATCTATATCGACCGCATCAAGCTGATGCAGATTTTGAACAATGTGTTGCATAACGCCACAAAGTTCACTACCCAGGGATGCATTTTCTTTCACGTGGTCCGGAAAGCGGATTACTGGTTGTTTAAGATTTCCGACACGGGTATTGGGATGAGCCGCTCCCGTCTTGACCGTTTGTTTGATCGTTTCAGCCATACGAATCTTCAGGACGAAACCGGCTCCAGTGAGACTGGCAGTGGGCTCGGCATGGCCCTGTGCAAGGAGTTGACGGAGTTACTTGGGGGCCGGGTCACTGTCATCTCGTCAGAAGGTGTGGGGACACAGTTTGAAATTTTCTTGCCCATGGAAAGCGAGACGGTGCATGGCTCCCGCAATTGATATTGGGCGGGCACTCGTTGTCGATGATGACGCTACAAACCGGACTCTGGCGCACGCCTATCTGGACGCGTTGGGCTGGTGCGTCGACGAATGTGTCGATGGTTACTCGACGTTGGCCTACCTGCGCCAATGCACGCCGGCGCTCATCCTTCTTGATATCCGGATGCCCGGCCTCCATGGCACTGCGCTAGCCAAGATAATCAGGACTACACATCCTGCCGGTTCGGTCAGGCTGGTGGCGTACACCGCTCATGCCACCCATGAAGAAGAGGCGTATATTCTTTCTACTGGATTTGACACGATGTTGACCAAACCGGTTTCCTTTGCCGACTTTCAGAAGGTCGTAGGGGAGGCGCGCAAGAACGAACAGCCCTCAGTCTCAGCTTTCCTTTAGCTGCTTTTCAAGCGCTATTTTTTCATCACGCCGAATAGACGCCTGCGACTTGCGATGTGATCCCGCCTTGCGCTGAAGCGCCGCCATGACCAGCGGGTTGCGTGGCTTGGGTGCCGGCAGCTTGAGCTTGATCTTGCGGGCAGAGGTCATCGCCCGAGTTTAAGCAAGCCGGTAGACAATGCCGTGCCGCAGACGATCACTGCGCCGCAGAGCAGCATCCACAGCGTCACCGCCTCGCTTAAAAACATCACGCCGTAAAACACGGCAAACACCGGCACCACAAAGGTCACGGCCAGGGCGCGCGCCGGGCCGGCGGTGGCTATCAGCCGGAAGTACAGGATGTAGGCAATGCCCGTACACAAAACGCCGGCCACCCCCAGGGCCAGCCAGGCGCTCTTGCCGGGCAACCGTGTGGGCCACAGCCAGGCGGCGGGCAGAGCCAGGCCCAGGGTCGCGCCGATCTGGCTGCCGGCGGCGGTGACCAGCGGCGACAGGCCGGTGAGGTAACGCTTGGCGTAGCTGGCCGATAGCGCGTAACACAGGCAGGCGAACAGACAAGCCAGCACTGCCCAGGCTGGTGCGATACCCGAGGCATCGGGCTTGAAGGTGGCCTTGTCCCAAGCCAGCAGCGCAACGCCGGCAAAACCGATCAGCAAGCCCAGCACGCGCGAGCCGGTCGGCCTGTCCTTGAGCCAGAACCACGCAACCACGGCGCCGAACATGGGCACGGTGGCGTTCAGAATCGCCGCCAGGCCCGTGGTGATGGACAGCAGCGCAAAAGAAAAACACGCAAACGGAATGCCCGAGTTGAACAGGCCGACCAGAAAAACGCGGCGCCAGTTCTTTATCAGCGTTGGCCCCAGCCCGCGCAGCAGCACCAGCGGCAACAAAAAGGCTGCGGCAATGGCCACCCGCATGGCCGCCGTGGGCAGGGGGCCAAACTCCACCGTCGCGATGCGCATGAACAAAAAAGACGAGCCCCAGATGGCGGCCAGCAAAACAAAGTCCGTCAGCCAGGGCTGGCTCTTCAGTGCAGTGGGCGCAACGGTCACTGGGCAACCTCAAGGGACACGCCCTCCAGTTTGAGCAGCGCGCTTTTACGGTCCAGCCCGCCGGCATAACCTGTGAGTGCGCCGTTGGCGCCCATCACGCGGTGGCAGGGCACGATGATGCTGACCGGGTTGCGGCCCACCGCCGCGCCAACGGCACGCACCGCTGCGGGGTTACCAATGCGCTGGCTCACCTCGCGGTAGCTCGCCGTGCCGCCTTGCGGAATCTTCAGCAGCGCCTGCCAGACCGATTGCTGGAAAGCCGTGCCGCAGGCCAGGTCCAGCGGCACATCGAACTGCGTGCGCTGACCGGCGAAATATTCGCTCAGTTGCTGGCTGACTTTTTTCAGCACCGGGTGGTCGGGATCGCTGGGCCAAACCGGCGGCCCGACAAGTTCAGGGGGGAGGTGGCGCTGGCCGTCAAACCACAGGCCAGCCAGGCCCTGCGAGGTGGCGGCGATGATGATGGTGCCCAGCGGGCTTTCAAAGCGGGTCTGGACGATGGATGTGTCGAATTTCATGGGGATCTCCTGCGAGTGTCTCTGATTGAAAGCAAACGTTCTTTTAGCGTTTTTCGATAGGGTTTAAGGGTAGCTACTCAGGTCCTCTGAGCATGAGAAGCAAATCGGGGAAGCCCTCACCCTAGCCCTCTCCCAGAGGGAGAGGGAAAAAGAGGCTCGCCTTGCTCCCACCCTCAGAGGGAGAGGGAAAAAGAGGCCCACCTTGCTCCCACCCCCAGAGGGAGAGGGAAAAAGAGGCCCACCTTGCTCCCACCCCCAGAGGGAGATGGAAAAAGAGGCCCGCCTTGCTCCCACCCCCAGAGGGAGTGGGAAAAAGAGGCTCGCCTTGCTCCCACCCCCAGAGGGAGAGGGAAAAAGAGGCTCGCCTTGCTCCCTCTCCCTCTGGGAGAGGGCAGGGGTGAGGGTGAGCGGCGCACAAGCAGCCGAGTAGTTACTTCTATGGATCAATTTCGGCCTCCAGCCCTTGCCGATCGAGCGCCACCAGCTATCAATTCTGTAGCAGATGGCGTTTTGGCCGCGGCCTCCATCGCACCGCTCCAGGCGCGGATCACCGCATAACTGCGCCAGGGTTTCCAGGCCTGCGAGGCCTGCTCCGCTTCTTTGGCCGGGTTTTTCAGGCCCTGCACGCCCAGCGCCTTGTGCAGCGCGACGTCGCCGGCCGGAAAGGCATCGGGCCAGCGCAGCGCGCGCATGGCGATGTATTGCGCAGTCCAGTCGCCAATGCCGGGCAGCGCTTTCAGCGCGGCGATGGTGGCGTTGACATCGGCGCCGCCATGCAGCTGCACGCGTTTTTCAGCCACGGCTTTGGCGATGCCGACAATCGCGGTCTGCCGCTGCCTGACGATGCCAAGCTGGCCCAGTGCGTCGCCACTGGCCTGCGCCAGCACGGCGGCCGGGGGGAAGAGTCGCGTGAGGCCGGGCCAGGGCGTTTCAATCGGCTCACCCAGTTTGTCCACCATGCGCTGCGCCAGCGTGCGCGCCGCAGCTACCGTGATCTGCTGGCCCAGCACGGCGCGCACCGCCAGCTCGTAGCCGTCCATCGCGCCGGGCACACGCAGGCCGTCGCCAGCCGGAAAGCTGTGGTGCAGCACGCTGTTGATGGCCTGCGGGTCGGCGTCAAGGTCCAGCATGGCGCGCACCCGGCGTATCACCAGCGGCAGCACCTCACGCAGCGAGTCGCTGACGCGCAGCGCCACATGGCAGCGGCTGGGGTCAAAGCTGGCAAGCAGCCACCCGGCGTGGACTTTGCCGACGGTTTCAACGCGAAAGGTGCGGCCCATGCGGAGGCTGCCAGCGCGGTCGTCCACAAATTCAATCGCATGGATCTGGCGCTTTTTGAAGAAGCCGGTTATGGCGGCCACGTCGTAAGGCGGGCGGTAACCCAGCTTGACGGTGATGCCCTGGTCCGCTGGCGTGGTGCCCTGGCGCCGGAGCCCGGTCGGATTCAGTCCGTAGTGCTGGACAAAAGCGGCGTTGAAGCGCCGCACGCTGGCATAACCGCTGATCAGCGCCACCTGCGTGATGGGCAACGCCGTGTCGGCCAGCAGTTGCTTGGCCGTCAGCAGGCGGCGGGTTTGCAGGTACTGCATGGGCGAGACGCCGAACTGGGCTTCGAAAATACGGCGCACATGGCGATCGCTGATGCCCATTTTTGCGGCCAGCAGTTCGACGGAAGGTGCTTCGTCACCCCATGCCTCAGATTCATCGAGCAAACGCGCCGCCTGGTGCGCCAGGATGTAGCTGGCGTCCTGAATGGACCACACCACCGAGTGCGGCGCCAGCTCAGGCCGGCAGCGCAGGCAGGGCCTGAAGCCCGCGTTTTCGGCTTGGGCGGCGTGGCCGAAGAAGCGGCAGTTTTCGCGTTTGGGTGTCTTGACGCTGCAGACCGGCCGGCAATAGATGCCGGTGGAGGTTACGCCGGTAAAAAAGCTGCCGTCAAACCGTGCGTCCCGCGTCTTCAGCGCGAGGTAACAGGCGTCATCGGCGAGCAGGGTGTTATCAGCAGTCATGGGGGGGATGATACGGCGCAGCTCACTTGAGACTAGCCGTTTTCGGACATCTTCCCTGCAGGCCCCGCGCCTACAATAAGCGCCGTACTCAACCCCAGGAAGGCCCCGTTCCATGCAGGTAAACCCCTCAATTCTCAAGGCTTACGACATTCGCGGTGTTGTGCCTGCCACCATTGACGAATCCGTGGCCGAAGCGCTGGGACACGCTTTTGGCAGCAGCGCGCTGGCACAAGGCGAGGCCACGGTGGCCGTGGGCCGCGACGGCCGCGACAGCGGGCCAGCGCTCAGTGCGGCGCTGATCCGTGGCTTGCTTGCCAGTGGGGTCGATGTGATCGACGTCGGCATGGTCACCACGCCCATGCTTTATTTTGCAGCCAGCAAGCTGGCCGGCTCGGGCATCCAGATCACCGGCAGCCACAACCCCAAGGACTACAACGGCTTCAAGATGGTGATGGGCGGCCGCGCGATTTATGGGGACGAGATTCAGGCGCTCGGCCAGGCCATGGTGCAGGAAAACTGGCCCGTGCCGACCCGCAGTGGCAATGTGCGCAACATCAATGTGCTGGCCCCATACCGCGACCGTATCGTCTCCGACATCAAATTGGCGCGGCCCATGAAAGTTGTCATCGATTCTGGCAACGGCGCTGCAGGCGCGTCGGCGCCTGGCATCTTCCGCGCGCTGGGTTGTGAGGTGACCGAACTGTTCAGCGAGGTGGACGGCAGCTTCCCCAACCACCACCCTGACCCGAGCAAGCCCGAAAACCTCAAGGACCTGATCACTGCGCTGCAGGCCGGCGACGCCGAACTCGGCCTGGCTTTCGACGGCGACGGCGACCGGTTGGGCATCGTCACGCGGGACGGCCAGAACATTTACCCGGACCGCCAGATGATGCTGTTTGCGCGTGATGTATTGTCGCGCGTGCCGGGCGGCACCATCGTGTACGACGTCAAATGTTCGCAGCGCCTGGCGCCTGATATCGAGGCTGCCGGCGGCGTGCCCATGATGTACAAGACCGGCCACTCGCTGATCAAGGCGAAGATGAAAGAGGTCAACTCCCCGCTGGGCGGCGAGATGAGCGGCCACATCTTCTTCAAGGAGCGCTGGTTTGGTTTTGACGACGGCACTTATGCCGGCGCGCGCCTGCTGGAGATCCTCAGCAAGGTGACCGATGTGGGCGCAATGCTCAACGGCCTGCCCACCAGTTTCAGCACGCCCGAACTCAACGTGGCCTGCAAGGAAGGCGAGCCGCACACGGTGGTGGCCAGGCTGGTTGAACTTGCCGATGAGGCCGTGCGCGGCGTGGGGGAACACGGTGCCTTGCGCGAAGCGATCACTGCGGGGGCAAAAATTTCGACCATCGACGGCGTGCGTGTGGACTGGTCCGATGGCTTTGGCCTGATCCGCGCGTCCAACACCACGCCCGTGCTGGTGCTGCGTTTCGAAGGGCACACCGAGGCGGCGCTCAAACGCATCCAGACCGACATGCTTGGGCTGCTGCACGGCGTCAAACCTGACGCGAGCTTCGCCGCGGCTTTACATTGAGCCAGTGGATTGTCGTCCCGGGCTCGACCCGGGATCCATGTTTCGAACGCCCGGCAGCGCCGCCATGGATTGCGGGTCAAGCCCGCAATGACAGACCATGAAAATACTTCTGGTCAAGCTCTCGTCCCTGGGTGACGTGGTGCACACCTTGCCTGTGGTGCAGGACATCCTGGCCGCGCGCCCCGATGCGCAGATCGACTGGGTAGTGGAGGCATCGTTTGCGCCGCTGCTGACGCCCTTGCTGGGCAGCGGGTTACGCAACGTTATTCCTTGCGAACTTCGCCGCTGGCGTAAATCGCCCTTCAGCCCGGCCACGCGCATGGCCTGGCGCGCGTTTATGCGCGAGTTGCAAAGCCAGCACTACGATGCTGTCATCGACCTCCAGGGCCTGACGAAATCGGCGCTGGTCGCCTGGCTGGCGCGGCTGGCCCCCGGCGGGCAACGCTACGCCATGGCCAACCAGACCGAAGGCTCGGGTTACGAGGCGCCGACGCGCTGGGTCGCCGACGTGGCCGTCACGCTGGCGCCGCATAGCCACGCTGTGCAGCGCGGCCGTGCGTTGTGCGCGCGCGCCTTGGGCTATACCCCGGCCGCGCTGCCGGACTATGGGTTAAATCGGGCTCCAGCCCTTGCTGGACAGGCGCCAGCAGCTCCTGAAATCATAGCGTTTGTACACGGCAGCTCACGCGCCGACAAGTTGTGGCCGCTCGAAAACTGGCTGGCGCTGGGCCGGCAACTGATGGCGCAGGGTTATCACATTGCGCTGCCGCACGGCAGCGACGCCGAGCTGGCGATGAGCCAGGCGATTGCCGCCGGGCTGAATGGCGAAGAGGGCGACGCCCGCGCAACGGTTTGGCCGCGCTTGCCGCTGGATACGCTGACCCGGCAACTGGCGCAGTGCGCCGGTGTCATTGGCGTGGACAGCGGCCTGAGCCACATCGCCGTGGCGCTTGACCTGCCGCATGTGCAGATCTACAACTTCGACACCGCCTGGCGCACCGGGCCGCTGCCGGCTGCACCTGATGCAAGCGTCGCGCGCCAGCTCAGCGTGTTTGCGCAGCCAACGCCGACGGTGCAGGCCGTGGTGAGGGCCTGGCAGCGCTGCAGCTCCGTGCCCTCGGACAAGGCGGCGTGATGGAGGCATTTATCCGCAAGCTCTACGCGCTGCTGATGTGGGGCGCCCAGCCTTTTTTGCGGCGCAAGCTGATGCGTCGCGGCCAGACAGAGGCTGGCTACCTGGAGGCGGTGGACGAGCGCTTCGGCTTTTACACGCAGCCGCCAGAGCCGCGCTCCGAGCTGGTGTGGGTCCACGCCGTGTCTCTGGGCGAAACCCGCACCGCCAGCGTTTTGCTTGACGCACTGCGCGCGCGCTGGCCCGGCTTGCGCGTGCTGCTGACGCATGGCACGGCCACCGGGCGCGCTGAGGGCAGCGGCCTGCTTCGCGCGGGCGACGTACAGGTCTGGCAGCCCTGGGACAGTGACGCCGCCGTGGGCCGCTTCTTTGCCCACTTCCAACCACGGCTGGGCCTGCTGCTGGAGACCGAGGTCTGGCCCAACACCGTGGCCGGCGCGCGGGCGCGCGGTGTGCCGCTGGCGCTGGTCAACGCCCGGCTGTCCGACAAGTCGCTGCAGCAGGCGGCGCGCATGGCGCCACTGTCACGGCCCGCGTATGCCGGTCTGGCAGCGGTGTATGCACAAACCGAAAGTGATGCCGCGCGCCTGCGGGAACTGGGGGCCACGGTGCAAGGCGTGTTTGGCAACCTCAAGTTTGACGCCGCGCCCGACGCGGCCCAGCAGGCGCAGGGCAGGCGCTGGCGCGAGGCGCTGGCCCAGCCGGTGTTGATGCTGGCCAGCTCCCGCGAGGGCGAAGAGGCTGACTTTTTAAGACAAATAGTGGCTCTGGCCCTTTCAGAACGTGCGCTACTAGCTATGAACAAGATAGCGGGCAAGAGCTTTCAGGTGCTCATCGTGCCGCGCCACCCGCAGCGCTTTGACGAGGTGCAGGCGCTTGCTGAAAAACACGGTCTCACGGTCTCGCGCCGCTCGGCCTGGAAAGGCGAGCCGCAGGCGGCCGATGTCTGGCTGGGCGATTCGCTCGGTGAGATGGCCCTGTATTACGCGATGAGCGACGTTGCCTTGCTGGGCGGCAGTTTTGCGCCGCTTGGCGGGCAGAACCTGATCGAGGCGGCCGCCTGCGCGTGCCCCGTGATCATGGGGCCGCACACCTTCAACTTTGCTGATGTCTCGGATCTGGCGCAAGCGGCGGGCGCCGCGCGCCGGGTGGCGGACATGGCCGAAGCGGTGCGCAGTGCCCGCGCCCTGTTGTCGCGTCCGGACACCCAGCAGGCGGGCGCAGCGGCGAGTTTGCGCTTTGCAGCGCAGCACCGCGGCACGGCCGCCAGCACGGTCGCGGCGCTTGCGCACTTTCTGGATGGCTGAGCGCGGTGGCCGAACCCCTGGTCAATCAATACGGCGCAGACGTGCCCCAAGCCATTGCGCGCATGGTCAGCGCCGTTCACCCGGCTTTTGATTCACGCGAATTTGTCGCTGATGTGCTGCAGGGGTATGACCACTACCGGGAGGACCTGGCACTCGCCCCGACCTCGACTGGCGGGATATGGCAGTTAGCGGGCGCTCCCAGTTTGGCCGGCTATGCCCGCTGCGGGCCACTTCCGGTCATTTGAACGCACAAGAAATTCGCGTCGCCAACGTCCGGTCTCAAAGTACAGACGTCACTGGATTTCCTCTATCCAGAGGGCTGACTGAAATGCACGCGAGCACGGAGTAAACAATGACGATGTCGCCAGTACAAGGCCCCGGCGATGGCAAATGGTTCGCGTATTACCCCAGTTCAACGCTTGGCTCTATCCTCCTTCTGACGCAGTTCTATCTCGACACGCCCGAGCCTGCGTTTCTCGGCGATGCCGGCCTTGAGCGCGGCCCCCCGATCGCGAACGTTGGCAACGTGGTTGATCGTGTTCGTGGCATGTTCCTCAAGCCGCGCTTCTAGTCCGTCGCGCGTGTGCCGCCAGCCTACACAGGCCGCGTTCGCATGGCGGTCGTGCTTGGCGCCGCAGCCGCCACAGCGTCCGCGCAGACTTGTCTCCAGTGACGGTGTCACACCGACCCTTGCGCAAACAGCGCATGTGCTGGTCGTCAGCCCCTTGAGTTCGAAGATGGCCGTGCCGCAGCGTGCGCAGGCCCATCGAATGGCTTGCTCCAACTCGTAGATTGCGACCACAACGCGGCCGGCGCGGGCATGGTGCGAAAACGCACTCCATCGACCTGTCGATTCAATGAAAGCCCTGCTGGCCGCCATCAGGTCCAGCGGTTCCATAACAACGGCACGGTGCTGGCGCGCGAGGTTTAGCGCGGCGCATCGATAGAAGTCTCGCCGCCGGCCACGGGCGCGCCGGGCCAGCATCCCCGCAGCTTGCCATTGCTTGCGGTCCTCGCGCACCCAGGTATCGAGTCGGGCCCAGCGCCGGCCTGTATCGGCCAGCGCCTTTTGCAGCAGGTAGATACGAGCGATCGCGACACGCTGCGCTGGCAAGGCCGCGATGCTGTCGAGTTCGGTCAGGAGGGGTACGGGCAGATCGACCTCCCCAATCGCTGGCGCGCAAATGCGGCAGCAATGCAGTTTTGGCCAGGGCGCGCTGCCCTTGCAAGGATGCGCAGTGTGTCAGGTCGGTCTCGATGGACGCAGGCATGACGAGTGTCTGAACAGCAGCGGGATCGGCTGATCGTGCGATCGTCACGACCCGGCGGCCCCCTCCACCGCAACCCAGCCGAAATGCACAGCAGCCAGATCGACTGGGTGCTCGCATTCAATGTGGATTGGTACTTCCAGCCGCAGCACGAGTTGCAGCGTCCATCAATCCTTGTCGGCCAAGCGCCGTCGGATCAGACGTGCGCCCGATACGTGCGCGCCTGTCGGAAATGGTCGGTGGTATTGCCGTGTGCCGGTGGCGTAGACCCCTTCGCGCGCCAGTCCGAGCCTGAACCGGAACTGTCCGCAGGCACGTCGATCTGCTGCGGCAGATGGCGTCAAGTGAACTTCCAGGCTGGAGCCATCGAATACACGCTCGGCCGGCAAGCCATTTTTGATCGTGAACTGCAGGAACAGGGAGTCCTGGTCCTTGCGGTCACCCACTGCAAACTTCGGCGCGCGACCCAGATCCAGGGACTTCTTCCAAGCTAGCAGTGCGCTGTCGAGCACGGCGTTTGCGGTCGCCCAGCCCAATCCGTCGTCGACGGCCTGACACCGAAGGCGATAGGTCAGCGTGGCTGTGGTGTTGCCGACCCGTGAGAAGAACAGGCTGCGGATATCGGTCCGGTGTGCCTGACGCACGGGGCGCAGCTGCGCGGTCAGTTCGGTACCCAGTGCGATCCGCTGCGGTGCGAGTTGGCGCAGAATCCCACCGTCGGCCGCCGTCCTGGCGGCAGCGATCACGTGTTCGAGCGCGGTGAGTTGATCATGCAATACCTGCGCGCGCGGTCCTGCACGCTCTAGCACCCAGGCATTCATTTGGCCGTGAACAGTCCGGATACTGCCGATCAGCGTGTTGTAGAGGGCGGGCCTTGTCAATCTGCTCGGTGGCTGCTGCGCGGCAATTGGCGTCCAGGCGAGCACCGTATTCGTAGACCACAAGGTCCGCAGGGCCGGCGATCCTGGCTTGGATCACCCAGGGCCGAGCGGCGGCGGCCTTCCCCTGGTTGGCGCCGGACCGGGTTTCGTTCAGGAAGTTGTCGACGACCTGCATGGTGGCAAAGTTGG
This sequence comes from Polaromonas sp., assembly GCF_041689105.1. Taxonomy (GTDB): domain Bacteria; phylum Pseudomonadota; class Gammaproteobacteria; order Burkholderiales; family Burkholderiaceae_C; genus Polaromonas. The sequence goes on along the minus strand of NZ_JBDNGU010000169.1, from coordinate 47,236 downwards.
TCCCTTGCGACTCAGCGTCTCGCCACCATCAGGTCGTCAATGACTGGCGCCGCGGTTATGACGGCCAGCGTGATGGCGAACGGCAGGATGGCCGCGAAGCCCACCTGCTCAAAGCCCAGCCATCCAACTGCGAGACCCAGAAAGAAATACAGCGCCAGCAAATTCAGCAATGCGAGGCGATCATTGCTAGGCGGGGGTTTGCTTTTCCCGGCTACCGCGTCGGTGTCGATGGCAATACGCTGGCCAAGCTCGGAGCCGATCGCGATGAGGAGCGGGAAGATGTTCGTGGTCCTGATCTCGGCGTTGGACATCAAGGTAACAGCCGCGTTTTGAATGCCCATCGAGAGACTCAGCACCATCAGCACAGCGAAGAGCTCAAACCCGTCGGCCGCAGTCCCCTGAGCATCAACGATACCGATCAATAGGAGCAGCAAGGCTTCAAGTAACAGCGGCAAGGCATATTCACTCTGCAACCTGCGATGCGCGCGATGCCTACCAGGCCAGTAGCAAGCACGGCCCCCGTCACGAAGCAAAACAGCCCGCCGGCGCACACGACGGCCAGGCCACCGAAAAAATCAGTCCGGGCGCCGCCAACGGTCGAGGCAGAGCCCGTTGCGTGATGGTTATATGCGAGCATCGCGGCAATGCCCAATGCGTGGACTGTGCCTGCAACGAAGCACAGGATGAAGCCCAGTTGCTGATTTGCATCAGCCGAACGCTTCGGTCCGACCAATCGTCTTGCGTAGTGGATGGGCATTAGGCTTTGCGAGCGCGTCGTCGTTGAGGTCAGCGTCCGGCCAGGGCCTGCGCGCGCTGGCGCACGGCACTCAGGATGCCGCGCAAAATGTCCATCGGCGGCGGCGGGCAGCCCGGCACGACTACATCGACTGGAATGACGTTTGAGACCCGCCCGCAACTGGCGTAGCTCTCGCCGAAGATACCGCCATCGCATCCGCAGTCCCCCACCGCGACCACCAGCTTGGGTTCCGGCGTGGCGTCGTAAGTGCGCTTCAACGCTTCTTCCATGTGCCGGGACACAGGGCCGGTCACCAGCAGCATATCGGCATGGCGCGGGCTGGCGACGAATCGGATGCCCAGGCCCTCGATGTTGTAGTACGGATTACCCAGCGCCTGGATCTCCAGCTCGCAACCGTTGCATGAGCCGGCATCTACTGCGCGGATGGCGAGTGCCTGGCCGAGAATTTCGAGTAGGCCGGCATGGATGCGATCAATCCGTGCGCGGTCGGCCTCCTCGATGCGCGGTGGCGGCTCGGTGAGAATACCGTGCCGTGCGACTTGTCTGAGGATATGCCACATCAGAGATCGTGCCCCGAGTAACTCAGGTTGAAGGACTTGTTGATTAACGGGAAGTCCGGAACGATGTTGCCCATCACCGCGTGCTCCAGCGCCGGCCAGTTTTGCCAGGACGGGTCGTGGCAATGGCAACGCACAATGTGGCCGGTGGCCGAAACTTCTAGTGCCACCTGCACCTCACCGCGCCAGCCTTCGACCCATCCGATCCCGACGCTTGGGACGCCCGGCGCCACCATGTCGACGCGAATCGCTCCGGCCGGTGCGCCTGCGCACAGCCTGCGCAGCAGCCGCAAGGATTCCAGAGTCTCGTCAAACCGGACCGCGACGCGGGCGGCAACATCACCATCACGCTGCGTGGCCATTTTGACTTCCAGTTGATCGTAGGGCGGCCAGACTTGGTCGCAGCGCAGGTCGAAAGCCTGGGCGCTGGCGCGCCCGGCGAGGCCGGTGAGGCCCAGTTGCGCCGCGAGTTCCGGAGACACGCGCCCAGTGGTCAGGAATCGATCCTGCAGTCCGGCGTGTTCGTCGTAGACCGTGCGCAAGGTGCGCACTTCACCCTCGATGGCATCGCATTGCTGGGTCAGGCGAAGTAGCAGGTCCGGCGTCGGATCAGTGGCAACGCCACCGGGCACCACGCTGTCCATCATGAACCGGTGGCCAAACGCCGCGCCAGACAGGCGTTGCCAGTCCTCGCGCAGCCGCGAGAACTGTGCCAGTCCGAAACCCAGTGCTGCATCGTTGCCAAGGGCGCCGAGGTCGCCGAGGTGATTGGCCACGCGCTCGCGCTCGAGCATCAATGCGCGCAGCCACACGGCCCGTTGCGGTATATCGCATTGCCAGGCGGATTCGAGCGCCATGCAGTAGGCCCAGGCAAATGCCACTGTCGAGTCGCCGGACACCCGCCCCGCCAGGCGGTATGCGTCCAACGGTGCCAGTTCGGTGAAGCGCCGCTCGATACCCTTGTGGGTGTAACCCAGGTGCTTTTCGAGCCGCAGCACTTTTTCTCCAACGACCGAGAAGCGGAAGTGGCCGGGCTCGATGATGCCGGCGTGCACGGGGCCAACGGCGATCTCGTGCACGCCGTCACCCTCGACGCGCACGAAGGGGTAGTCCGTTGGCAGCGTGCCGGGCGCGCTGCCCACTGGCAGCGTACCCGACTGCAGCGGTGCGCCGCCGGCCCACAGGCCATGGCTGAGCCAGGCGCGTGTGTCCGATTGGCCGTCAGCGCGCAGTCCCGACAGATCAGCGGCTGCACGTTGCATGCGACCGGCGCAGGGGAAGACACCCGACAGATCGGGGTAGGCGGCTGTGTGACCGACAGGAAGCTCCAGCCAGACCAGTCCTTCCAACACGCAATAGGTCGCGCAGACCACCATGCCGCCGCCAGATGCGCTGCGGTCGATGCCCCACAGGGAGATCAGCCGCCCACCCGACTCGGCTACAGTGTGTGCGGCGGCCAGCCACCGCGCCGCATCGACGCGTGCCCGCCATACGGGCAAGGGTGCCGGCAAACGCAACAAATCGAGCGTCAGTGTGCACAACGGGCGCAATTCTGGATCGGGAATTGGCATCGCCATGTCGTCAATTCCCAAGCATCGCGGCGGCCTGCCGGTACCAGGCATCCAGATAGGGCGGGATATACAGACCCAGCATGAGTCCGAGCGCAAGGTGGACGAACACCGGGATCAGTGCCGGGGGATGTGCCAGCGGCTTGACGTTGGTCTCGCCGAACACCATCGGCTGCACGCGACTGAATACCGAGGCAAAAGCCAGTCCCAGAGCCAGCAACAGGAACGGCGTGGCCCAGGGCTGCTCGCGCATCGCAGTGGTAACGATCAGGAACTCGCTGGCGAACACGCCGAACGGTGGCATGCCCAGAATGGCCAGTGAACCGAGCATCAGGCCCCACCCGACCATGGGGCTGACCTTGATGAGGCCGCGGATGTTCTCCATGACCTGTGTGCCTGCCTTCTGTGTGGCGTGCCCGACTGCAAAGAAGATAGCCGACTTGGTCAGCGAGTGCACGGTCATGTGCAGCAAGCCAGCGTAGGTGGCGATAGGCCCGCCCATGCCGAAGGCAAAGGTCATCATGCCCATGTGCTCGATCGACGAATACGCGAACATGCGCTTCACGTCTTTTTGTCGGATGATGAAGAATGTCGCAGCCACCACCGACAGCAGCCCGAAGCCCATCATCAGCTGACCCGACAGGTGGTTTTGCAGCGCACCGTCGGTCAGCACCTTGCAACGCAGGATGGCGTACAGCGCCACGTTGAGCAGCAGCCCGGAGAGTACCGCTGAGACCGGCGTGGGACCCTCCGCATGCGCATCGGGTAGCCAGTTGTGCACCGGCACCAAGCCGACCTTGGTGCCGTAGCCGATGAACAGGAAGGCAAAGGCCAGCGTGATGATGTTGGGGTCGAGCTGTGCCTTGACCGCATCAAGGTTGGTCCACAGCAGGGCGCCGCCCGAACCGCCACCGGGGCCGATGACCTTCTCTGCCGCCATGTACAGCAGCACGGTGCCGAATAGCGCCTGCGCAATGCCTACGCCGCACAGGATGAAGTATTTCCAGGCCGCCTCCAGGCTGGCGGCTGTGCGGTAGACGCTGACCAGCAGCACGGTGGTCAGTGTTGCGGCTTCCATGGCCACCCAGATGATGCCCATGTTGTTGGTGGTCAGCGCCAGCAGCATGGTGAAGCTGAACAGCTGGTACATGCTGTGGTAAAGCCGCATGCGCGGCGGCGTCATCTTGCCGTGGTCGCGCTCAATTTGCATGTAGGGCCGCGAGAAGATCGCCGTGGTCAGACCGACGAACGCTGTCAACGTCACGAGGAAGACGTTCAGCGCGTCGATGTAGAACTCCTTGCCCCAGACCAACATTGGCCCGCCGTCGATGATCTGCACGGTCAGGAAACACGCGGCGATGAAGGTGCCCGAACTGAAGGCGACATTGACGTCACGCGCCCGGTCGCGGTGGCCGATCAAACCCAGCACCATGCCGCCAAACAAGGGGATTGCAAGCAGGAAGGCCAGTGCAAACAATTCAGTCTTCTTTCAGTTTTTCGAGATTGCGGATATCCAGGCTGTCGAACTGCTCGCGAATCTGGAACATGAACACGCCCAGGATCAGAACACCGATCAACACGTCCAGCGCGATACCGAGTTCGACCACCATCGGCATGCCGTAGGTGGCCGAGGTGGCCGCAAAGAACAGACCGTTCTCCATTGCCAGGAAACCGATCACCTGCGGCACCGCCTTGGCGCGCGTGATCATCATCAGGAACGAGAGTAGCACGCAGGCCAGCGCAATGCCCAGCGTACCGCCCGCCAACGTGGTGGACAGCTGTGCGATGGGCTTGGCCAGGTTGAACGAGAAAATCACCACTCCGATGCCAATGAGCATGGTGGTGGGAATGTTGATGAGCGTCTCGACCTCTGAGCGGATGCCCAGGCGGTCGACCACGCGGTGCAGCAGGTAGGGAATCAACACGACCTTGAGCACGGCCGTCACTGCGGCCGACAGGTAGAGGTGGGGCTGGTTGGTGACATAGCCAACCACCGCCGTGGACAGTACCAGCGTCGCGCCCTGCAGCGTGAATAGGTAGATCAGCGTCAGGATGCGGCGCTGCGCAGTCATCGCGAAGGCCAGCATCAGCAGCACGGCGCCGAGCAGGTTGACGAACTGGGTGAGAAGTTCGGTCATATCAGTACCGCCCGGCCGTTCCGAAGGGACTGAACGCCCCAACGGGGGGCAGCGAACGCAGTGAGCGTGGGGGCCACATGCAGTAACGCCCGGCCGTTCCGAAGGTACTGGCGGCCCCCTCGGGGCTGAGTCCTGCGGCTCCGACTCTGCCTGCGCAGAGTCGGACAGGACGAAGAGCCGTGGCATCTGGCCGAGGCACGTACAGCGAAAGCATTGAGCGTGGGGGTTGTTTCATATCAGTGAGCCAGCAAAAGATGGACCAGCAATCCGATCACCGACAGCAGGAAAGCGGTGCCCAGGTACTCCGGCACACGGAAGATGCGCATCTTCGCGTTCAGTGTCTCCAGCAACGCCAGCAGAAAACCACCCAACGCGAGCTTGCCCATCAGCACCGGCAGCGCCAGCAGCATCTCCACCGGCGCCTGGGCCCTGGCCACGCCCCAAGGAAAGAACAACGCCAGGCCGATGCAGGAATAAGCGAACAGCTTCAGGCTCACTGCCCATTCAATCAGCGCCAGGTGGCGACCCGAATACTCCAGGATCAGCGCCTCGTGGATCATCGTCAGCTCAAGGTGTGTGGCTGGGTTGTCCACCGGCACCCGCGCGTTTTCGGCCAACGACACCATCGTGAACGCCACGCCGGCCAGGGCCAGCGCAGGGTAGATAGTGAATTCACGTTGAGCCAGAGTTTCGACGATGGTCGGCAACGAGGTCGACTGTGAGATCAGCGACGCCGAAAACAACACCATCAGCAATGCCGGCTCGGCCAGGAAGCCGATCAGCATTTCGCGACGTGCGCCCATGCTGCCAAAGGCCGTGCCGATATCCATCGCCGCCAGCGAGATGAATACACGCGCCAGGGCGAACAGGCCGACCAGCGCAATGGCGTCGGCTGCCGGTGCGAGCGGCAGGTCTGTGGACAGTGTCGGGATGATCGCGCAGGCCAGCAACATACAGCCGAACACCAGGTACGGCGCCGTACGGAACAGCGGCGACGCGTTGTTGGCGAGCACAGAGTCCTTGTTGAACAACTTGTGCAGCATGCGATAAGGCTGCAGCAGACTGGGCGCTGAGCGGTTCTGCAGCCAGGCACGCCATTGGTTGACCCAGCCAGACAGCAGCGGCGCCAGCGCGGCCGCGATGACGATCTCCAGGAACTGTGAGAGAAAGCCGGTCCAGGTCATGGCAGATTCATAGGGTGACCTTCGCACTCGACGCTGCGGTGCGAGCTTGCCTGGGACGGCCCGGCGCGGCGCTCATCGCATCACCACCAGCAGAGTGGCGACCAGCGTGACGAAGCTGTACATCAGATACACCGAGATGCGGCCCTGCTGCATCATGCTGGCCAGCCGGGCCAGATATGCCGAAAGTTCCATGATCGGCACGTAGACCCAGCGCCAGAAATGGTCCTCGACCACAACCCGATAGCGGGGCCGCTCGTCGAAGGGCGTGGGAAGTTCTCGCCGCATGACGAAAAACGGCTCGAAGATTTGCCGGATCGGTTGCCCGAATCCTTCGGCGGTATCCTGCATGCGGGCGGTGACCCAGGGGAAGCCACATGCCCAGGGCAAGCTGCGGCGCATCCGTCCGTGGTAAAGCAGCCGCACCAATAGGAAGGCCAGCGCAAAGCCGCCCAGGATGCCAAGCAGCAAGATGATCGGGCCGTAGCTTGCCTGCGCCACGCTGTTGGGCGCCAACAGCCAGCCGCTGCTCGCCACCTTCGGTCCCAGACCCGTACCGACCAGTTGCCGCGTCACCGGATCGATAAGCTGGATGAATAGCGTAGGCAGCAGGCCCAGAAGCACGCAGCCAATGGCCAGCCACACCATGCCAGCGCGTTCCCAATGACCCGCGTCATGCGCGTCGGCGAGCTTGGCTTCACGTGGCTGGCCAAGGAAGATGACACCAAAGAACTTGACCATGGTGTAACCGGCGAGCGCCGCGACGAGTGCGATCAATGCGGCCACCACGGGGATCAACATCGTCAGTAGTGGCAACGGCAGGCTGGGTGCGAACAGGAAGCTTTGCAGCAGCAGCCACTCGGAAACGAAGCCGCCCAGTGGCGGCAATCCGGCGCTGGCCAGCACACCAAGCAACGTCAACCAACCGACCCATGGCATGGCGCGGATCAGGCCGCCCAGTTTGCCCAGGTTGCGCTCGGATGTGGCGTGCAGCACGCTGCCCGTGCTCAGGAATAGCAGGCTCTTGAAGCAGGCGTGGCTGGCCACGTGATACAGCGTCGCGGTCAAGGCCAGAGCGGCCATCGGCAGCATGTTGAAGGATGAAAATATCAGCGTCAGGCCCACGCCGACGAATAGCAGGCCCATGTTTTCGATCGAGGAGTAGGCCAACAGCCGCTTCATGTCGGTCTGGATTGACGCGAACACGACGCCGAACAAGGCCGTGGCCATGCCAACTGCCAGCAGCAACCCGCCCCACCACCACAACCGCAGGTGCAGCAGGTCGTAAGAGATGCGCAACAACCCGTAGATGGCGGTGTTGAGCATCACCCCACTCATCAGCGCCGACACCGGCGAGGGCGCCGCCGGGTGCGCCTCGGGCAGCCAGACGTGCAGTGGAAGCACGCCGGCCTTGGCCCCGAAACCGAACACCGCGAGGAGGAATCCGGTGGAGGCCCAGAAAGTGCTGAGCTCCTGCGCGCGCATGTTGGCGAAGGTGTACAGCCCGGTGTTAGCCTGCAGCACACCGAAACAAAGCAAGATGGCGATGGCACCGATACGCGCCATTGTGATGTACAGGTAACCGGCGCTGCGCACTTCCGGCACGCGGTGATTGGTCGTGACCAGGAAGAACGACGACAGCGCCATCGTCTCCCACATCACCATGAAGGCGTAGGCGTCGTCGGCCAGGATGACACCCACCATGCTGGTCAGAAAGACGTGATACTCCAGGCACATCAGGCCGGGTGGCGTGCCCTCGCTCTTGCGGAAGTAACCGGCCGCAAAGGCCGAGATGCCGGCCGAGGCACCGCCGAGCACCATCAGGAAATAGGCCGACAAGCTGTCGAGTCGGAAGTGAAACGGCAGGTCCGGCAGGCCAATCGGCAGAACCGCCACTTCGGGCGTCCCCAGGATCGCGCCCAGTGCAATGCCAAAGAGTGCCAGACCCAGCAGGCCGCCGATCGGGAAGAGCACGTGGGCTACCAATGCCAGCCGGCGCAATGCGATGACGCCGACCACGCCGAGCACCAGCCAGAGCGCCATGACCACCAGCACCCAGTCCAGGTGCAACCATTGCGAGATGGGTGGCAAATAGTCCATGCCTTCAGGCCCGTTTGCGCTTCGGTGGTCTCGGCTTGAGGCGGGACGAGCGATCGGACCCCGCGCCTGGCATAGGAGGCGGGGTCATTTCCACAACGTCGGATAGCGCCTCCGGCACACCGCTGCCCACGTAATGCACGTCATGCTGGGCCAGGTAGTCCCGGGTCAGCTGCCGCACGATCTGCGACGGAGTCCGGTCCTGGCGCGCACACAGCCGCTCAAATGCCGCCTTTTTGTTAGGGTCAATGAGTAGCGTGAGGCGTGCCGTCTTGCGTTCCATGGTGTGGGCCTATGGTAATGCAATGATAACTCTTGGCGCATTCAGTGGGAATCCCTTCCGAGGGTCGCGCTATGTCTGAGTCGTTAGTTCTACCACCACCACTGATGCCGCCGCGCCGTAGCGATGCGCGAAAAAGCCGCCAGCAAATGGTCAGCCGCATTTGCATCCAGCCCCTTTGGCCGCCGGATCAACCCACCGCCCTTCTTGCGTAGCCGTTCGCCCTTGCAAGCAAAGACAATGCTGTTGCTCAATTCGTCGTCGTCCACAACCAGAAGCCTGCCTTGAAACGCTTGCTGGATGCGGTTCAGGTGCGCCTGATAGTGTGGGTGGCCATAGTGCAGGTTGGCCACCGTGACTCCGTCGGCGACCAAGGCCGCGTAACAATCGTCGTAGAACCGCTGCGAGGTCAACTCTCCAGGCAATCCATGTACATCGTATCCATCGACCAGCAGCACGTCATAGGCCGCATGTCGATTGCGGATGAACGAGGCTCCGTTGGCACATACCACTTGAAACCGATCATCATCGTCTGGAATGTGAAACTCTTCGCGCACGGCGATCACGTGCGGGTTGATTTCCACCACTTGGATCTGCGCATGTGGCAAGTAGCGATGGCAGAACTTGGCCAACGAACCGCCACCCAGTCCGACCATTCCAATACTGCGCGGTTCGGGAAGAAGCATCAGGAATCCCATCATCGTGCGCGTGTATTCCAGATCGAGCGCCAGCGGATCATCGAGTCGCATGCTGCTCTGTGTCTCGCCGGTGGAGAACAACAGGACCCTGGAGCTGATGCTTTCGTAGACAAGCGGCATGGTGCAAATGGCCAATTGGCGGTTATCGGGCATGGCAGCAGCTATCAGCTCGCGTTAATTTCGGCGACCGTCAACGCGGTCAGGTTGACAATTCGGCGCACAGTGGCAGAAGCCGTGAGGATGTGCACGGGCTTTGCCGCTCCCAACAGAATGGGGCCAATCGCAATGCCGCCTCCAGCGGCGGCCTTGAGCAGGTTGTACGCAATATTTGCGGCATCGATATTGGGCAGTACCAGCAGATTCGCCTCGCCTGTCAACGTGCTGGACGGCATCAATGACATGCGATAGTCAGCATCAAGGGCCGCATCGCCATGCATCTCCCCGTCCACCTCCAGCCAAGGGACCCGCCGCCGTACAGCGCTGAGCGCTTCACGCATCTTTTTCGCGGACGGTTGCTGGCTCGAACCGTAGCTTGAATGCGACAACAAAGCCGCCTTGGGGGTCAGTCCGATCCGTCGCATTTCCTGCGCGGCCAGTTCGGTGATCTCGGCCAGTTGTTCGGCACTGGGGTCGTAGTTGATGTGGGTGTCAACCAGGAAAACTTGCCGGTTTGGCAACATCAATCCGTTCATGCAGGCGTAGACACCTGCGCCAGGCTGGCGACCAATCACCTGGTCGATATAGTGAAGGTGCAATGCTGTCGTCCCCCACGTTCCACACAACATGCCATCCACCTCGCCTTTTCTGAGCAGCATGGCGCCGATCAGAGTCAGGCGCCGGCGCATTTCAATCTTTGCGATCTGCTCGGTGACGCCTTCGCGCGCCATCAATTGGAAATAGGTTCGCCAAAAGTCGCCGTATCGTTCGTCGTGCTCGGTATTCACGACGTCATAGTCACGACCCAATTCAAGGTGCAGGCCAAATCGCTCAATGCGTTGTTGAATGACGGCGGGCCGTCCAATCAGTGTCGGACGCGCCAGACCTTCATCCACAGCAATCTGGGCCGCCCGCAATACGCGCTCGTCTTCGCCTTCGGCAAACGCCACGCGCTTGCGCGTGGCGAGTCTGGCCAGACTGAAAATCGGCTTCATCGTCGTACCGGAGGCATAGACAAAGGTTTGCAGTTTGTCGCGGTAGGCGGCGAGATCGGCAATCGGGCGCGTTGCAACGCCCGACTCAGCCGCCGCCTGCGCCACTGCTGGCGCAATGCGCATCATCAATCGTTGATCGAATGGGCTCGGTATCAGATGCTCGGGACCGAAGCACGAGGCCGTGGCGCCATACGACTGCGAAAGCATATCGGTCTGTTCCGCCATAGCCAACTCGCGCAGGGCATGGACGGCGGCTACCTCCATCTCGGGCGTGATGGTGCTGGCGCCACAGTCCAGCGCGCCACGAAATATATACGGGAAACACAGGACGTTGTTGACCTGGTTCGGGTAGTCGCTGCGCCCGGTCGCGATCACCGCATCGTCGCGCACCGACTTGATCAGTTCAGGACTGATTTCAGGCGTCGGATTGGCGAGCGCAAAAATCAGCGGCCCGGCCGCCATTGTCGCCACCATTTCCGGCTTGAGCACACCACCGGCCGACAAGCCCAGAAAAATATCCGCATCAGTCACGACTTGCGCCAGTGTCCGCAGTTCGGTCTTTTGTGCAAAATGGACCTTCTCTTCGTCCATCAATTCCAGGCGGCCGTCATAAACGACGCCGGCCAAGTCGGTGACCCAGATGTTGCAACGCGGGAAGCCGAGTGTCACGAGCAGATTGAGACATGCCAGAGCCGCCGCGCCTGCCCCGGATGCCACCAGCTTCACTTTGGCAAGTTCCTTGCCAACCACCAGCAGGCCATTGAGGATAGCGGCAGCAACCACGATTGCAGTGCCATGTTGATCGTCATGAAATACTGGAATCTTCATCCGATTGCGCAGTCCGCGCTCCACCGTGAAGCAATCAGGTGCCTTGATGTCTTCCAGGTTGATCCCGCCAAACGTCGGCTCCAGAGCCGCGATGATCTCTATCAGCTTGAGTGGATCGGACTCGGATATTTCGATATCGAAGACGTCGATCCCTGCGAATTTCTTGAAAAGCACGGCCTTGCCTTCCATGACGGGCTTGGCGGCCAGTGGGCCGATATTGCCGAGCCCCAGTACGGCGGTACCGTTGGTGATGACCGCTACCAGATTGCCACGGGAGGTATAGCGAATGGCGTTGGCTGGATCCGCCACAATCTCCTCGCAGGCCGCCGCAACACCCGGGGAATAGGCCAATGCGAGGTCGCGCTGGTTGGTCAACTGCTTGGATGCCGCTACGGCGATCTTTCCAGGCGTAGGGTGTTCGTGGTAGTCCAGGGCCGCCTTGCGCAACGACTGCACCGCGAGTTCCTGGATCTGATCGTAAGATAAGGTGTTGGTCATGGTCGGTTCCGTGGTGGATTGCATTGATGTGAGAGCGCCCGCAGCGCGGCCCGGATCACCGACGCATGAAGGCTCGTGATGACCACGTGAGGGGTCAGGAAAATTGGGCTGCTCGCGGTGACTTGTGGCAGGACTACCATTTCCTGATGCCTGCCGCCGAGCGCTTTGACATACCGGTAGTGCGCGCGACAACCCTCGACAACTGCCTGACTCGGCGGGGTCTGGGATACGAGCGTCAGGCGCACACGGCAGATGGCGCCGAGGTGTACAACACCAACCTCGACTGATGCATCGCGCCGTCCTGGATCCGAAATATCGAAACGCTCGATTCCCAGTTCTGGGTCTGAGCTCGCCAAATATTTGACGATGGCAATCAGTTTCGGCTGTGGCGCTTTGGGGCCCATCATGGCAAGCTCAGCGCGACGAGGGCACGGGCCAGCACACCAAAATCCAGGTCAACGATGGCCACGTGCTGCGCAGGATACAACGGCTCGGCAAGAGACAGGTGCGGCAATACAAGCAGCAAGCGGTCACCTGGAATGCCATTTTCGCGAAGAAATTCGTTCGCCCATTGCGCCAGGGTCGTGGTGCTCGCGCGGTTGGCATTGGAATGTACAAGCAGTCGCACACGGTAGGCGCCGGCAACGTCGAGCTGGCCGATTTCGACTGTGCCGTCGTGCACAGGCTGCAGACAGGTGCCCTGCAACGCTCCGTGCTGCCGCACCAATTTCGCTACCGACGCCAACACTGCGACGTGGATTGCGTCAATCGACACTTCGTCCCAGTCAGGGGCGGGGCACAACAGTGCCGCCAGGTCCGCGCCCCGGCGACTCCCCGCATATGGGAAACAACGCAGGCCCCACTCTGGCTCACGCTCGCAAGCAGATCGGACTTGTTCCGGGTCAGTGGCCGCGTAGCACATGGAGTCAAACCAGCCAAGCGCAGCGCGGAAACGCGACCAGTCATATTGAGCTGCCGGGAAGCGCAACATGAATGGCAGTGGATTGAAGATGCCTTCCAGGCGTCTTTGCAAGGGTGTTGCCCAATGCAAATGGGTATCGTCGCTCCAGACCGCGCCTATGGCGCTTGGCTGATCGCTCCCTGATGGCTGGTACCAGATCAAATGCTTTAACCGCGACACGGAAGAACCGGGCAATTGCGATCCATGCGACAGCCAGGAACGCTCTGATGGTGTCGCTAGACGAGGAATTGCGCTGTTCGAGTAGATACCCTGGGTCGACGCGTCGAAATCTTGCTCGTAGCTCGCAAACATCAATGCCACAATGATCCCCTCAATGACCTAGGTAGTTCAGGTCGGCCCGGCGATTCGCGATCCCGGCATATTCGTCGCGCGCCGTGCCCGATGAATTCTCATGGCCGAAGCTGATGCCCGCCATCTCGGATTGCGGTACGCCCAACAACAACGGCGACTTACTGCCGGCCTCAGCACGTTTCTGGCCTGGTATCAATGCGTACAGCCTCCCACCCCGCTGGTCTGCCCTGAGGACCGTCGCCAAGCGCTCAGCCCTGAGGCAGGTCGCGCGGGCGACCACCATGGGAAGCTGGCAGTCCTGAATCAAAACGCTGTCGGAGTTGTGGAATCTGCGTTTGGTCAGCCTTGAGTTCGCCTTGTCCATGGGTTGGGCCGCGACCGTCTCGACCATCGACTGCGCCCGCAGAACCGGTGCCACCGCCTTGTCAGCAGACGCATGGATAGTGATCAACGGCGCGACAGCCGCCGAAGGAACTAACGCCGGGGCACTTGGTGGCTTGGTCGAACTGCAGCTGGCCACTTTGGTGAGCAGCTTCGCAAATCGAAGGCGATTTCTGGACATGAAGGCAATCTCCAATCAATAACTGAACAGCCACTGGCGACTCAAAAACGCGCGAACCAGGAATTCAGGCGTATACTTTGAGACTAATGTAATGCAATTTCAATTAATTTAATATGTGTGTGTAATTAACATATCTACCACTTACCGCCAGCGACCTGCTTCAGCGCGAACCCGCTGTGTCGACCCTAGCGATCGCTGCCTATCAGTGCCAGATCGACCTCGCAGTGTCTCGGTCGACAAGAAAATTTTGTGAAACTGGACATCCACGAAATCCTGAATCGGTTGCCGCACCGCCACCCATTTGTGATGGTGGACCGCGTCACTAAGCTTGAGGTGGGCCGGCGCATTGAGGCACTGAAGAACGTGACGATCAGCGAGGGTTTCTTCCAGGGCCACTTCCCATCCCGTCCGGTGATGCCCGGCGTGCTCCTGCTCGAAGCCTTGGCGCAGGCGGCGGCGCTGCTGGCCTGCGAGACGCTACGTGAAATCCCAGGCGACAAGACGATGTACTACTTCGGGGGCATTGACGCGGCGCGTTTCAAGCGGCCAGTCGAGCCCGGGGACCAGTTGGTGATGGACGTGCGGCTCACGCGCCGCAAAGGCCCGGTCATGAAGTTCAAGGCGCACGGCCTGGTGGGTGGACAGCTTGCAGTCGAGGCGGTGTTGCTGTGCACGCGCGTGATCCTGAGCGAGGCTGCCCTATGAGGTCGGGCTCGTTTTACAAGTGGGAAGGTGACGTCCTGGTATTAAACATCCTGGGCACGCCGGGCGCCTCCAAGAACGCCATCGGCAAACCCAAGGGTCACCAACTGAAGGTCTGCGTCACTGCGGCGCCGCGCCTGGGCAAGGCGACCGACCACATGGTGCGTTTCCTGGCGGCCGAGTTTGGTGTGTCGCCGTCGGCCATCGAGGTAGTGTTCGGGCGCAAGAACGTCAACAAGCAGCTGCGCATTAAGGGGCCGTCCAAGTTGCCAGGGTGCATCGATCCGCACGCGCCGGTTTCGCGGGACGCCACTTTGTCGCTCTGGCGATAGACAGGGCGCTACGCCGTCAAGGCGTGTCCCGAAACCCATGCCCGAAACAACCATCGACATCGTCGCCGCCGTCCTGTTTGCGGTGGCGCTCATTCATACCTTTTCCGCCAAGCAGTTCGAACGACTGGCCCACCGTTTCCCGCAGCATGCCGGGCTGTTCCACCTCGTCGGCGAGGTGGAGGTGGTCTTCGGCTTCTGGGCCATTGTGCTGGTGTTGTCGATGGCGTTCCTCGTTGGCGGCGGCGAGGCGCTCGCCTATGCGGAATCACGCAACTACACCGAACCCCTCTTCGTGTTCGTCGTGATGGTGATCGCAGGCTCCCGGCCGATCCTGCAGACCGTGCTGCGCACGGTGGCCGCCGTGGCCCGGGTGCTGCCCTTGCCGACCCCCCTGGCCAGTGCCTGGCTCGGGCTGGCCGTCGTGCCTTTGCTGGGCTCGCTGATCACGGAGCCAGCTGCGATGACAATCGCGGCATTGATGCTCGCACCACAGGTCTTCCGGTCAGACGTGCCGGAGTACGTCAAGTACCTGGCGCTCGGCGTGCTCTTTGTCAACGTCTCCATCGGTTCCACGCTCACTTCCTATGCCGCGCCACCGGTGCTGATGGTAGCGACAGCATGGCATTGGGACACCATGCACATGCTGTCCTATTTTGGTTGGAAGGCTGCGCTGGCGGTGATCGTCAACGCCACGTTGGCCGCGTTCGTGCTGCGACCGCACCTGGCGCGCCTAAGGGGCTCGACCACCGCGCCGGTGCTGCAGCAACGCGTGCCCCTGGCTCTCGTGATCGTGCATCTGGCGTTGCTGGCAGCCGTGGTCGTGATGGCCCACCATCCGGTCGCCTTCCTGGCCTTGTTCCTGCTGTTTCTGGGTTTTGCCCAAGCCTATGAACGCCAACAGGACGCCTTGCTCATCAAGGAGGCGCTGCTGGTCGCGTTCTTCCTCGCGGGCCTGGTCGTACTCGGGGGCATGCAGCGCTGGTGGCTCCAACCGATTGTTTCCGGCCTGGAGCCGCTGGCGCTGTTCTTCGTTGCGCTCGGATTGACCGCCGTTACCGACAACGCCGGGCTGACCTACCTGGGGTCATTGATCTCTGGTATGCCCGATATGTCCAAGTACATGCTGGTTGCCGGCGCCGTGGCGGGCGGTGGCTTGACGGTAATCGCCAATGCACCAAACCCGGCCGGCGTGGCGCTGCTCAGGCGTGGTTTCGCAGATGAATCGGTGGGGGCCGGCGGCCTCTTGTTGGGCACCCTCGTGCCGACAGCGATCGCGACGTCCGCGTTGCTGCTGCTTTGAGGCCAAGGCGCTGCCGCGTCACACGGACTTTTCCCATTCATCCATTGGCAATGCGGCTCACCAGCGCCTGCGTGAAGGTTCCGGTTGTCGCTGTGCCGCCCAGGTCACCGGTGCGAACCTTGTCGATGTTGAGCGTCGCATCGATGGCCTGACGCAGCCGCGTAGCCATCTCGGTGAGCCGGCAGTGGTCCAGCATCATCGCGGCAGCCAGCAGCAGCGCCGTGGGGTTGGCCAGGCCCTTACCAGCGATGTCGGGGGCCGACCCGTGCACGGCCTCGAAGATGGCCGCGTCGGCACCAATGTTCGCGCCCGGTGCCATGCCCAGGCCGCCCACCAGCCCGGCCACCAGGTCCGACAGGATGTCGCCGAAAAGGTTGGTGGTGACAAGCATGTCGAACTGCCAGGGGTTGAGCACCAGTTTCATCGCGCAGGCGTCGATGATCACCGTGTCCAGTTCGAACCGGCCCTTGTACTTGCGCTCGTAGAGGTCGAGTCCGGTCTCCAGGAAGATGCCGGTCAGCGCCTTCATGATGTTGGCCTTGTGTACGATCGTCACTTTCTTGCGGCCCGTGGTCACCGCGTGTTCGAACGCGAATTCCAGCAGCCGGCGGCTGCCTGCGCGGGTGTTGATGCCTGTGGCCATCGCGACCGCGTGCGGGTCGTCGTCGATCTGCACGAAGTGCTCGTGGCCGATGTACAGGCCCTCCAGGTTCTCGCGCACCACGACCAGGTCGATCTTGTCGAAGCGCCCACCCGGGATGATGGTTCGCGCCGGTCGCAGGTTCGCGTAGAGCTGGAACTCTTCGCGCAGCCGCACGTTCGACGAACGGTAGCCGCCGCCAGAGGGGGTTTCCAGCGGACCCTTCAAGGCCAGCCGCGTGCGGCGGATGCTCTCCAGTGTGGCCTTCGGCAACGGGTCGCCGGCTGCGGTGACACCGGCCAGGCCAGCGATCTGGCGGTCCCACGCAAACGGGGCGCCCAGCGCGTCCAAGGCGGCGAGCGTCGCATCGACGATCTCGGGGCCGATGCCGTCGCCGGGGATCAAGGTGGCAGGGATGGTTGAGGACATGGCAGCCTTTCGGGGTGGACGGGGAAGTGTGGATCGAAACCGAAGCCGCGCAGCTCAAATGCGCCGGAAAACGACGGTCGCGTTGGTGCCACCGAAGCCGAAGGAATTGGACATCGCCACGTCGATCCTCATGTCCCGCGCTACATTGGCGCAGTAGTCGAGGTCACAGGCCTCATCCTGCTTGAAGATGTTGATTGTCGGCGGTGAGATCTGCTGATGAATAGCCAGGACTGAAAAGACGGCTTCGATGCCGCCTGCCGCACCCAGCAGGTGGCCCGTCATCGACTTGGTGGAATTGACCACCAAGTTCTTCGCATGCTCACCGAACGCGCGCTTGATGGCCACGGTCTCGGCTTGGTCGCCCAGCGGCGTCGAGGTGCCATGCGCGTTGAGGTACTGCACTTCATCGGCATTGACGCGGGCGTTGCGCAGCGCGTTGGCCACGCACAGGGCTGCGCCTTCGCCGTCCTCGCGCGGGGCAGTCATGTGATGCGCATCGGCACTCATGCCGAAACCGGCCAGTTCGGCATAGATCCGCGCGCCACGCGCCTTCGCGTGTTCGAACTCCTCGAGAACGACCACCCCTGCACCTTCGCCCAGCACGAAGCCGTCGCGGTCCTGGTCCCATGGGCGACTGGCGGTCTGCGGGTCATCGTTGCGCGTAGAGAGTGCACGGGCGGCGCAAAAGCCGCCCATTCCCAGCGGGGACACACTGCTCTCGGCACCCCCCGCAACCATGATGTCGGCATCGCCGTATTCGATGAAACGGCCGGCATCACCAATGCTGTGGGTGCCCGTCGAGCAGGCGCTGACCAAGGCGACGTTGGGGCCCTTGAATCCATACAGGATGGACAGGTTGCCAGAGATCATGTTGATGATGGAGCCCGGGACAAAGAAAGGCGAGATCTTGCGCGGACCACCGGCCAGATAGTCGTCGTGTGTGGCTTCGATGTACGGCAGTCCACCGATGCCCGACCCGATGGACACGCCGATGCGTTGTGCTTCGGCGGGATGGGCTTCGAGCCCCGCATCCTTGATCGCCTGGATCGCTGCGGCCATGCCATAGTGGATGAAGGTGTCCATGCGCCGGGCCTCCTTTGCCGGCAGATAGGCGGAAACATCGAAGTCCTTCACCTCGCCGGCAAAACGCACCGGCAGATTGGACGCGTCGAAGCGCGAGATGTGGTCGATACCAGAGCGCCCGACGACGATGTTGTCCCAGGCTTGCTGGATGTTGTTGCCAACAGGCGATACGATTCCCAATCCAGTGATAACAACGCGGCGACGGGTCAATTTGCTCTCCTTGTGGGGCTGACGTGTCCGCAGGGCGGGGACACAGGGTGGGTATTCTAGAACTGCAGCAGGACGGCATCCCAGGTGAAGCCACCGCCAATACCTTCCAGCAGGAGCTTGTGCCCGCGCTGTACACGGCCATCCAGAACGGCAGCGCCCAGCGCCAGGGGAATCGAGGCGGCCGAACTATTGCCGTGCCGTTCAACGGTTGCGATGGTCTTGGCCATCGCCCCTCGGTCGCCCAGCTTGGCTTGCAAAAGGCATGCGGTGCTGGGAAATATGGCATCGGGGGTTGAGGTGGCCACAATGATCAGGTCGATGTCAGAAGCGGCTTTGCCGGCCGATGCCAGCGCCCTGCGGCAGGCCTCGAAGGCCAGATCACTTGATGTGACTCCGGCTTGCGCGAAGTGTCGGGTCTTAATGCCGGTGCAGCAGATCACCCAGTCGTCGTTGGTGTCCACACCGCGCGCTACCAGGTCGGCGTTGCTGACGGGGGATCCAGGCAGATAGCTGCCGACGCCTGCGATGCGTGCAAACATGGGCTGAACGCTCATGGGTTGGGCTGGTTGCGGCGGATACGGCTGATGGCACGCCGGCTGCCGGCCCAGCCGCAGACCGTGTCCACCAGGGCGTGCATGTTCTCCAGGCTTGCCTGCGGCGTGATGCCATGGCCCAGGTTGACAATGTGGCCCCTGGCGCCGCGCATGTGAACGAGCAGTCGCGTGGCCTCGCGCGCAACGATTTGCGGCGTGGTTTGCATGATCACCGGATCCAGATTGCCTTGCAGTGCCACTTTGGGCGGCAGCGCCCGGCGCGCACGGGCCAGTTCGCAGGTCCAGTCGATGCTCAGCACCTTGATGCCGCTGGCCGCCTGTTCGGCCATGTGCACCGCCGTTCCCTTGGCGTACAGAATGACCGGGAATTCCTGCGGGAGCGCGGCGACGATGCGGCGTATCCACTTCAGCGAGGCCTCTTCGTAGTCAGCCCCGGCGATGATCCCTCCCCAGGAATCGAAGATCTGGATCGCATCGGCGCCGGCGGCAATCTGCATCCTGAAGTACACGATCAGCGCCTCGGTCAGCTTCTCCAGTAGAGCTTCAAAGGTGGCACGGTCTGAATAGAAAAGCAACTTGATCTTTTCAAAGTCCTTGGAACTGCCGCCCTCGACCATGTAGGTCGCCAGGGTCCAGGGCGAGCCGCCAAAACCCAGCAATGCCTTGGAGCCATCGAGTTCCTTCTTCACCAGCGCAAGCGCCTCGGCCACATAGCTCAGCCGGTCCGGGATGCTGTCGGAGCCGGCCAGCGCATCGACCTGCGCGCGCGTCTCGATGCGATGGTCCATCGCGATGCCCCCGCCGTCACGAAACGCGTAGGGCTGCCCCAGCGCCTCCGGAATCACGAGGATGTCGGAGAACAGGATCGCGGCGTCGATGCCCGGAAAGCGCCGGATTGGCTGCAGCGTCACCTCGGCCGCCAGAGCCGGCGTCCTGACCATCTCCAGGAAGGACGAGCGCGCCTTCAGTTCGCGGTATTCGGGTAGATAGCGGCCGGCTTGCCGCATCACCCAGATCGGCGGGCGGTCGAGCACCTCGCAGGCCACTGCAGCAAGAAATCGTTCGCGGGAATTCATGGGGGTCCTAGCTGTCGGGGAAAGAGAACGGGGACGCATTCAATCGCCGATTGCGGTCAGTACGCCAGCTTGATCTTGTCCAATTGCTCCTTTGCGACTGCCGGCACATCGCCCCGCTTGGACCAGCGGTTGAGATTCCACGCGCCCTCACCAACCCAGGCCTTGATGATCTTGAGATTGGCGGCGCGCTCCTGCTCGCTGGCACCGAGGCGTTCATACATGTTGCCTGGCTTGCCACCCGCGTAGGGGCTGCGTCCATCGTCCAGGCGGCGCATCAAAGCACCGGTGTCAGGCCAGGCGACGAAGGCGATGAAACGTTCGTACGTGTCCATTCGCGGGCCCTGGGACTTGGCCGTGTAGCCCTTCTCGTCAAGCAGGAAATCAGAGCGCTCCGGCGATTGGGCGCCGTGGCAAGCGATGCAGTGAGCTTTCCACATTGGCGCGATCTGGTTGCGATAGGTGACATCCTGTGCCATCGAGTTGCCAGCGGCAATGGCCAGTATGGATGCTGCCAGTGCGACTCGTGTGATCAAGGTAACTTTCATCTTCGTCTCCTTCAGAGATTTTGGCAAAAAGGCCTCTTGCCGGGGCTTTGATCAAGGGAATCGAACCTAACTGGAGATCCCTAGCAGGTCCAGCACGCCGCGTACGAAAGTCAGCGGGTGTGGCGGACAGCCGGGCACATAAAGTGTTGGCGCAAAGCGATTCAGAAAGGCGCGATCAACAGCGCTCGAGCCTTCAAAGGGGCTGCCGGAGATCGCGCAGGCGCCGACGGCGATGACGAGCTTGGGTTCCGGCATGGCATCCCAGCACAGTTGCAGGGCCTGGGCCATGTTGCGGGTGATCGCACCGGTCAGCACCAGACCGTCGGCATGGCGCGGCGAGGCCACGATGTCGATGCCGTATCGGCCGATGTCGAAGTTGACATTGGTGAGCGCATTGACCTCCAGCTCGCAGCCATTGCAGCCACCGGCCGAGACCGAGCGCAGCTTGAGCGAGCGGCCGAAGCGCTGGCGCAGGGCCTGGTTCACCTTGATCGGATCGAGCTCGGGTCGTGGCTGGCTGACTGTCAGCGCCTGTCGATCTGTGGCGGCCATGCGCACGTCGTTGCTGAAAGAAATCAGCGCGCTCGGGCAGACCGGCTCGCAGTCGCCACACAACACGCAGCGGCCCAGATCGATGGCCACTGGATTCAAGGTGATCGCAGCTGTGGGACAAGAGGCGACACACGCGTCGCAGCCGCTGGCACAGTCGGCGGCGGCGATCAGCGGCCTGCCGCGGAAACCGGCCGGGCTCGCCTGACGCGGATCGGGGATGAACTGCGAGCCTTGTGAGACCCTGACGGCAATTGACTTGAGCATGGTGAATTCCTACAGGTCGTTACCGCAATACGAGAGGTCGAAGCTCTTGTTGCAGATCGGGAAGTCCGAGATTTCGTTGTTGCGCACCGCCAGCGCCTCGCCAAACCAGTTGACCAGTGACGGATCCTGCACCTTGTAGTGCAACAGGCTGCCGTCGGACGCGGTCTCCAAGGCCTGCACCACCGGCCCGCGGAAGCCCTCACGCACGGAAACGCACAGCGTGTCCGGCCACAGCTTGCCCACCGGCAGGATGCTGGTCAGCGCCAGGTCGGCCTGGGGCGCTTGCAGCACCTCGCGTACCCAGCGTACCGATTCATCGATCTCGCGCATGCGCAGTGTCAACCGTGCCCAGCAGTCACCGCTTTCCTCGTGCAGAATGTTTACCGGATACGCCGTATAAAGGCGCCCTGGCAGGCTGGCACGGGTGTCGAAGCTAACGCCACAGGCGCGCGCGGATAAACCCACCAAACCGAGATCCTGCGCCGCCTTGAGGCTGACGGTGCCCACGCCCTGCAGTCGCGATTGCACACTGCGCGCACTGCGCATCAGGTCGTTGACCAGGGCGATGTCTTTGGAGAACGCCGCCAATGTGATGAGAAGGTCTTGCCGCAGCGCCGGCGTGAGGCCGAATCGCACGCCCCCGGGCCGTAGCCAGCCGCGGCCAAATCGGCTGCCGCACACACGCATCGTGGCATTGATGATCGCGGTGCGCAGCCGACCGTAGGTGGCACCGCCCTGAAGGAAAGCAATGTCGGTCGCCATACCCGTGAGTGTGCCCAGGTGCATGGCCACGCGTTCGAGCTCCAGCGCCACACCACGGACGATCTCGGATTCGAAATTGACTTGCATACCCGCCAGCGCTTCCACCGCGGCGCAATAGCCCCAGGCATACGCGATGCTGCTGTCGCCGGCGATTGATTCGACCAGTGAGCTCAAACCCAGCGGCGGCCGCTGCAGAAGTAGTGCTTCGACACCCCGGTGCTGGTAGCCCAGCTGGATCTCCAGGTGGTGGACCTGCTCGCCATGGCACATGAAGCGGAAGTGCCCGGGCTCGATCACGCTGGCGTGGATGGGGCCGACACCAACCTCATGGACCTCCTGCCCGCGCACCGAGAAGAACGGGTAGTTGGCCATGTGCTGCTGGCGTGCGCCCTCGAAGCGTACCGGCTTGAGCCAGGGGTGCCCGGTGGGCTGCAGGCCCGTTTGCTCCCACAGTTCACGCTCGAACATTTGTGCGGCCGGGTAATTCGTGGTCAGCGATTCGAATGCGTCGCCACGCCGCCCGCAGCCGCGCAGTACGTTGAGGCGGCTCTCACCGTCCTCGTGGCCCAGCGTCACGGCCGTGGTGACCACGCCGTCGGCCCCATCGGGCCGCCCGAACAGCGTCAACAGACGTTCGCCAGCGGCCATGGCCTGCGCGCATGCCGAGGCCCAGGCGTCCAGCTCCAGAGGCCGGACGTCCTGGGTCAACGCCATAACGACAGACTTGGCCGGTCCCATCATTGCCCTCCGATCGATTGCGCCACGGCAACCAGCAGCGCGCTGATCGGCGGTGGCGTATACACGCCCAGCAGCACCAGCGCCGTGACGAAGCCGAGTTTGGGCAAGGCGGTAACCCAGGTCTCAACGATGGCGGGCCCCTGACGCTCCGAGGGCCCCCACAACATGGGGAAGATTGAGCGACCGGTGGCCACGAAAATGATGGTGAGCATCGTGCACATCAATGCAAAGGCGATCAGGTTGCCTGCCTGCACGATGCCCGACAGGATCAGCATCTCGGCCATGAAGCTGCCGAAGGGCGGAAAGCCCAGCAGTGCAAAGATGCCCACGGCGAAAAGCAGACCCGAGAACGGCAGCACGCGGATCACGCCGCTGAGTGCCTCCACCTGGTTGGTGCCATAAACCCCGCGCAGGCGGCCGGCAGTCAGGAACAGTAACGCCTTCACGAACGCGTTGCTGACGACGTAAAGCACCACGCCGTAGGCCGCCGCCTTGCCCACCGACAGGCCGATGGCGATGACCCCCGACGAACTGACGCAGGCATAGGCGATCAAGCGCTTGTAGTTGCGCGCCGCCATCACCTGCACGGCCGCTACCGTCAGCGACAGGCAACCCATGATCAACAGTTCGTGCGAGACGGAGCTGGTCTGGTGAACGCCAAACACCTGGAAGATGCGGAACACGGCCACAACGCTGATATTGAACTGCACCGCTGCCAGCAGCGCACTGGTGCTGGTGGGTGCGGCTTCGTAGGTCTCCGGCATCCAGCCGTACAGCGGCGCCAGGCCGAGCTTGCTGCCCAGGCCAAAGAGCATCAGCGCAAGGCCCATGCGTTGCCAGCTGTCGCCGCTACCGCCCTGGGCGGGCAGCGTCGCCGCCAGCTGGTCGAGCGCGAACGACAGCTCCTGTCCTTGAAGCGCCGCACTGCGCGTCAGGCACATGAAGCCCAGAAAGGTCAGTGCCAACGACATGCTGGAGTACAGCAGGTAGTGCCAGGCGACGCGGCGCGCATTCTTGCCTTCGCCCTGTGCGACCAGCGGGGCCAGGCACAGTGTGGTGAGCTCGATGAAGGCCCACAGCACCAGCAGGTTGTTGGACAGAACACCCAGGTTCATGGCGACCATGAAGGCCAGCGACAGCGCGGCGCGAAACTTGATTTTTCCGGCCAGGTGGGCTGACGTGCTGACACGCGACGACATGTAAACGCTGATGCCCAGGAACACGGCGTTGATGACCAGCAGGAACAGCATCGACGTGGCGTCGAGCACAAAGTATCTGGCGCCGAAATACACCGGCATCGTGGCCAGCGGCGTGCGCAGAAAGACCACGATCCAGGTCACTAAGCTGACCAACGCGATGGTGACCAGGGACGGTCCGACCCAGGCATGGCCGCTGGTGGCTGTGCGCGTCCGCTGGCTCACCGGCGCTGCAGCGGGTCCGATGACGTTCAAGGGGCTTCTCCTCGGGTGGTACCGGCTTCGATAGTTGCCTGGTCAGTTGGCGTGCCGATCAACCAGCCGCCGACACCCACCGTGACCAGGTAGACCGCGGTCAAGGTACCGTGCACCGGCCATGCCCAAGGCTCGGGCAGCAGCGACTCGAATACCGCGATGCCGTTTTCCATGAAGAGCACGGCCACCAGCTGGGCTGGCGGTGAATTGTTGGTGGACAGCAGCAGCAGCGCGATGGCCACCATGCCGCCCACGACACCCAGCGCAAGTGCCGGCACGTCCGCCATCGCAGCACCACCGAAGTCGAACGCCAGCACGATGAGCGCGACACCGATGGCCCAGGCGAACAGGTTCGAAGGCATCAGGTCGGTATTGGGCTCGCCGCGCAGGCGGATCGCGCGCCGCAGCAGCAAGGGGGCGATCACCGCGCGCACAGCGATGACTTCGACCAGGGCCACTAAGCCATGCACGGTCCAGCCTTCTTGGTGCGCCGCGCCGTTCCAGGCCAGGGCGAAGGCCTGCACGGACAACCAGAACGGCGCCGAGCGAATCTTGCCGAAGAAGACAGGAACCACTGCGGCCAGCAGGAAAAGGATCAGCGGCAGCCGCATCAGGAGTTCCAGGTGCTGGCTACAGCGGCAAGGCAAAGGCCGCCACCGATGGACGCCAGCAGCAGGTAACGCGGCACCAGGCGCATGCGCAGACGGGCGCTCAAAGACTCGACAAATCCCACGGCTACTGCCACGAGCGCCATGATCGCGAGCGTCGTGACCGTTGCGGCGAGCGGTGCAATTACAGGATCGAAAGGATTCAGCAGCGCTGCGATCAGTCCGGCATAGGTGGTTAGCTTCAGCGCACCGGCAAACTGCATTGCGGCCAGCTCTGGACCGCTGTGGTCGAGGATCATGACCTCGTGGATCATCGTCAGCTCGAGGTGGGTGAGCGGGTCGTCTACCGGAACGCGCGAGGCCTCGGCCTGCAGCAGGATGAACAACACCGCCACCGCAGGGATCACCAGCACCGGGAACGCGGGCGCACTGTGTAAGTGGCCGATCAGGCCGGCGAAGCTGGTATGGCCAGTGGCGATGCTGGCCGAACCGATCAGCAGGAAAAGCGCCGGTTCGACGAAGGCGGAGAACGACGCTTCGCGTGCGGCGCCCATGCCTTCGAAGGCACTTCCGACGTCCATCGCCGAAAGCATCAGGAACAGTCGCGCAAGGCCCAGCGTGTAGGCGAAGACGATGAAGTCATGATTGAACTGAAGTGGGGCGAAGGTGCCCAGGACGGGCGCAATCAATGCCGCCAGAATGGCCGAGCCCAACACCACCCAGGCACCGGCGCGGAACAGGGGTGTGGCCACCGCGCTGTAGACCGGCCGCTTGCGCAGCAAGCGCAACAGGTCCCAGCCAGATTGCAGCAGGCCCGGACCCTTGCGCCCAGCCCACAGCGACTTGGTACGGTTCACGATGCCAACCAGCAGTATCGGCAAGGTCAGCACGATGGCCACGTGGATCGCGCCCAGCCAGGTGGCGATTTCAGCCGTCATTGCAGCGGACCTGCGGACAGCACGACGAGCCCTGCGATGAGTACCAGGGCCAGGAGCGCCGCCGCAAACGCGATCCGCGGGTCGTCCTCGCGCAGGTGGCCCGACAGTTCGCCCGCAGACACGTCGCCATGCTTGATGACCGAGAACAGGCGGCGCTCGACCGCGTCGACACAATCAGTGATCAGGTAGGCGTCGGTCGGGAAGTAGCCCGCAGGGGCCTTTTGCCGCCGCAGCATGACGATCACACTGCGAAAGCGCTGCGCAAAGTCCGACGAGAAGCTGGAGCCGGTGTACTGCATACGGGCGTTTGGTTGGCCGTAGCCACAACCCCAGGTGACGTGGCTGGCCACCGGCGGCCTTACCAACCTGGAGCGAAGCCACAAAAGCAGCAAAACGCCCGCCACCAGCGCACCCGAGACAAGGCCGATGTTCGAGAGCGTGTGGGCGATCGGGTCGAGCACGCCGGCGCTCGTGCCCGGCAGCGCCCCGGGCAACACGGCCAGCGCGATCTCGGTCGGGCCGCGCACCAGCATGAAACCGAGCACGGGCAACACGCCGAGAACGACGACGCCAAGCCCGTGCAGCGCCATGGGAATGCGCATCCACAGGCTCACCTCGACGGGCGGCACCACGTTGGCATCGCGCGCCACGCCAAGGAACACGACGCCGAAGGCACGGGTGATGCTCAAGGCCGACACCGCGCCCACGAAGGCCAGCACTGCGCCGGCAAGGCCGAGCGCCACCTTGGCCCCCAGCGCGATCGCCTCGGCACCGGACGAAGCGGCTGCGCCCGGGAACAGCCCGGAATAGATCACGAACTCGCTGGTGAAACCGTTGAGCGGCGGCAGCGCGGAGATCGCGACGCCGCCGATCAGGAAGCTCACCGTCGTCCATGGCATCAGCCGTGCAAGCCCACCGAGTTTTTCCATGTCGACCGTGTGCGTGGCCTGGTAAACCGCACCTGCCGCATAAAACAACTGGCACTTGAAGAACGCATGGTTCAGCACATGCAGCAGGCCACCGGCAAAGCCGATCGCCACCAGCGCCGGGTTGTGCCAGGATAAGCCCAGGCAGCCGACACCGAAGCCGATGCCGGCGATGCCGACGTTCTCGGTCGATGAGTAGCCGAGCAAGCGCTTGAGGTCACGCTGGCCCACCGTATACAGCGCGCCGACCACGGCTGAGCAGGCCGAGAACGCGATCAGAAACCAGCCCATCCACTCGTCGGGCGTGCCGATCAGCCAGACGAAACGTACCAGTGCGTACAGGCCCGCCTTGTGAATGACCCCAGACATCAGCGCCGACACATGGGCCGGCGCCGCCGCATGGGCGCGTGGCAGCCAGGAGTGAAACGGGAAGAAGGCCGACTTCAAGCCGAAGCTGGTGACCAACAGCAGGAACACCGCGTTGCGCTCGGAGCCTGGGTTACGCCTCAACCAGTCACCGAAACTGCCCAGTTCCCAAGACCCGGTGTGCGTGTAAAGGATCATGAAGCCGGCGACCAGAAAGATCAGCCCGACGTGCGTAGAGACCAGGTAGTTGAAGCCGGCAAACCGCACCCTCTGGTTGGTGTAATCCCAGATTACCAGTAACCAGGCGGCGAGCGCGGCGATCTCCCAGCCGAGCAGGAACACCAGCGCGTGGTCGCCGGTGTAGACCAGCAAGAACGACAGCGAGGTCAGGTTGAGCAAGGCGTAGTGCAGCCCCAGATGTCGACCCGTATTGAAGTACGGCCGCAGATACCCGGCCGCGTAGACGCTACCGAGCAACGTCATCGGCAGGGACCAAACGAGGAAGAACGCGCCCAGGGCATCAAGCCGGATGCGCAACGTTCCCACCGGGTAGGCCCAGGCGAGGTCGCCGATGATGGCCGATCCGCCGAGCAACACCGGCACGACCGAGAACCAGACCAGGCCGGTCGCCAGCGCCTGGCTGGCAATGCCAAAGCCGACCCGCACGGCATTGCGCAACGGCAGCAGGCATGCCCCAGCACCGAGGAGCAGGACCAGGAAGGCTGCGGTGAGCAGTGTCATGAAGCGACGAAGACGAATCGCGGGGACGTAAACCGAGGCCGCGTACCAAGTGGACTAACGCATCGGCACGCGAACACCTGAAGCACCGCGATGGAAGGGGCTAGGTCAGAGAGTCGTCGATGACAATGCACGATGTCGGTTCTAGAAGTCCAGAGATATCTTTGAGGAATGTTGCGCTTTTATTATCATCCAGATTGCTCTGAATGATACTACAATGTCATCTCGACTGACATACGGATACCCTATGGAACTCAAGACGGCACGACTAACAGTTTTGGTCGATCCGGCCAAGAAAAAGGCCTTCGAAGTGCTTTGCGCCAAGCAGGATGTGACCCCATCGCAGGTGACCCGTCGGTTGATCCGCGACTATCTGGTGCACCACGGAGTCACATTTGTGCCGAGCGGCGCGGAGGATGAGGAAGAGGCGACGCCAAAGGCTTGATCTGGCGCATGGGCTGCCGGTTCGGCAGCGGCTCGCTGGCCGATTGCCATGTCAAGGTGCTGCCGACGACGGACCAGGGCGTCCAATGGGGGGGGGCTATGGCGGCTTCCAAGGTGGAGCAGTCAGTCTCCCCTACAAGCTGCCATAGGCTCCTTTGGGTCGGTTCCGGAAATCTAGTCTGCCAGACTGACCGGCGGGTATCACAGCATTGCAGACATTGGCGGCCAAGCAGCGATTACCCGCAAAGGTCGACAGAAACCATAGGTTGGCTATCGTCAATAAAGCGTATTCACCAGCCAGCACTGTTTGGTAGCTATGGCCTACCTTCGCATTGCAAGTCGATCCAGACTATGGATAGAGGTGAAGCCGCGCCCTGGTCAAGTCGGCCATGAACAATTCTGACGACGATTTACAGTCGCTCGATTGACTGTCGATTGCAGTGATAACCTTTCGTCTGAACGACTGCACCAGCAACGAGTTTATGAGCAGAAAATCTTCCGGCGTCAACGTGCCGTTGGCCTGGCGCAGGCGCAAGCCGCCCAGCAACACGTTGTAGCGGGCCACGGCCAGGTCGCGCTTGGTCTGGAAAAACTGGCTTTGTGCGTTCAGCGCGTCGATGTTGACGCGCACGCCGCGTTTGGCGCCTTCCAGGTCGGTGCGTGCCTTTTCTTCCAGCGACAGGGCTTCGCGGATGCGGTTCTGTGTGGCAAAGCCGGCAAACAGCGGCAGGTTCAGCGCCAGCCGATGGTGGGGCTGTTGCTGCGTGAGCTCAGTGTGCTGACGGTGCTACCTTGCGGGTTGCGTTGCATGCCGTAGCTGGCGGTCAGGTCAATGTTGGGCTTGTGGCATTCGGGTTTGGCAAGCAATTTGGGCTGAGCGAAAAAGGTGAATTGTCGAATATATTCGACAACTCGCTGCGAGGGCATTAAATTATGGTTATGTCCGCTCTTAATGAACTCAGCTCGGCAGTCCAGCAACGCCGTTCCGACATGGGGATCTCCCAAACCCACTTGGCAAAGCTCAGTGGGCTTTCCCGTGCAACTGTGAATGAGCTCGAAAATGGAAAGATCAATGACCTCAGCATCAGGCGGACCGCGCAGCTATTGGGCGTGCTGGGACTGTCTCTAAACATTTCAGCCCCACGACCAAAAAGTCGTCAAAGCGAAGGTAAATCACCGGCACTGGATCTAGCCGTCCGCATGGCGAGCGTGAGCTATCGGGAAAGCATCAGCGCGCACGAGCTGCAGCAGGCGCTACTGACGGGTGATTATCCCGACAAATTCACGCCCCATGTACGGACGTTTCTCGATGAGGCCTCGGTCACGATGCTGGCTGGTGTTGTTGAGCAATTACATCAGGAAAATGGCGTTGACCGAGTGGAGGCATGGCAACGCATGCGGGAGATGGCCCGAGCCCTGAAAACCATTCGAGCCATTTGGCAATGAGCGTCCCAGACATGAAGCGTCCAGGTGTCTGGACCAGAGCAGTCAATCTAAGACTGCCTGCGTAAAGTTACTGCACCAACAACGAATTGATCAGCAGCAAATCTTCCGGCGTCAGCGTGCCGTTGGCCTGGCGCAGGCGCAGGCCGCCGAGCAGCACGTTGTAACGGGCCACGGCCAGGTCGCGTTTGGTCTGGAATAGCTGGCTTTGTGCGTTCAGCACGTCGATGTTGATGCGCACGCCGACCTGGTAGCCCAACTTGTTGGCGTCCAGCGCGCTTTGGCTTGACGCTTCTGCCGCTTCCAGCGCCTTGACCTGGCCCTGGCCTGACAACACGCCGAAGAAGGCGGTACGTGTGGACTGCGCCACCGTCCGGCGTGCCGCGTCCAGGTCGGCCTGCGCTTTGTCTTCCAGCGCCAGCGTTTCGCGCAGGCGGTTCTGGGTGGCAAAGCCGGCAAACAGGGGCAGGTTGAACTGCAGGCCGACCGTGGCATTGTCAATGCGCGTGCCAACCTGGTTGGACGACGTGGTGGAGATGCTGCCGTTGGGGTTGCGGCTGATGGTATAGGCGGCCGTGAGGTCGAGCGTGGGCTTGTGGCCCGCTTTGGCGCGCTCGGTCTCGAGCCGGGCGATCTCCAGGGCCGAGCGTGACTGACGCACCGCCGGGTTGTTGTCCTCGGACTGCCGGACCCAAGTGTTGATGTCATTGGGCAGCAGCTCGGGCAGCGCTGCGGGCAGCGCCAGCGGTTTCGGGTTGACGCTTGACTTGCCCACCAGCTGGTCGATTGCAGACTGTTTGACGCGGAGGTCATTCTCGGCGGCGATTTCCTGTGCAGTCACCAGGTCGTAGCGCGCCTGCGCTTCCCGGGAGTCGGTGATGGTGGAGGTGCCCACCTCGAAGTTGCGCTTGGCCGACGCCAGCTGCTCGGCCACGGCGGCTTTTTGCGCCCGCACGAAGGCCAGTGTGTCCTGCGCGGTCAGCACATCAAAGTAGGTCTGACTGGTGCGCACAATCAGGTCCTGCTCGGCCGCGTTCAGCACCTCGCGCGCCACGTCCAGCTGCTTGCGGCTTTGCTCCCATACCGCCAGGTTGGCGGGCCGGTAGAGCGGCTGCGACACGCTCAGATTCAGATTCTGGTTGTTCAGGTAGCGTTCGACGTTGACCGGGCCGAAGGTCGCGTCCGACTGCGTGCGCGACACGCCCACGGTCAGGCCGGCCTGGGGCAGAAGACCGGCACGCGACTGTTCGGCACGAAACTGGGTGCTGTCGTACTGGGCGCGTGCCGACTGGTAGCTGGCATCAAACCCCCGAGCTGCGTCGTACAGTTCGACCAGACTCTGCGCCTGCACCGGCCCGGCAAAGGCTGCGCCGAGCCACAGGGCCAGGGCGGACAGTCGGAAGGTGGGCCAAGTCGTGTTCATGGAAGTCCTTGAAAAATTCAGCATGGGTTGATAGGGAGCGCATAGCGTCAACGATGCGACAGGATCGGCTCAATAGCGTGGCACCGCCGGGTCCAGGTCGCCGGACCAGGCATCGATGCCGCCATGCAGGTTGACGACGTCGGTGAAGCCGTTTTGCGCCAGGTAGTTGGCCACCTGCAGGCTGCGCATGCCGTGGTGGCACAGGCAGGCGATCGGCTGGTCGGCACCAAACTGTTCCTTGAGCTGTTCAACACGGGCCGGTACTTCGCGCATGGGAATACACACCAGCGTGAAGCCGTCTTCGGTGACCGAGGCGGTTTGCACTTCCCAGGGCTCACGCACGTCCAGCACCACCGGCGCGGATGCGTCGGCCCCCAGGCTGTCGCGCCAGGCGCTGAAATCGGCGGGGGTAAGCTGGGCAATCATGGTTAATGGCTCAGGAATCAGAAGTTGAATCTGGAAGGCTCGGGAAAGTTGACCAGGCGCGGCGCCACGGTGTCCCAGCCCTGGGTGGTGCGGAAAGCCGCTTCACCCACACAGGTCACCAGCGTGGCGCGCATCATGGGCTCAAAGCCGACGATGGCGCTAAGGCGGCCGCCGGTTTTCAGCATGGCCAGCAGCGCGGGCGGCACGTCGGCGACCGAACCGCTGAGCACGATCACGTCGAAAGGCCCGCTGAGCGGGTCGTTGCTGGAGACGGCCTGGCTGAGTTTGGCGGCGCCGTCGCCGGTGCGCACCTCGGCGTTGTAGATGCCGGCTTTTTTAAGGTTGTTGCGTGCCAGCTGCGCCAGGTCGGCGTCGATTTCCAGCGTGATCACCTGCTGCGCGCGGTGCGCCAGCAAGGCCGCCATGTAGCCGGAGCCGGCGCCGATTTCCAGCACCTTTTCATGTTTTTGCACGGCCAGATCCTGGAGGATGCGTGCCTCGACCTTGGGCGCCAGCATGCATTGCCCGGGTTTGCCGGTCAGCGGAATCTCCATGTCGGCAAAGGCCAGCGCCTTTTTGGAAGCAGGCACAAAGTCCTCGCGCCGGACCAGGGCCAGCAGAGAGAGGACCTGGCTGTCCAGCACTTCCCAGGGGCGGATCTGCTGCTCGATCATGTTGAAACGGGCTTGTTCGTAGTTCATGGTGTGGCCTGTGAAATAGCGGTGGGGGCTGTGGATCAACCTTTGATTTTAGCGGGGGACCACGGGGTCGACGGGGGCAACGGCGGGGGCGCGCTTGCCGGTGAAGCGGCGTTTGAGCCACTGCGCCAGGTCGTCGAGGTAGCAATAGGTGACGGGCACCACCACCAGCGTCAGCAGCGACGAGGTGATGACACCACCAATGACGGCCTGGCCCATGGGTGCGCGCTGCTCTGAACCTTCGGTCAGCGCAAAAGCCAGCGGCACCATGCCGAAAATCATGGCCAGCGTGGTCATCAGGATGGGGCGCAGCCGCACCCGCGCAGCCATCAGCAGGGCTTCGCTGCGCTCCATGCCTGCATCGCGCATACGGATGGCGAAATCGACCAGCAGGATGGCGTTTTTGGTGACCAGCCCCATCAGCATCACCACACCGATGATGGAAAACATCGACAGCGTCGAGCGGAACAGCATCAGTGCCAGCACCACGCCGATCAATGTCAGCGGCAGCGAGGTCATCAGCGCCAGCGGCTGCAAAAAGCTCTTGAACTGGCTGGCCAGGATCATGTAGATGAAAAGGATGGCCATGACCAAGGCCGAGATGGCGTAACCAAACGACTCGGCCATGTTTTTAGTCGAGCCGCCGAACTGGTAGCGGTAACCCGGCGGGAAACTGATGCCGTCGAGTGCTTTGCGGATGTCGCCGGAGACCTCGCCGGCTGAGCGGTTGTACACGTTGGCATTGATCGCGACTTCGCGCGTGAGGTCGCGCCGGTTGATCTGGTTCGGTCCGGTGGTTTCTTTCACCGTGGCCAGCTGACCAAGGCGAACGGTGCGTGCCGAGCCATCGGCGTTGCTGCCAATCGCGCTGCTCAAAAAGGGCAGGCGTTCCAGGTCTTGTGGGGCATTGCGGGCTTCGGGCGCCAGGCGCACGTTCACGTCATAGGTCTGGTCGTCCGGCGCGCGCCAGTTGCCGACGGTCTGCCCGGCCACCAGGGTGCGCAGCGAGGTGGCAATCTGCGACACCGTCAGGCCCAGGTCAGAGGCAGCATCGCGCTTGACGTTGATCTCCAGGGTCGGCTTGTCGGGCTTGAGGCTGGAGTCCAGGTCCACCAGGCCGGGGATGGTGCTGATGCGCTCCGTAGCCAGCCGGGTCAGGCGCTCCAGCTCCTTGAGGTCGGGCCCCTGCAGTGAAAACTCCACCTGTTTGTTGCCACCCACCGAGTCGAGCAGGCCTACATGGGTCACCGTGATGCCGGCCACTTGCCTGAGCCGCTCGCGCAACACGCTGGACAGCTCGTCCACGCTGCGGCTGCGTGCCTTGCGATCCACCAGACGCACATAAATGCTGGCGTACATCTTGCCCTGGGCATTGCCCGAGTTGATGGTGGCGACGGTGTACCTGACTTCGGGCAGCTCCCGCAGGATGGATTCGACCTGCGCGGCCTTGGCCTCGGTGGCTTCAAGCGACGAGCCCACCGGGGTGTAGAAGGTCAGCGAGGTTTCCGAGAAGTCGGCCTTGGGCACAAACTCCGTTCCCAGCAGCGGCACCATGAAAATGCTGGTGATGAAAATGACCACGGCCAGCCCGACGGTGGCGAGCTTGTGCACCAGCGACCAGCGCAGGATGCGCTGGTAGGTTTCGGCCAGCGAGTCGGTGGCGCGATCAAACCAGGCCGTCACGCGGCCTATGGTTTTGTCGTAAAAAGTCACGGGCGCATGGTGCTTGCCATGGGTCTCAATGCTGGGGTCGTGCCAGATGCTCGACAACATGGGGTCCAGCGTGAAGCTGACAAACATCGATATCAGCACCGCCGCGACGATGGTGATGCCGAACTCATGAAAAAACTTGCCGATGATGCCGCCCATGAAACCGATGGGCAGGAACACTGCGACGATGGAAAAAGTGGTGGCAAGCACCGCCAGGCCAATCTCCTGCGTGCCGTCCAGCGAGGCCTGGTAGGGCAACTTGCCCATCTGCACATGCCGCACGATGTTCTCACGCACCACGATCGCGTCGTCGATCAGCAGGCCGACGCACAGGCTCAGTGCCATCAGCGTGATCATGTTGATGGTGAAGCCGAACATGTTCATGAACAGAAAGGTGCCGATGATGGAGATCGGCAGCGTCAGGCCGGTGATCACCGTCGAGCGCCAGGAGTTCAGGAACAGGAAGACGATCAGTACCGTCAGCAGCGCGCCTTCGATCAGCGTTCGGCGCACGTTTTCAACAGCCACACGAATCGGGCGGGAGCCATCGGAAACCAGCTCCAGCCGGATGCCTGCCGGTAAGCGGGTCTTGAGCTCCGCAATGGCCTGGTTGAGCCCATCCACGACGGCGATGGTGTTTTCGTCCTGCGCTTTCTGCACCGTCAGCAGCAGGGTGCGCTGGCCGTTGTACAGCGCCAGGCTGTCGACTTCCTGCGAGCCGTCGCGCACTGTGGCCACTTGCGCTACCGTCACCGCCGTGGCTGAACCCGTGGCAGACGGCTTGCGCGCGACGATGATCCGGCCAAAGTCTTCGGGCCGCTTCATGCGGGCGTCGATCTTGACGATACGTTCCTGCGCCAGCGAGCGGATGGTGCCTACTGGCAGATCCTGGTTTTCGCTGCGCACCGCATTGGCGACCTGGTCGGCCGTGATACCCAGCGCCTCCATGGCCTGCGGGTTCAGGTAGATGTTGATCTCGCGCTTGCTGCCGCCCACCAGATTGACCGCGCCGACGCCGCGCACGTTCTCCAACCGCTTTTTGAGTACCTGGTCAGCCCAGTTGGTCAGTTCAACAGCAGTAGGTGAGACCGTTGCTGTGGTACCGCTCCCCGCAACCGGCAGCACAGCCACTGACCAGATGGCCCGGCTGGCCGGGTCGAATCGCAGCACACGCGGTTCTTTCACTTCGTCGCGCAGCAGTGGGCGCAGCGAGGCGATCTTTTCGCGCACGTCTTCTGCTGCCTTGCGCCCGTCGATGTGCAACTGGAACTCGATGATGACGACCGACATGCCTTCGTAGCTGCGCGAGGTCAGGGCGCTGATGCCGGCAATCGAGTTGACGCCTTCCTCGATCTTTTTGGTGACTTCGCTTTCGATAATCTCGGGCGAAGCGCCCGGGTATTCGGTGGTGACCACGACGACCGGGAAATCAATGTTCGGGAACTGGTCCACCTGCAGCCGCTGGTAGGAAAACAGGCCCAGCACCACGATGGCCAGCATGACCATGGTGGCGAATACCGGGTTCTTCAGACTGACGCGGGTGAACCACATGGCGGGGTCTTCTCTTTTTAGAAGGCTTTGGGCGATGGCGCCGCGGGTGCCGCCGGCAAAGCCCAGGCGGGGGCCTGCGTGAATTTCACGGCCGTGCCTTCACGCAGGCTGCCGACTGCCCCCCGAAGTACCACGGCGTTCTCAGCCAGTCCCTTGACGGCCACCATGGTTTCACCGGCGGCGCTGCCGCTTGCTGTGTCCTGGCCGCGGGCACCCAGCTCGACCGGCTTGTGCGCCACCTGCTGGTTTTCCACCACCTGCACATAGGATGCAGGTTTGTCCGTGCGCACCGCGCTGACCGGTACGGCGAGGGCTGACACCTTTGTTGTGCCCAGCGTGCCCTGCGCAAACAGGCCCTGGCGCAGGCCCAGGGTGCTGTTGTCGATGCTCAGGTAAACCAGCACGCTGCGGCTGCCGGCCTGCGCACTGGGGTTGATACGCGCCACGGTGGCGGTGACGTTTTGCGCCGTGCCTTCGATCTGCAGCACGGCGCTCTGGCCCGGTCGCACGGCCAGGACATCAGCGGCGCTGAGGCTGGCTTCGAGCTCAAGTCGGCTCAGGTCCACGATCTCCAGCACCCTGGCGTCGATGCCGACACGTTCGCCCGGCTGCGCCAGCCGCTGCGCGACCTGGCCCGAGAGCGGCGCGCGCAGCACCGTGTCGTCCAGTGATTTTTTTGCCACAGCCACCGCCGCCAGCGCCGCGTTGTGGTTGGCCTTGCCAGCGTTGAGGTTGGCCTGCGACGCGTCCAGCGCGGTTTTGGAGATAAAGCCCTGGTTGACCAGCGCCTGGTTGTTGTCGAACTGGCGCTGCACGATGTCGACCTGCGCCCTGGCCGATTCGGCCTGCTGCTGCGCCTGCTGCACCCGTGACTGGTATTCGCTGGCGTCGACCCGCGCGACCACCTGGCCGGCCTTGACCGTGTCCCCTTCACGCAGGCTCAAACCCTGCAGCTCGCCGGCCACGCGCGCCTTGACAAAGACCGAGTTGAAGGCCTTGAGCGGCCCGGACAGCGCCAGCCCCTGGCTGAGTTGGCGGGTTTTCGCCTGCACCACATCACTCGCGGCCAGCTCGACCACGGCCGGCGCCTTGCCGGCCGTGCTGATGGCCAGCGCCTGTTGCTGGGTCTTGCGCGCAGACAGCGCCCCCAGCACGGCGGCCGCCAGGGCCAGTAGAACCAGGGCAACAACCGCCCATTTGATCCAGCGTTTCATGCCTTGCCTTTTCCGGTTTGTTTGCCCGGTGCTTGAGTGGAGATGCCGTGAAGAAGGGTGTCGACCTGGGCAGCGATGTATTTTTCGGCATTGCCCGGCAGCGTAGGGTCGCCGCAGGTGCCTGCCGAGTGTTTGCTGAGGATCAGGAAAATCATGGGGGCAATCACGCTGTAGATGGCGTAGTCCAGGTCCATGGGCCGGAACTCGCCACGGTCGATGCCGCGCTGCATGATGCGGCGGATCAGGGTCTGGCCAGGCTGGATGACCTCTTGCTGATAAAAGGCGGTGATCTCGGGGAAGTTGCCAGCCTCGCTCATCATGAGTTTGGTGATGCCGGAGGCGCGGGTGACGCCCACACGCTCCCACCAGACCGTCATGCAATAGGCCAGCATCTCGGCGGCCGTGCCTTCAAAGGTCTCGAACTCCTCGTTCCATTCCTTGAAGCGGCCGGAGATGTTCTCGCGCACCACAGCCTTGAACAGCTCTTCCTTGCTCTGGAAATAAAGGAACAGCGTGCCCTTGGAGACGCCGGCGCGCGCCGCCACTTCTTCGGCGCGGGTGGCGGTAAAGCCTTTTTCGACGAACAGGTCCAGCGCGGCGTCGAGCAGTTCACCGGGGCGGGCTTCCTTGCGCCGTTCGCGTTTGGCGGACAGGGTCGCGGTCTGTTCAGAGATGAATTTGGAGAGGGACATTTTTAATGACTGACTGGTTATTAATGTAGCGACTCACCCCGAGTCCGTCAAGCCGCGTCGGCGCGGGTTGCGAGGTAAAGCTCAGGTAAACCGCTGCGCCCAAAGGCCCAGCCATTCCTTCAGCACCGTGCGCGACGCCTCCAGGCCATCGGACGACGGCAGCCATTCCAGCAAGCCGCTGCGGCTGGGCAGGATGAAGCCCATGGGCGCGGGGACCACCGTGAAGCCCGCATCTTCGAAAGCCCTGACCGCACGCGGCATGTGCGACGCGTGGGTGACCAGCGCAATCCGCTGAACACCGTCTTTTTGCAGCAGCGGGCGCAACTGGCGCGCGTTTTCGGCGGTGTCACGCGACTGGCTGTCCACCCAGCGCAGGGTCAGCCCGTAGTCCTGCAAGGCAGCGCGGCGCACCACTTCGCCTTCGGACAGGGCTTGCGCCTGCGCGGCACCCCATCCGGGGCCACCGGCAAAAGCCACTGGCAAACCGCTTTGCCGCGCCAGCCAGGCGCCATAACGCAAGCGCATGGCGGCTGCCGGTGCGGCCTGCGGCCCAGCGTATTCGGGCGCCACTGGGTGCACCCCACCGCCCAGCACCACGATGGCCTGGGCGTCACTGCTTTTGAGCGCGGCCACCGACAGGGCGGTCTGCTGCGGCAGCAGGTTCAGCGCCAGCCACACCGCCACGGCGTGGCAGCTCAGCAGCCAAAGCAGCGTGGCGCCCAGCCAGACCAGGGCCAGGCCGGACGCCCTCCTGCGTGCTGCCAGCACCAGCCCCAGGCCGATCAACAGCAGCAGCGAGGCGGGCGGCAGCGCCAAGGTGGTCAGGACCGGTTTGAGTTCACCTGGTGCAATCATTGAATGCTCTCAAATTAATAGCTGCTTGCGCTTGTTTGGAAAGGGCTGGAGCCTGATTTGACCACTAAAAACCGGAGCCCGGACACCGCGCAGGGGGTTTTTCGGCCACCCGGAGAGCGACTGGACATTTTCCCGGATGATGGGCCTCTTGATCGTTGACGTAAAAAAAGGACAACTTATGGAACAAAACCCCATCACGGGCGGCGCCCTGGAAACCATCACGCTGGGTGGCGGCTGCTTCTGGTGCACCGAGGCGGTGTTTGTGCAGGTGCGCGGCATTGTGGATGTCGAATCGGGTTACAGCAACGGCCACGTCGACAAGCCGAGTTATGAGCAGGTGTGTACCGGCACCACCGGGCACAACGAGGTGGTCAAGCTGGTGTACGGCCCGTCGGAGATCAGCTTGCGGGCGATTCTTGAAATCTTCTACGTCATCCATGACCCGACCACGCTGAACCGTCAGGGCAATGACAGCGGCACACAGTACCGCAGCGGCATCTATTATTCGACGCCTGAACAAAAGCAGGTGGCCGAAGACATGGTCAACACCTTGAACCGCGACAACCTGTTTGGCAAGCCAGTGGTGACCGAGGTGCTGCCGCTGAGCAACTATTCCGCCGCCGAGGAATACCACCAGGACTTCTTCGAGAAAAACCCGGATCAGGGCTACTGCATGGCGGTGGCTGGCCCCAAGGTTGCCAAGTTTCGCAAGACATTTTCGGAATACGCCAAGGCTTGAGCCGGGTTGAAGGGCATCGCCCCGGCATGCCTTCGGATGGTGTGATGGAGTAATTGACAACATTCTTGGGTGTTGTCATACTCTCCAACATGAAGGCATTGCTGCTGGCGCGCACACGGATCGTTTATTCGGACAGGTCTTTTGCCGAGCTGGTTCTCTGGCGGGTCCCGACCGCCGTGGCAGGTTCGCCCCATGACTACAAGTACCGACTGGCCTACGTCGTGGACGCGGTTTGCGTGGTGCGGTATGACAACGAAATCGGCAAAGGTGACCATCGCCATTTCGGTGCAAGCAAGAGCAGGTACAGATTCAATACGTCCGGAAAATTAATAGCCGATTTTCAAACTGACATAGCGAGGTGGAACGATGAAAACAGTGGTTCTTGAGGTTCGATCCCCTGAAGCGTCCATGGAAAACTTTGTGCAGTCCTGGAAGACTGGCAAGCCTGAACGCTCGGCGCGGATTGGTTTTGCGACGCCAGAGCTTCTCTGGCAAGTTCTGACGGCAAAGCGCTGGGAGTTGTTGAAAATTTTGTGTGGTGCCGGCCCGGTGTCCATTCGTGAAGCGGCTCGCCGCGTGCAGCGCGATGTCAAAGCGGTTCACTCTGACATTACTGCATTGCTGAATGCAGGCGTTCTAGACCGTGCGGAAGGTGGTGGCGTTGTGTTTCCGTTTGAGGCTGTCAAAGTAGAGTTTTTGTTGCAGGCAGCGTGATTCATACCAATGGCCCTGCCCGCCCTTCAATGGCGTGCGCCGGGCCAATAACATAAGCCTGCCTGGCCAAGTTTCGCAAAGCTTTCGTGGAATACGCGAGGGCTGAGGAGTGAAACGGCTCAGCGGCGTTTGTCAGGGCCTGCGCCGCGCCATGTAAAACCATTCCTGCCCCGGCTCGGCGCGCGGATTCGGAAACACCACAAAGCCGTCGTGCGGCGCCTTCACCTGAAAGCCGCTGTGGCGCACGCCAATCAGCTCGCCGGCCTTCACCGCGTCAAAGCTGCGCCACTCGCGGCTGAAGCTGTCACCCGCGTGTTCACGGTCGGTCACATCGACCAGGCGCAGGATTTCGCGGTCTGCCGGTACCGGCTCCGGCGGAACGGATGCCATGTCCAGCAGCGCCAGTGTCTGCAAAATTGCCCGGCGCGCGACCTGCACCGCCTGGGGGTCGTCATGCTGGCCGCACTCCAGCGTCACGCCGTAACCGCCGCGTGAGCGCATGTATTCGGTCGTGCCCACGCCGTAGTTGGGGTTGGTCACCAGCGTCTGCGCACGGGCGGTGCCGGTGGCGGTGGGCGCCGCAGCGCGCCGCGACACACCACGCGCATAGGTGTCCAGCCAGCCTTCCACAATACGCGGCGCACCGGTGCACACGGCCAGCCGCATTTCTGCCTCGGCGTGCGTGAAAGGCTCCAGCGTGCCGCTGTTGTCCTGCGGGCCAATCATCACGAAAGGCGCGCCACCGGTGTGGAAAGAATGCAGGTCCAGCAGCACGTCGTGCGCATCCAGCAACGGGCACAGCACATTCGCAATGCGGTCTTCAAAATCTTGCGGAATCGCACTGGGCGCCATATTGCGGTTCAGGTTGCGGTCGCCGATGCGCAGCTGCAACTGGTGGGCCAGCGGGTTGGTGACGGGCACAAAGGTCACGCTGCCGCGTTCGATGTTGAGCTGCCCGCTGTCGATGTCTTGCAGCAGCTGTGTGATGGCCTTGGCGCCGCACACTTCATTGCCGTGCACAGCGCCCAGGACCAGCAACTTGGGGCCGGGCGCTAAGCCGTGGAAGGTGTGGGTATGCAGGTGGGTGGGACGTTGGGAAACGGCTGGCGCTTCAACTTTGGGTTTGTCTGTCATGGTGGCTTGTTTATACAGCGCCAAGCGTGGGTGAGCTTGCCCCCGTTGTCCGCACTCCCTAGAAGCCCGTAGTCTCTGGCATCATCGTCGAACCTGGAGCTCCCCGCTATGACCACATTTGAACTCAAAATCCCCCCGCCCGCGGTAGCGTTGGTCATCGCGCTGCTGATGTGGCTCACGTCTTTTCTGTTTGGTTCCATCCCGATACCGCTGGTCTATCGCCTGAGCGCGGCGCTGGTTTTGCTGGTCATCGGTCAAGGCATCAGCATCTCCGGCATCGTTTCATTTCGGCGTGCCAGAACAACCCTCAACCCGTTCAAGCCGGCTACCTCATCGGCGCTGGTGACAGGCGGCATTTTTTCTTTCACGCGCAACCCCATGTACCTTGGCCTGCTGCTCACGCTGCTGGGCTGGGCGGCTTTCCTGGCCAGCCCGCCGACGCTGGTCTTTCTGTTTCTTTATGTGGTGTATATCAATCGTTTCCAGATTGACCCGGAGGAGCGCGTGCTGTCGTCCATCTTCGGCGACGGTTATGCGGCATATAAAACGCGCGTTCGCCGCTGGGTGTGAAGCGCCGTAAATTCCGCGCTGAATAGCCTCTTTGGCCTGCTGCGCTGGCGGCGCGGTGAAGCGGCGTTTGCCAGGTTCTGGCTGAAAAAAAGAAGGGCCTGCCTGCGTCGGTACGGCCAATCGGGCCCAAGAGTCGGTGATAATGCAACCAAATTGCGTTAACGTGCGTGGTCACTCTGGCTACGCACAAATTCCCAAAGCAAATGGCCTCCAACCTTTCCGACAACGCCATAGACCCCATAGATGCCCTGCTGTCCGCCCATGGACTTCGGCGCACCCATGCTGCGCGCCGTGTGCTGGGCTGGCTGCTGGCGCATCCGGACACCAGTTACACCCATGCCCAGTTGCAGGCGGCGCTGGCCACAGGGGAAGAACAGCCTGGATTGCGGATTCCCGGACCCAGTCCGGGACAGGCTCTGTCAGCAATGACCTGGAAGGGCGAGGGGGAGAGCCTGGATCGCGTCACGCTTTACCGCCTGATCGACCGCCTCACACAAGTTGGCCTGCTGCTATGCCGCGTGGACGCCAACCGGGTGCGGCGTTACCAGGCGATGCCGGCTGG
Source organism: Polaromonas sp. (assembly GCF_041689105.1). Taxonomy (GTDB): domain Bacteria; phylum Pseudomonadota; class Gammaproteobacteria; order Burkholderiales; family Burkholderiaceae_C; genus Polaromonas. Next base: position 5,259 of record NZ_JBDNGU010000169.1, on the reverse strand, counting down.
TGTGCATGCAATGCCGCACTTTGAATGCCAGAGCTGCCACCGCGACAGCCCACTGGAAACTGCGTTGCAGGCCAGCGCGGACGATCTGGAGCGGGCGGCGCAAACAGCGCTGGAGGCGCTCAAGGCGTTGGGTTATGAGGGCATGAGCCTGGACTTTGCGGTGCGCGGCGTGTGCGCCGAATGCGCGACGGCAAGTCCGGACGGCCCTCACCAGCGGAGCGCGGCTTCATGATCAGCACGCGTCAACTCGCCTATGGCTACGCCGGTGGTTCGGCGCTGCGTTTTGAGGACATCGACGTGGCGCAGGGCGGGGTGTTGCTGCTGCGCGGTGCATCCGGCGCGGGCAAGTCGACCTGGCTGGCACTGGCTGCGGGGCTGCTGGCGCCGACGGCGGGCGACATCAGCGTCGCCGGGCAGTCGATGCAGGCCCTGGGCAAGGTCGCCGGTGACGCCTGGCGTGCCAGAACGATTGGTTTTCTGCCGCAGAAACTGCATTTGAGCGACGCGCTGACGGTGCACGCCAATCTGGCGATGGCACAGTGGGCGGCCGGTTTGCCCCAGGACGACCCACGCATCCACGAGGCGCTGACGGCGCTCGGTGTGGACGAGCTGGCGCAACGCAAGCCGTCCCAGCTCTCGGGCGGTCAGGCGCAGCGCGTGGCACTGGCGCGTGCTGTCTTGATGCAGCCCAAGGTGATCCTGGCGGACGAGCCGACGGCCAGCCTGGACGACGACGCGGCCGCGAAGGCCGTGCAACTGTTGCAGACGACGGCCAGGCGCCACGGTGCCACGCTGGTGATCGCCACGCACGATGCACGGGTGGCGGCCAATCTTGATAGTCAAATCGGCTTCCAGCCCTTATCCCTTAGGCGTCAATAGCTATGAAAACAGTAGCATTCGCCTGGCGATTTTTGTGGTCGCGGCCGCTGGCGGCGGGCCTGAACCTGCTGTTGCTGAGCCTGGGGTTGGCGTCGCTGAGTTTTGTGCTGCTGGTCAGCCATCAGATCGACAAGGCGTTCGAGCGCGATTTGGCTGGCATCGACGTGGTGGTGGGCGCCAAGGGCAGCCCGATGCAACTGATTCTGTCTGGCGTGTTTCACCTGGACGTGCCAACCGGCAATGTGCCGCTTGCGGCGGTCAAAGCCTTGGAGCAGCACCCGCAGGTGGCCAAGCTGATTCCCCTGAGCCTGGGCGACAGCATCAGCGGGTTCCGCATCGTCGGTACCATTCCAGCCTACATCGCGCATTACCAGGCCAGCTTTGCGCAGGGCAGCGTCTGGGCCGCGCCGCTGCAGGCGGTGATAGGCGCGCAGGTGGCGGCGCAGACCGGCCTGAAAACCGGCGACCGGTTTGTTGGCAGCCACGGCCTGGGCAGCGGCGGCGCCAGCCACGACCAGGCGCCTTATGTGGTCAGCGGCGTGCTGGCTGCCAGCGGCTCGGTGCTGGACCGGCTGGTGCTGACCGCGCAGGAATCGGTCTGGCAGGTGCACGAAAAAATGCACGAGGGCGATACCGCGCTGGATGCGGAAGACAAACAGGCGCTGGAAGAAGAGCGCGAGGTCACGCTGGCGCTGATTCAATACCGCACGCCGCTGGCGGCGGTGACGTTTCCGCGCTTTGTGAACACCACTACCGAGATGCAGGCTGCCGCACCGGCGCTGGAAATCACCCGCCTGCTGAATCTGATCGGCGTGGGCACCGACGTGTTGCGCGCGTTGGCCGGCGTGTTGCTGCTGACCGCCGGGCTCAGTGTTTTCATTGCGCTGTGGAGCGCGGTGCGCGAGCGCCGCGCCGACCTGGCGCTGCTGCGCATGCTGGGCGCGCCGCCGCGCAAGGTGGCCGCGCTGCTGCTGTGCGAGGCGCTGTGGCTGGCACTGCTGGCGACGCTGATCGGTATGCTGGCGGGGCAGGGCCTGATGGCGCTGCTGGGCTGGCTGCTGCAGCTTGAAAAATCTGTTCTGGTCGGCGCCTTGTCGTGGCCGCCCGGGCTGTGGGGGGTGCCGGCGCTGGCCGTGGGTGTGGCGCTGCTGTCCGCGCTGCTGCCCGCGTACGAGGCCTACCGGGTCAATGTGTTTGAACTTTTGCAGTCAAGGTGAAATCATGAAAAAATTTGTATCAAAAATGCTTGCAGCCCTTGCCACGATTGCGCTGACAGCTACGGTTTCGATAGCGAATGCGCAGCACAGCGACAAGGAGGCCAAAGAAGACATCCAGCGCCACCGCGCCATGGCCGCTGCGCACGAGGCTGCTGCCAGGTGCCTGGAGTCCGGCAAGAAGGAGGACATCTGCATGAAAGACCTGCAGGCCTCTTGCAAGGGGCTGGCGGTCGGCAAATACTGCGGAATGAAACACGCGCATTGAACCTAGCCCGGCACCCTGGAGAAATCATGACCCCTTCTGCACGCATTGTTCCCAAGCTTCAGCCGCTGTTGCTGGGCCTGCTGCTCACCGCCGGTGCTGCGCACGCGCAGCTGAGTTCTCCCCTGCCGCCGGGCGCCAGCAAGCCGCCCGCGCCTGGCACCTCCATCCTGCCGGGCAGCATCGACGGTGTGGCTGGGAAGGGCGCCGGCGTGCATGGCGCCAACAGCCCGTTCGCGCCGCTGACCCCGCGCGAGGACGTGGTGGCCTGGTCAATGCTCACCGACGTCAAGACCAAAAACGAGAAGAACCGCATCCTGCCGGTGTTCACTGCCAGCCAGCTCGGCATGAACGGCAAGACGCAGCGTATCCAGGGCTTCATGATGCCGCTGGAGCCGGGTGAAAAGCAGCGCCACTTTCTGCTCTCGTCGGTGCCGCTGACCTGCTCCTTCTGTCTGCCGGGTGGGCCTGAAAGCATGGTCGAGGTCAAGACCAAAACGCCGGTCAAATACAGCATGGAGCCGGTGGTGGTGGAAGGCCGGCTGCAGGTTCTGCACGATGACCCCTACGGCCTCTACTACCGCATCAACGATGCGGTGACGGTGAAGTAAACGGGGCGTGCAGGCATGTTGATCAGGCGCATGGCACAGCGGGCTGTCTGGAGCTTTCTTGCCCTGGTGCTGCTGCTCGCGCCCATGCTGGGTCTGATGCACGGGCTGGTGCATGGCACTGGCGGCGTCGCGCAGGTAGCGCATGCCGCCGCGTTGGACGCGAGCGACCATGCGCACGGTCACGCCGATGACCACGGCTGGCTGGACGAACTTTTCTCGGCGCATGCCGATGCGTCCGATTGCCGTGTGTACGACCAGCTTGGCCACAGCGATGTGCTGCCGGCCCTGCCCCTGATGGCACTTCCCATGGTGCTGGCCTCTTTCCTCTTTTACTTTCTTGAGGGCGAGGCACTCGCCCGCCGGGCCGCGTTTTTTGAAGCACGCGGCCCACCCCTGGCTTTCTGAATCCCCCCGAATTTGCTGACCGCGCCGCCTGCATGGCTGCCCGTTGGCGTGTCCTCCCCGATTCAGTGAGCCCTCATGAAAAAATCATTTCCCCGCAGTGCCATCGGCACCGCCACCCTGACCCTGTTTGCGCTGGCTGGCCAGGCTGCGCACGCGCAGACTTCCCCGCCCAGCCTCCAGCAAATCACCGTCACCGGCAACCCGCTCGGTGCGGCTGACCTGATCGCACCGGCTACGCAGTACTCGGGCGACGGCCTGCTGCTGCGCTCCAAAACCACACTGGGCGGGACGCTGGACGGCACGCCCGGCGTCAGCAGCACCTACTTCGGCCCCAACGCCAGCCGGCCCATCATCCGCGGGCTGGACGGCGACCGCATCCGTATCCTGGCAAACGGTGGGGGCTCGCTCGATGCCTCCAGCCTCAGCTACGACCATGCGGTGACCATCGACCCCTTGAGCACCGAGCGCATCGAGGTTTTGCGCGGGCCCGGTGCCTTGCTGTACGGCGGCAGCGCGGTTGGCGGCGTGGTCAATGTGATCGACAACCGCATTCCGCGCGAGCCTCAGTTTGACGAAAAGGGTGGCATCAGCGGCAAGCTGCATGTCAATGCCGCCAGCGGCAATTCAGAGCGGGGCAAGGGCGTGCTGCTGGAAGGTGGCAACCAGCGCTACAGCCTGCATGTTGATGCTTTTGACCGCCAGACCAGTGACGTGAATGTGCCGCGCGACCTCAGTTGCACCAAGGCTGGTGTCACGACGACGGCGCGGCGCATCTGCAATTCCGCCAGCGACGTAAACGGCGGCGCGGTCGGCGGCTCGGTGTTTTTCGACAACGGCTACCTCGGTGCATCGGCCAGCAACTACCGCAGCACCTATGGCACCGTGGCCGAAGACGAAGTCACCATCGGAATGAAGTCCGACCGGTACGCGATTGAAGGCGAATTGCGCAACCTGGGCGGGCCGTTTCAAAGCATCAAGGGCCAGTACAGCCAGACCGACTACCGGCACATCGAGTTCGAAGGCGCCACGGTCGGCACCGTGTTCAAGAACAGGGGCAGCGATTTCCGGCTGGAGGCGCGCCACGCGAAGCTCGGCAACATCGACGGCGTGCTGGGTTTGCAGACCGACTTCAACCGCTTTTCTGCCGATGGCACCGAGGCTTTTGCCCCCTTCAGCAAAACCTCCCAGTCGGCCGTGTTTGCCTATGAAGAGCTGGGCACCGGCTGGGGCAAACTGAGCTTGGGCGGGCGGCTGGAGTCGGTGAAAGTTGAGTCCTTCGGCAACCCTTTGGTGGCGCGCTTCACCCCTGCTGTGAAAGACTTCAAACCCGGTAGTTATGCCTTTGGCGCGTTGTGGAATGCCGCGCCGGGCTGGCAGCTCACCGGCAACCTGGCCTACACCGAGCGTGCGCCAAAGGACTATGAGCTGTTTGCCGACGGCCCGCACCTCGCCACTGCAGCTTATGAAGTGGGCAACGCCAACCTGGCGAAAGAGCAGTCGAACAACATCGACCTGGGCGCCGCCTGGAAGTGGGGCGGTCACAGCTTCAAGGTCAACACCTATGTGAGCCGCTTCAAGAACTACATCGCGCTGAACCAGACAACCGGGGTCACACGCAATGCCGAAGACGGCGAGCTCAACCCGGTAGAAGATGCAGGCAACCCGGGCTTCACCGCATCGGGTGCCGAGTTCAACGCGCTCGCACAGTTCCGCTACGAGCAGGTGAGGGCGCGTTTCACGGGCGTTGAGGCCAGCGGCAACATCCGTTTGCTGGAGGGGGCCTCGCAGCTGGACCTGGCACTGCGAGGTGATGCGGTACGCGCTACCAACCTGAGCAATGGTCAGCCGCTGCCGCGTATTGCGCCGTGGCGCGTCGGTGCGTCGC
>NZ_JBDNGU010000168.1:0-15404 GCF_041689105.1 Polaromonas sp. | reverse complement strand
GCAGCTTTTGGTGTGGTGCGTGGGGTGATTCTGTTGCTGGCGGTGACGGTGGTGATCAACATGACGGCTTTCAAAAACGCTCCGTGGTGGCAGGAGTCCAAAGGCGCGGAAGTCTCGACGGCGGCACTCAAGGGGCTAAAGCCACTTTTGCCGGAACAGTTTGCGAAATACCTCTGATGAATGATCCATTGATCAAGATGAACGGAAATTTATGTGCGGAATAGTTGGTGTTGTCAGCAACGCCCCGGTAAACCAGCTGATTTATGACGGCCTGCTGCTGCTGCAGCACCGCGGGCAGGACGCCGCAGGCATCGTCACGCAGCAGGGACGCAAGTTTTTCATGCACAAGGCCAAGGGCATGGTGCGAGACGTGTTCCGTACCCGCAACATGCGCGCCTTGCCCGGCTCCGTCGGTCTGGGCCAGGTGCGGTATCCGACCGCAGGCAATGCCTACAGCGAAGACGAGGCCCAGCCCTTTTATGTCAACGCGCCCTTTGGCCTGGTGCTGTCGCACAACGGCAACCTGACCAACGCGGCGGCACTCAAGGCCGAGCTGTTCACCACCGATCACCGCCACATCAACACCGACAGCGACTCCGAGGTGCTGCTCAACGTGCTGGCGCATGAGCTGGAGAAAACCACGCGTGGCCTGCCGCTCAAGCCGGCGGACGTGTTTGCTGCTGTGCGCGGCGTGCACAAACGCGTGAAAGGCTCTTACGCCGTGGTGGCACTGATTGCCGGCCATGGCCTGCTGGCTTTCCGTGACCCTTACGGCATCCGTCCCCTGTGCATGGGCCGCGGCCAGAACGACAGCGGCAGCACGGTCATGGTCGCCAGCGAGTCGGTGGCGCTGGAGGGCACGGCACACCAGTTCGAGCGCGACATCGCGCCTGGCGAGGCCGTGTTTGTCGATCTGGAAGGCACGGTGCATGCCGAGCAATGCGCGGTGAATCCGCAACTCAAGCCATGCATCTTTGAGTTTGTCTACCTGGCGCGGCCTGATTCTGTGCTCGATGGCATCTCGGTTTACCAGGCGCGGCTGAACCTTGGCGAGACGCTGGCCAAACGTGTGGTCTCCACCGTGCCGCCCAACGAAATTGACGTGATCATCCCGATCCCCGAATCGAGCCGGCCGAGCGCCACGCAGCTCGCGCACCTGCTGGGCATTCCCTACCGCGAAGGTTTTGTGAAAAACCGTTATGTCGGCCGCACCTTCATCATGCCTGGCCAGGGCGTGCGCAAAAAATCTGTCCGCCAGAAGCTCAATGTGATTGCCAGCGAGTTCAAGGGCCGCAACGTGTTGCTGGTTGATGACTCCATCGTGCGCGGCACGACCTCCAGGGAGATCGTGCAGATGGCGCGTGATGCCGGCGCCAAAAAAGTCTACCTTGCCAGCGCTGCGCCGCCGGTGCGTTACCCCAACGTCTACGGTATCGACATGCCGACGGCCGACGAGCTGGTTGCGCATGACCGCACGGTTGAGGAAATCCGCGTCGCCATTGGCTGCGACGCGCTGATTTACCAGGACGTCGAAGGCATGAAACGCGCTATCGGCTCGCTCAACAACAAGCTTGACGGTTTTGACGCCTCGTGTTTCGATGGCGTGTACATCACCGGCGATATCACGCCGGAAAGCATTGCCATCATGAACGCAGGCCGGGTGGACAGCAGCGAAGAGGGCGAGGTCGATGTCTCACGCCTGGCTTTGCCGAATCCGCAGGAAGCCTGAGCATGACCTCCAGAGAACTCCCCGACAATCTGCACCGCGACACGCTGGCCGTGCGCGTCGCGCAGGAGCGCAGCCAGCACGGTGAAAACTCCGAAGCGTTGTACCTGACCAGCGGCTTTGTGCAGCCTGATGCCGAAACCTCGGCGCGGCGTTTTGCCGGCACCGAGGAAGGCTACACCTATGGCCGAACCTCCAACCCGACCGTGACGAGCTTTGAGCGGCGGCTGGCCGCCATGGAAGGCACTGAAGCGGCCATAGGCGCGTCCACCGGCATGGGTGCCATCCTCATGATGTGTATGGGCCTGCTCAAGGCCGGTGACCATGTGGTGTGTTCACGCTCCATGTTCGGCTCGACCATTGCATTGATAGGCCGCGAGTTCGCCAAATTCGGCGTCGAGACCACCTTTGTTTCGCAGACTGACGTGGCTGAGTGGAAGGCCGCGCTGCGCCCCGCCACCAAACTGCTGTTTGCCGAAACACCGACCAACCCGCTGACTGAGGTTTGTGACATCGCCGCGCTGGCTGATCTGGCGCACGGCGCAGGCGCTTTGCTGGCGGTGGACAACTGCTTTTGTTCACCCGCCTTGCAGAGGCCAGTCGAGTATGGCGCGGACCTGGTGATCCACTCCGGCACCAAATACCTCGACGGCCAGGGGCGGGTGATGGCCGGCGCGATCTGCGGGCCGTCGAAACTGATCGTCGATGTGTTCGGCCCCATCGTGCGCACCGCCGGCATGACCCTCTCGCCCTTCAATGCCTGGGTCGTGCTCAAAGGCCTGGAAACACTGGGCATCCGCATGCAGGCCCAGTCTGCCAATGCGCTGGCGGTGGCGAAATGGCTGGAAACCCAGCCCGGCATCACGCGCGTTTATTACCCTGGTCTGGCTTCGCACCCGCAGCATGAGCTTGCGATGCGGCAGCAGTCCGGCGTGGGCGGCGCGGTGCTGTCCTTCGACCTGCGCGGCGACGACGTTGCGGCTGCGCGCAAAAACGCTTTCCATGTGATCGACAGCACGCAGGTCATCAGCATCGCCACCAACCTCGGCGACACCAAGACCATCATCACCCACCCCGGCACCACCTCGCACGGGCGCCTGAGCGAAGAGCAGCGCCAGGCCGCCGGCATCAGCCAGGGCCTGATTCGCGTGGCGGTCGGGCTGGACCACATCGACGACATCAAGACCGACCTTCTTCGTGGCCTTGGCGGCCTGGACACCCTGGCATGAGCACCGTGACGCGCACCCGCTTCGCACCTTCCCCCACAGGGTTTATCCATCTCGGCAACATCCGCTCGGCGCTGTATCCCTGGGCCTTTGCGCGTTCCACCGGCGGCGCCTTCATCCTGCGCATCGAAGACACCGACGTCGAGCGTTCCAGTCAGGCCGCTGTCGATGTGATCATCGAAGGCATGCGCTGGCTGGGGCTGGATTACGACGAAGGCCCGGTCTACCAGATGCAGCGCATGGATCGCTACAAGGCGGTGCTGGCCGAACTGCAGGCGGCCGGGCAGGTTTACCCCTGCTACATGAGCGTCGCTGAACTCGACGTTCTGCGCGAGCAGCAGATGGCCGACAAGCTCAAACCGCGTTACGACGGCACCTGGCGGCCCGAGCCCGGCAAGACCCTGCCGCCCATGCCTGAGGGCGTGTTACCGGTGTTGCGTTTCAAAAACCCACAGGGCGGTGCCGTGGTCTGGGACGACAAGGTCAAGGGGCGCATCGAGATCAGCAACGACGAACTGGACGACCTGGTGATCGCCCGGCCCGACGGCACGCCCACCTACAACTTCTGCGTTGTGGTCGACGACATGGACATGGGCATCACGCATGTGATCCGCGGCGATGACCATGTCAACAACACGCCGCGCCAGATCAACATCTTCCGCGCGCTGGGCAAGGATGTGCCGGTGTACGCGCACCTGCCGACCGTGCTCAACGAACAGGGCGAGAAGATGAGCAAGCGCAGCGGCGCCAAGGCCGTCACGCAGTACGCGAAAGAAGGTTACCTGCCCGACGCGATGGTCAACTACCTGGCGCGTCTGGGCTGGAGCCACGGCGACGATGAAATTTTCAGCCGCGAACAGTTTCTGCAGTGGTTCAATCTGGACCATCTCGGCAAAAGCGCCGCGCAATTCGACGAAGCCAAGCTGCGCTGGGTGAACGCCCAGCACATGAAGGCCATGGCTGACGACAAGCTGGCCGAACTGGTCGTTCCTTTTTTGAACGCGCACGCCCAGACCAGCTTCGATGCGGCGCGCCGCGTGGCAGCCTGTGCGCTGTTGAAGGACCGCTGCAGCACGCTGGTGGAGCTTGCCGAATGGATGGATGTGCTGGTCAGCGAAGAACCCGTCAGCGCAGAAGACATCAAGGCGCATGTGCCGGCAGAGATCGCACCGCCCGTGGCCCGGCTCGCCGAGTTGCTCGCGCACTGCGAATGGAGCAAGGCCGGGATTGCGGCGGTGATCAAGCAGGTGCTGGGCGAGGCAGGCCTGAAGATGCCGCAACTGGCGATGCCGGTGCGTGTGCTGGTGGCCGGACGGCCGCAAACGCCCTCGCTTGATGCGCTTTTGTCGCTCATGGACCGGGCCAACGTGATTTCGCGTCTGGGCCGTTTGAAAAGCGCCTGAATTTCGGGCTATAATTCGAAGCTCGACAATTGCAGGGAAGCCTGCATGACTGGTTGATTCGGGGGTATAGCTCAGCTGGGAGAGCGCTTGCATGGCATGCAAGAGGTCATCGGTTCGATCCCGTTTACCTCCACCAATTTTTGTCGAAAAGTTTGAAGAGAGTCTTTGGCAGGTCCTTGTTGTGAAGCAAAGACCTGTTGCCGGAAGTTCCAAGGTTCTGACCCCATCGTCTAGAGGCCTAGGACACTACCCTTTCACGGTAGGTACCGGGGTTCGAATCCCCGTGGGGTCGCCAGAATTCTTCGCTGCGACGCGAAGACACAAGGCGCAAGTCGGTAACAGCCAGTCCGCAAGGGCAGGTGACTTGGCTCGAAAGAGCGAACGCGTTACCACTACCAGGAGTGGTAGTTCAGTTGGTTAGAATACCGGCCTGTCACGCCGGGGGTCGCGGGTTCGAGTCCCGTCCACTCCGCCACTATTGATAAGGGTTAGCAGGATCTACTTGCTAACCCTTTTTCTTTTGGGCGTTCCAATGGGATACATCGCCGAAGCGCTGAGCCGGGCCTGGACGATGTTCGTGAGGTCTTCTTTCATGCGACGCTCCAGCTGGCTGGGCGCTGCCAGCCCAGCCTTCAAACACGCTCCTCTGAGCCTTTGCTCAGCCGCCTGAGGCTTCGCGGCGCAGCGCCGGAAACAGGATCACATCCCGAATACTCGCGCTGTCGGTCAGCAGCATCATGAAGCGGTCGATGCCTATGCCACAGCCACCGGTGGGTGGCATGCCGTATTCGAGGGCGCGCACATAGTCGGCGTCGAAGTGCATGGCTTCCTCGTCGCCGCCCTCCTTGGCGTCTGACTGGGCGAGAAAACGTGCGGCCTGGTCTTCCGCGTCGTTGAGCTCGCTGAAGCCGTTGCCGAATTCGCGGCCGGTGATGTACAGCTCAAAACGTTCGGTCACTTCAGGCCGGCTGTCGTTGGCGCGGGCCAGTGGCGAGATCTCGGTCGGGTGTTCCATGATGAAGGTGGGCTGCCAGAGTTTTTCCTCGACCGTTTCTTCGAAATACATGACCTGCAGGCTGGGCAGCGAGCGTGTATCGAGTTTGTCCTTGGCGCTGAACTTGCCCATTTTGTTGAGCGCGACCCGCAGCCAGGCGGCGTCATCCACGTTCGCGCCTGCTTCGGTGTGCTTGATGATGGCTTCGCGGATGGTCAGGCGCTCAAACGGCTGGCTCAAGTCCACGGCCCGGCCCTGGTAGCTCAGCAGCGTGCTGCCCGCAACCTGCGTGGCCGCATGGCGGATCAGGTCTTCTGTGTACGTCATCAGGTCCTGGTAGTTCCACCACGCGGCATAAAATTCCATCATCGTGAACTCGGGGTTGTGCCGCACGCTAATGCCTTCGTTGCGAAAGCTGCGGTTGATCTCGAACACGCGTTCGAAACCGCCGACGATCAGCCGCTTGAGGTAGAGCTCGGGCGCGATGCGCAAAAACATCTGCTGATCGAGCGCGTTGTGATGTGTGACAAAAGGCTTGGCGTTGGCGCCGCCGGGTATCGGGTGCAGCATCGGCGTCTCGACCTCCAGGAAGTCGTTGTCCACCATGAAGCTGCGCATGGTCGAGACGGCCTTGCTGCGTGCGGCGAAACGCTGACGCGCCGCAGCGTCGGTGATCAGGTCCACATAACGCTGGCGGTACTTGACCTCCTGGTCGGCCACGCCATGGAACTTGTCGGGCAGGGGGCGCAGGCTTTTGGTGACGAGGCGGATACCGGTGGCGTGGATGGACAATTCTCCCGTCTTGGTCTTGAACAGCGTACCGGTGGCGGCCACGATGTCGCCCAGGTCCCAGTGCTTGAAGGCGTTGTGAACCTCCTCGCCCACACCTTCGTTGTTGATGTAGACCTGGATGCGCCCGCCAGAGGGGCCAAAGGACGCGTCCTGCAGCGTTGCAAAGCTGGCCTTACCCATCACGCGTTTGAGCATCATGCGACCGGCCACGTTCACCGAAACGGCCAGTGGCTCCAGCTCTTCCTTGGTTTTGCCGTCGTACTGCGCAAACAGGGCTTCAGCGCGGTGCGCGGGCTTGACGTCGTTGGGAAAGGCCACACCCTTGCCTTCGGCCTGGTGCTGCCGCATCACCCGTAGCTTATCGCGGCGCTCGGCCATGAGCTGGTTCTCGTCGTGCGCGGGAGTGGCCGCTGGGCTGGTGGTGTTGGACATGAAAAAGTTCTCGAAGAAGGAAGGCAGGCCGGGCCCTACGGGGCGGCGGGCCGGAAAAGCCGGCAGGACTGGGCAAAGCGGCAAACCCCCAATTTTAGGCTGCGTTGTCGGCCGCATCGGGGGGCGCAGTCGATCTACATCGCGATGCCGGTTTTTTCCAGGATATCGCTGACCAGCTCCAGCCGCACCAGCGGGTTGTCCAGCTGCATCAGCCGCTGCTTGAGTTCCACTGGCATAGGCAGCAGTTCGCACCAGCGGTTGGCGACCCAGCCGCAGTCGTCAAGCCGGTAAGGCGGCTCCAGCGGCATTTGCTCCGGTGGCACTGCGCGCTCCTGCAGGGTCTTGATCAGTTTGCCCAGCGCATTGGCGGCACCAAACAGGTCGTCTGGCACGGGGACGCTTTGGTCGTTGTCGAGGCGGGCCACATCGGCAACCCACAAGCCGTGTTTGAGCTTTTCCTGGCTGGAGATTTCGAAGCGCTGGGCGCCGCTGCAGCGGATCACTATCAGGCCGGGTTGCGGCACTGAATAACTGGTGATGGTGGCCAAGGTGCCCACCGTGTGAAAGACCTCGCTGGCAAAGCCGTCGCCACTTGGGCTGTCTCCTGGCTTGCGCACTTCCGAGCCCTGGGTCAGCGCCACTACACCGAACGGCGCACCGGTCTTGTGGCATTTGCTGATCATGTCGAGGTAACGTACCTCAAAAATCCGCAGCGGCAACAGGCCTTCGGGGAAGAGCACCGTGCCCAAGGGAAACAATGGCAGCGAGGAAAGAGTGAGGGCTTCTGACATCGGTTCAGCGGGGAAAGGGAATGTAAATACGGGAGCTAAATGAAGGTTCAGCAACATCTTCCCATGAGAGTGCTTTCCCATGCTCGGGCTGTGGCTGTGGCTGTGGCTCTGGCTCTGGCTGCGTCGCAAGACGGAGGTGTTGCCCGGGGTTGGCGTACTTCAACGGCCAGACCTGCCAGGCAGCCAATGTTTTGAGTAAAAAGTACCTCCAGCCCTTATTCAGATAACGTTAGCAGCTATGAATTCGATAGCGGACTTGGCCTCCTTGCGGACGGAAAAAGCCAGCGTCAGGCGACGGCGTCCGCCGGTTGCCGCAGCAGCATGGCCAGGGAATTGGCCACGGTTTTGCGCAGCTCGCGGCGATCGCAGATGAAGTCCACCGCGCCCTTGGTCTGCAAAAACTCGGCGCGCTGGAAGCCTTCGGGCAGGGTCACGCGCACGGTCGATTCGATCACGCGCGGACCGGCAAAACCGATCAGCGCTTTGGGCTCGGCAATCACGATGTCGCCGACAAAGGCAAAGCCTGCGCTCACACCGCCCATGGTGGGGTCGGTCAGCACGCTGATGTAAGGCAGACCTTTTTTGGCCAGGCGGGTCAGGGAGGCATTGGTCTTGGCCATCTGCATCAGGGAGAGCAGGCCCTCCTGCATGCGGGCACCTCCGGTGGCGGTGAAGCAGATAAAAGGCACTTTTTGTTCGATGGCGGCATGCACGCCGCGCACAAAACGCTCGCCGACCACGCTGCCCATGCTGCCGCCCATGAAATCAAACTCAAAGCAGGCCACGACCACACCGATGCTGTGTACGGCACCGCCCATGACAACCAGGGCGTCGGTCTCACCGGTGGTCTCCAGCGCTTCTTTCAGGCGCTCGGGGTATTTGCGGCTGTCCTTGAATTTGAGCGGGTCCACTGGCAGAACTTCCTGGCCGATCTCATAGCGGCCCTCGGCGTCCAGAAACAAGTCCAGCCGCGCCCGCGCGTCCATGCGGTGGTGGTGGCTGCATTGCGGGCAGACGTTCTGGTTTTTTTCCAGATCGGTCTTGTACAGCACGGCTTCGCAGCTGGGGCACTTGACCCACAGGCCCTCCGGAACGCTGCGGCGCTCGGTCGGATTGGTCGGGCTGATTTTGGGGGGCAGGAGTTTTTCTAGCCAAGACATCGGTTCGTCCTTGTGGAGTGCTCCCCGAGGCCGGCACGCAAGGCGCCGGTCGGGAGCAAAGCCTCGAAATAAAGGGGGATTATGCGCTGTTCGCGACCTCTGCCGGCTGGTCCAGCGCCGTGCGAATGTCACGCAGAAAATCACGGACCCGGGGCCCCACCTGCTCGCGCGGCTGGCCGTCGATCAGCTGGATGATGCGGCTGCCAATCACCACGGCGTCGGCGACCCGGCTGATGGCTTTGGCGGTCACAGCATCGCGGATGCCGAAACCCACGCCAACCGGCACACTGACGTGTTGGCGTATGCGCGGCAGCATGGCCTCCACCGCACCCAGGTCCAGCGTGCCGGCGCCGGTCACGCCCTTGAGCGAGACGTAGTACACGTAACCGCTGGCCACACTGGCGATCTCCGCCATGCGTTCATCGGTACTGGTCGGCGCGAGCAAAAAGATCAGGTCCATCCCGTGGCTGCGCAGGGCGGCGGCAAAAGCCGCACACTCCTCGGGCGGGTAGTCCACCACCAGGACACCGTCCACGCCAGCGGCAGAGGCCTCCCGCACGAAAGCGTCCTTGCCGCGCTTGATGTCGTAGGCCTCGACCGGGTTGGCGTAGCCCATCAGCACGACAGGCGTGTTGCCGTCTTTCTGGCGAAAGGTGCGCACCATCTCCAGCACCTGTACCAGGCCGATACCCAGCGCCAGCGCCTGGTCGCCGGCTTTCTGGATCACCGGCCCATCGGCGCTCGGGTCTGAAAACGGCACGCCGAGTTCGATGACGTCGGCGCCGCCGGCGACCATGGCGTGCATCAGTTCGGGCGTGATGTCGGCGAAAGGAAAACCGGCCGTGACATAGGGGATCAGTGCCTTGCGATGTTGCCTCTTGAGCGTCGCCAGCGTGCCTTCGATGCGGCTCATTTCGTCACCTTGATGATCTGCCCAATCTGCCCGGTATGGGCGTCGCCGCCTTTGACGGACTGCCCCTTGCAACTCGGCCTGCAGTAAAAATCCGCGTGGCTGAGGTCCGCCACGGTGCCGATGTCCTTGTCGCCCCGACCCGACAGGTTGACCAGGATGGACTGGTCGGAGCGCATGGTTTTGGCCAGCTTCATCGCGTAAGCCACCGCATGGCTGGGCTCCAGCGCGGGGATGATGCCTTCGGTGCGGCACAGGTAATGAAACGCTGCCAGCGCTTCTGCATCGGTGATGCCGACGTATTCTGCGCGGCCTATGTCTTTCAGAAAGGCGTGTTCGGGGCCGACGCCGGGGTAGTCGAGTCCGGCACTGATGCTGTGCGTCTCGGTCACCTGGCCGTCCTCGTTTTGCAGCACATAGGTGCGGTTGCCGTGCAACACGCCGGGCACGCCGCGTTGCAGCGAGGCCGAGTGTTTGCCACTGTCCATGCCTTCGCCGGCGGCCTCGACGCCAATCAGCCGGGTATTTTCATGGGCGATGTAAGGGTGGAAAATGCCCATCGCATTGCTGCCGCCGCCAACGCAGGCAACCACTGCGTCGGGTTGTTTGCCGCCTGTCATTTCAGGCATCTGCACCAGGCATTCCTCGCCGATCACGCTCTGGAAATCGCGCACCATCATCGGGTAAGGGTGCGGGCCGGCCACGGTTCCGATGATGTAGAAGGTGTTGTCCACGTTGGCGACCCAGTCGCGCATGGCCTCGTTGAGGGCGTCCTTGAGCGTCTTGCTGCCTGATTCGACCGGGACAACTGTCGCGCCAAGCAGCTTCATGCGGTAGACGTTGGGGCTTTGCCGCTTGACGTCCTCGCTGCCCATATAGACCACACATTCGAGGCCGTAACGCGCGCAGATCGTGGCGGTGGCCACGCCGTGTTGTCCGGCGCCAGTCTCGGCAATCACGCGCGGCTTGCCCATGCGTTTGGCCAGCATGGCCTGGCCGATGGTGTTGTTGATCTTGTGCGCGCCGGTGTGGTTCAGGTCCTCGCGCTTGAGGTAGATCTGCGCGCCACCCTGCTCGCGACTCATGCGGGCCGCATGGTAAACCGGCGAGGGCCGGCCCACAAAGTGCTTGAGCTCGTAGTTGAATTCGGCGAGGAACTCGGGGTCGTGCTGGTATCTGGCGTAAGTGGCCTTCAGCTCGTTGATCGCGTGGGTCAGCGTCTCTGAAACAAAACTGCCGCCGTAAATTCCGAAATGTCCTGAAACGTCAGGTTGCTGGTACTCGTACATGGTGATGGGGATTCTTTGCAAATTGCTCGTCGGCAGCGCGAACGGCTGCGACGAATTGATTGATCTTGTCGGCGCTTTTGATTCCCCTGGAAATCTCGACACCGGAGCTCACATCAACGGCCAGCGTTTTACCGCGCGGCCGGACTTGCAAAATGCCATCGATCACATTTGCAGGCGTCAATCCACCAGACAAAACGAGGTGAGCGTTGACGCTTGGAGGAAGAAGTGACCAATTGAATGTTTTTCCGCCGCCCCCAAAACCCTCGACATGGGCGTCGAGCAGGATGGCCTGGGCGGCTTTGAAGTCCTGCGCGTATTTTACGAGATCAAAGCGGGCTTCACCAGCTGCGGGATTTTCATCAAGCGGGATGCGCGCGGCCCGCATGAAGGGTCTGCCTGCCTGAAGGCACATTTCAGGCGTTTCATCGCCATGAAATTGCAGCAAAGCCATTGGTATCTGGGTGCAGGCAGCTATTATTTCAGGAGCGCTTTCATTAACGAAAAGCAGCACGGGGGTGACGAAAGGCGGTAGCCGGCTGGCGAGTTCTGCGGCCCGCTCGGCGGATACGTGACGCGGGCTGGCTTCGTACATGACAAAACCGACGGCATCGGCACCTGCGGCCACTGCCGCATCAATGTCTTCTTCCCGCGTGAGGCCGCAGATCTTGATGCGTGTGCGCTGGGGCGCAGAAGAGGTCATAAGCCAGCCTTGGTCGGAGGACAGCACAGGAGCACTTCATTCAAGCAGGGGCCGCGGAACCGGCTTGGCCGGGCCGCAGGCGCAGCGGCCCACCAGGGGGGCAGCGTATTGCACGAAGTGAAAAGCGTGTGGGTAGTCAAGGTAACCAATCATAGGCTGCCGTGCGTGTCGGCAAGCCATAAAGGTCTTCATAAACCGGGCCGAGAAAATACAGGCCGTCCGGCGAGAAGGTCGGCGCGGCCGCATCCCGGCGTCTGGCGTCCCGTACCTCGGCTAGCCAGCCCGGCTGCTGCTGGCCCTGGCCGATGGCGACCAGGCAGCCCATGATGTTGCGGATCATGTGGTGCAAAAAGGCATTGGCTTCAAATTCAAAGCGCCAATAGCTGGACCCGGTGCCCGCGCGCTGCGACAGGTCGATGCGGCTGATGGTCTTGACCGGCGTTTTTGCCTGGCACTGGGCGGCGCGAAAAGATGAAAAATCGTGTTCGCCGATCAGGTGTGTCGCTGCCTCGCGCATGGCCGCGCCGTCCAGCGGGCGGTACACCCAGCCGACCCGTCCGGTCTCGGCGCTGGGGCGCACCGGCGACTCCAGCAGCACGTAGGCATAACGCCGGCTGATGGCGCTGCCACGGCAATGAAACTGTGCAGGCACCTCGCGCGCCCACTGCACCGCGATATCGCGAGGGAGAAAGGCGTTGGTGCCGCGCACCCAGGAGGGCAGTTCGCGCTGCAGGTCGGTGTCGAAATGCACCACCTGCATCAGCGCGTGCACGCCGGCATCGGTGCGTCCGGCGCACAGGGTGCGTATCGGCAGGTTGGCAAACTTGCCCAACGCTTTTTCGAGCTGATCCTGCACGGTGTTGCCGGACAGTTGGCTCTGCCAGCCCTCGTAG
Source organism: Polaromonas sp. (assembly GCF_041689105.1). Taxonomy (GTDB): domain Bacteria; phylum Pseudomonadota; class Gammaproteobacteria; order Burkholderiales; family Burkholderiaceae_C; genus Polaromonas. The sequence continues at coordinate 3,088 of NZ_JBDNGU010000168.1, read as the reverse complement.
GAGCTGCCGCTGTAACTCAGACCCAGAGCGATCCTCACGGTCAGCGCCTGGCGCAAAAGTGGCAGGCCGTCAGCGTGGCAGTTTCATGCCGCACTCACGACAAGGCGTTGAGGAAAGCCTGGGCCTTGGCCTTGAGCGAACCATTCGACTGCGCCAGCACTTCCTCGGCCAGTGAACGCGCGCCATCGACGTCGCCAATCGCGCGGAACTCCTCGGCCAGCGCAAATTTGGTTTCCAGCGGGTCTTCCATGCCCGGGGCGAACGCAGAAGCCGGCGCAGGGGCTATGGCCTGGCTTTCGGTGGTCGGGCCGTCCAGATCCAGTGACAGTGCGCCCATGTCGAATTCGAGCATGCCGCTGGAGGTGTCCAGCGGGGTGGCTGCCGTGCTGTACGGCGGCTCCTCGGTGGTGAAACTCAGGCCGGCGTCCATGGTCGGCAGTGGCGCCAGCGCTGGAGCGGGTGCCGCAGCCGGCATGGCCAGTGTCGCCGAGCTGAAGTCCATCCCGTTGTCGACTGGAGCGGCCGGTGCAATGGTCGGCAGGGCCAGAGTCTGCTCGGTGCGTGGGACAGATGCCACAGGCGCTGGGGCAGGAGCCGCGGGTTCGTCGTCACCCATGGAGAAATCGAGATCCAGGTCGAAGTCCACCGCCGGGACGTCCGGCTCGGCCATTGCCGGCAGGGGCTGCGGCGTGGGCTGGGACGCAAACGAGGCGCTGGCAACACCCGCTGCGGCAGCAGAAGCCGCAGCGCCCATGGCGGGCGACGGCTGGCCGTCCAGCTGGTACATCGGGTTGGTGGGGTCCAGCTCACTGCCCATTTCGGCCATGTGCGCCCATTCCGCACCTTGGCCGCGGGTCATGTTGAACGCCTCGGCCGCAACTGCTGCGAAAGCGGCGGTATCGCGCCGTTTTGCATAAATTTCCATCAACTTGGCATGGATGGCCAGTCGGGTCGGACTGACGCGAATGGCTTCCTTGAGGATTTCCTCGGCCTGCAGGTCGCGCCCATAGGCCAGGTAGACATCGGCCTCAGCCACAGGGTCTACATCGCCAGCGGCGTCGAGCTGGCTGGGTGAATACACCATGGACGAGCCGGTGACATTGGCTTCGTTGGTGTCGATGCGTTGGCCGCCGCTGGCGCCAAAGAAGGAGTCGGGCTGCAAGCGGCTTTCGAGGAAGGAGCTGTCCACGGCGACGGTATGATTGCGCCGGCGGGCACGGTAAATACCCAGCGCCAGCAACAGGACCAGCAAGGCAGCGCCTCCGGCAAGGATCAACGGATTTTCCAGCAGTTCGTCGATCAGGCTGGGCTCGGGCGGAGGCGGTGCCGTGACCGGTTTTTTGACAGGTGCAGCGGCTGGGGCTGAGGCCATGGCTGCCGGAGCGCTGGCCGCGGGTGTTGCAACGGTCGCCGTGGCAGGAACCATGGCCGTAGCAGGTGCCGAAGCGGCAGGCGCGGCGCCAGCCAAGGCGCCGGGTGTTGCCACAGCCACGCCCGGCGCGGGGGAGGCTGCCGGGGTCGGCATGGCGGGGACAGCGGGGGCAACGGCCGGACTGGAGGGAGCGCCGCCCAGCTTGTTCAAGTCGCTGATGTTTTTCGACAGCTGGGCCACGCGGTCGGCGGCTTCCTTGGCCTGGCGGTCCTGCGCAATCTTTTCTTCTGCCGCCGCTTTGCTTTGTACCGCGCCTTTGGACAGGGTCAACTTGTCGGGGGTGGTTGCAGAGGGGGCTTTGTCTTCGACCTTGGCCTGAACCCGGCCTGTGGCCTGGCGGTCGGCGCCGGCCAACTGGGTGGCGGGTGCGCCCTCGGCCAGCTTGCGGCGGAATTCATTGAAGTCCTTGCTTTGCGCGACGATGGTTCGCTGCGCCTCTGAGGCGGAGACAGCTTCGGCCTGGTCAGCGCCCGGCATCTCCAGCACGGCGCCAGCTTTGAGGCGGTTGACATTGCCGCCGATGAAGGCATCCGGGTTGCTGCGCAGCAATGCCACCAGCATCTGGTCCAGCGACACGCTGGCGGGTTTGTTTTGTGCGGCAATCCTGCCGGCGGTATCGCCGGTTTTGACGGTGACATTCTGGCCATCGGCCGAAGGTGCCCTGGCTGCGACAGGCGGGGGAGACGGCGCGCGCACGGCCGGCGCAGGCGGGGGCGAGTAAGGCGCTGCGGCACGTGCTGGCGGTGGCGCTGGCGGGAGGGTGGCGGCAGCAGGAGGAGGAGGAGGAGGTGGCCGCGACACCATGGGTGGGGTCGGCGCAGGCATGGGCGCCGGACCGGCCTGACGCAAGTTGGGCGGATCAAACAGCATCGTGTAGTCACGCACGATGCGCCCGGATGCCCAGCGGGCTTCCAGGATCAGGTCAACAAAAGGTTCACTGACGGGCCGGTCGCTGCTCAAGCGCAGGTAGGAGCGGCCATCCGGGCGGCGTTGCAGGCTGATCTGCATATTCGTGATGGCGGCGGTGTACTCCAGGCCGGCGGCCTTGAAGGCATCGGCGCTGGCGACGCTGGCGCGCAAACTGGCGGCTTCCTCGGCATTGATTTCGGCAATATCAATCTCTGCCCGCAAAGGCTCCCCGAGGGCTGACTGGACGGTGATGCGACCCAAACCGAGGGCGAGAACCGGCAAACTGGCAAAACTGCCGGACAAGGCAATGGCAGCCGCGACGGCACCGATACGCCAACGGCGAGGATGATTCATGGGAATGTGAGCCTCCGGTGCTCGGTCTGCATCAAATTTTATTCTGCTTGTCCGCACAAAAACCTCAAAGCGAATTTTCGACAAAACAACATTAACATCAAGGCATTAGGCTGACAAGCTAAGACAGCACTTAAGTTTTGACACGGTAGTGCAACATTCGTTCTGTAATTTCCCCGACCATGGAAACTGAACCTGTTTGGAAGTTTCTGGTTTTGGGATTTTTTAATCAGGCCCCTGCCAGGCCGCCGGAGGCCCCCCCCGACAGCAACTGGCAAACCTGGAACAACAGAGAGTACGAATTTCACATGGCCCAAAGAACCCAACTTGACGACAGCGGCCACCCGCTGCACGAAGCTTATGCCTGCCTGCTTGCCAATGGCCTGGACGGCGCCG